>JAMCSY010000027.1:69248-116463 GCA_023379125.1 Patescibacteria group bacterium | reverse complement strand
GAAGTTATTATCTATCCAAGAATAACCTGTCCCAGTAGTAGCTAGTAACTGTCCGGTAGTTCCTATTCCTACCTGAGAAAGGGAAGAAGTAGTATCAGCATACAGCAGACCATATTGTGTCCAGGAAGTGTGTCCAGTTCCACCTCTACTCACATCTAAAGAGGTAAGATTGGTTAAGGAGTTAGTTCCATTCCAGGCAGCCAGTCCTCCAGAAGTCCCTGTTCCTAAAGCTACAGTACCTGTAGCATCAGGCAGAGTAATAGTTTGAGTAGTAGAAGGAGTCCAGGTTAAAGTCCCATTAGTATCTAGGACTATTTGATTGGAGGAAGCTGTTAAAGCTAAAGTATTACCTAAGATATTCCCAGAAGAGTTAACAGTAAAGGTATTATTACCCACAGTCAGTAGTGATCCGGGATTAGTAGTGCCTATACCTACATAAGCCCCATTATCATACAGAACACCAGTGGCCAAAGAAGAAGAACCAGTCCATCTGGTCACATAGTTCGAAGTACCAGTACCTGTTACAGCACCTACTCCAGAAATTGTACTCCAAGTATAACCTGTACCTGAAGAAACGAGCACTGTCCCAGAAGTCCCAATAGCTATTTCTCCAAAGGTAGATGTATCAGTAAGATATGGTATGGAATACTGTGTCCAGGAACTCTTCCCAGTTCCACCATCAGTAACAGCCACATCAGTTCCTCCCACTCTGTAGATATAACTAGAACCAATGGTAGTAGCTGTTGGTAGATCAGTTAATATTCCTAAGGAGGAAGTCCCAGTCCATCCAGTAATCTGTCCAGAAGTCCCTGTTCCTAAAGCTACAGTACCTGTAGCATCAGGTAGAGTAATAGTTTGAGTAGTAGAAGGAGTCCAGGTTAAAGTCCCAATATTGGTAGTTCCCAAAAGCAGTTGGTTAGAAGTAGCTGTTAAAGCTAAAGCACTAAAGGTAGGAGAGGAAGTTAAAGCAATATCTTGGGGTAGAGAAAGAGTCGGGTTGCCAGAGACTCCATCACCATTGGTGACAATCACTTGATTGGTAGTCCCAGTGATCATTCTTTGAGACCAGGTATTTGAGCCAGTTCTCACTGCAATACCTGTGGAACCAAGTCCAGCCAATGCTGTCAGGTCAGCATCACCTGCTTGTCTGGAGTTAAAGGTGGTCCAATCAGCAGCAGACAAGAAACCATTTTGCCCTGATGTTGCCAATTGGCCATTCGTATAATCTATTGAAACATCAGCAGTAGAAGTTGTTTTAGAGACATTAAAATCATTGGCACTAAAACGCAGAGTATCAATACCACTATAAGTAGTTGCACCTTCGGCGACATTAATTATGGCAGTTGAACCACCTAAATCAGTTGAACAGACCCAAGCTTTACTGGTGTTGTCCCATTTCAATAGCTCTCCGTCTGAGCAACCTTGTAGCAGGCTTAACTGATCGCTTGACCCCCCGGCAAACTCCAAACCAGAATATGAAGCAGTAGTTCCAATCCCGTCAACTGCATTTAGCAGACTGGCGGCCAGACTGATGGTACCTGCTCCATTAGTGACAGTAACTCCGGTTCCTGGGGTTAGGGTAGCCAAAGAATAACCTGTGCCGTTGCCAATCAGCAGTTGCCCATTGCTGGCAGCTGAGCCATCTAGCCCAGTGCCACCTCTTGATGTAGACAAATATTGTTCAGATGAAAGAGAAGTAGCCCCGGTCCAATAAGCAACATAACCATTATTCCCACCACCGCTCAAGGTGCCTGTAGCGTTAGCCCAGGAAGGAACTCCGGAACTGGAGACTTGCAAAACCTGACCAGAAGTACCAATGCCTAATGTAGCCAGAGTACTTGTAGCAGAGCTATATATAATGTCACCTTTTGTATATGATGTGATACCTGTTCCACCATAGCTGCTAGCTACAGTCCCAGACTTAATTGCTGAACCAGACACTGAACTGGAGGAATCTAAGGTTAAAGTATTACTGACATCATCATCAACGATACATGAGTCACAGCCACCTCTACCGCGCACGGAAGAAAGGGTTGCAGTATCAGAAATAGTTAAGCCAGAAATAGCAATATCAGTACCAGCAGCTAAATTGATGGCACCTGTTGAGCCTTGGAAAGAGTTAACGAGGGCTGGTAAATTAACTGAAATAGTTGGAGTTTGTCCAGCAGAAACAGCAACATTAGCTCCAGCTCGGACACCATATATAATATTTGGAGCGGTAACTGAGTTACCAAAAACACCATCGGTCGAAACTGCCAGGCTGCCATTAATAGCTGTGTCCGAGTTGATTTCTAAATAATGGGCAACAGTAGTGCCAGCTAGAACCTTCCCGCTATTTAAGTTAGGAATAGTTGCCAAATTCTGTGAGAAGTTATTTGGGTTAACACCTGCCAAAGAGATTGGTTGAGAATCCAATTGTAAGTTTGCTGCTAGCTGTTTTAAAGGGGTGGGTAAGGCAAAAGGCAAGACACTGCCAGTGATTTTTGTAAAAGCGAGGGCACTTATTAATAATGTAAAACTAACAAACAGTAGAGTAGCCCCTGCATAGATTTTTTCTCTAACCGAGGCTAAATTACCTAGATTTCTATGTTTTATATTTAAAATATGAAGTTTATTTTTGCTAATTTTGTCTGCTTCTAGGGTAGTTTCGGGTTTATCTTCGGGTATAGCAATAATGCTCTCATTAGTATCAATTTCTGGTTGTTGAGTTAGAGGAGATTCATATAAAGAATGAGCTTGTTGAGATTGAATGATTTGTTCAACCTCGTTGGAAATGCCTGGTGTTATCAAATTAGCAAGCTCTTTATTGGGCAGCTGGGAGATAATTGAATCGTCTTCACCGGCTGGAGTAGGAAGGAGTTGGCTAGGAGGCAATTGTACTGTATCTTTGCTTTGTAATTTGGCTTGAAGTTTATCAGCTTGCTCAACCCTCCTGTAAGAGCGTTTTTTGCCAGCGACTTGTTGAAGTAATTCTATTGAGTATAGCCTAGTACCACCGGCTGTCCTAATTGATTTGATTTTGCCTACTTCTTCCCAGCGACGTAAGGTATCAATGGAAACTCCAAGTACTTTAGCTGCCTCTCCAATTTTTAATAAAGGTGAGCCAGAGGATAGCTTAGCAGCAACAGATTTGGTCGGATTCACCCGAGTTTGTAAATATTCAGCGAGTTTGGCTTTTTGCAGACGATCACTCTTCATGGCAGTTATTGGTGGCCCTTAAAATATTTTCTGAAGGAGAGTTTTGGGATAAACTTACTCTTCTATATTAATAACAGGCCTATTTTTAGAATGCCCTAATTTGCCTAGATTTGTCAAGAGATTATATGAGGGGACTGCCTAGATTTTACCAAGGTAATTGAGTAAAAATAATACCTAGATTTTTAAGTAAGAGTTTAACCTGACAGAAACAATTCTCTACAGCTTTTTTGTAAGAGGACAAGGTATTGTTTGGATAAGTGATAATAGACTTTAGTTAGAATTAGTGAGTAGTGTTGGAGATGTTCTCTAACTGTAGAGTAATATCCGTGTAGATATCTATTTGATTATTATGAGTATAAATAATTGCTAGAGGGAAAGTAAAACTTTTGGTCTGCTGGTTAGCTAAACAAAGGGTAATGGGGTGATTGTTGATTAAAGTTACAAAGTTAGCGTGTTCTGGTAATATATCAAACTTGCCAGAACTGTTAGTTGAAGAAACAGAGTCTGCGTCTCCTTGGAAAATAGTTGCTTTAGGGGTTACTATTTTGACTTTTAATACACTCATAACTGTTTAGCAATATATATTCTTAGCCAATAGAGGATTAACTCGCTGAAGATTCATCATAGACTTTTTAAATCCCCGATGTACATCAACTTATCAGCTGGAACGTCATCTAATTTGCCAGACAATATTTCCCGAATATCTGAAATTGTCGTGTTAATTGGCACAAAAACTCCCTTGCGACCAGTGTGAATTTCGGTAACAAAAAATGGTTGCGTGAGGTAATTAATGACTTTTTTGATTCTGTTAAAGACAGTTTGGTCGTCAGCAGACAGTTCTGATTCTCCAACAATAGCTACAATATGAGAAAGCTTGTTGTAACGGTCTAAAAGCTGCTGAAATAAAGTTAGCACTGCTAGATGATCACTGCTAATTAACGAGCGTGAGACAGTTGATGTTGAGGATTGATACAGATCAATTGGGGGATAGATACCCATTTGGGCAATCGATCGCGACAAAACTACAGCTGTATCAAGAAAAGACATAATCGCGTTAACACCAGCATCAGTTAATTCATCAGAAGGTACATAAACTGTCTGAATAGAGGTGATTGTGCCATTTTCAGTTGGTACTAGTCTATCTTCTAAAGAGCTGATCTCTGTTTGTAGAGTCGCTTGATAAGCCTGTTCTGAAGGAGTGGTGCCAAGTAAAGTTGAAACTTCTGAACCTGCTTGGACAAATCTAAACATGTTATCAATAAAAAATAATACGTCTTGGTGGTGCAAATCGCGGAAGTACTCAGCGATCGCTGCTGCAGCCAAGGCAACGCGGAAACGGATGGCAGCATTTTCATTCATCTGGCCCAAAATCATGACCGTGTTAGCCATCACTTTAGAGGTTAATAATCTTTGGTATAGTTCTTGTCCCTCACGAATTCTTTCTCCCACACCGGCAAAGATGGAGACTCCAGAGTGGGCAGCGGTAATATTATGAATAAGTTCCGTCATTAGAATAGTTTTTCCCACACCAGCTCCACCAATAAAACCAATTTTGCCTCCTTTAACAAAAGGTGTCAGAAAATCAATCGCTTTGATACCGGTTTCCAGTAGCTCAGATTTTGAACGGATGGTGTTTAGAGCGGGGGTTTTGGAATAGATGGGTGTCCAGTTCGCATTAGAAATTGGTCCACCGCTATCTTGAGGATCACCAAAAAGATTAATAACTCGGCCTAAAATATCTTTGCTCAGAGGAGTTTTTAACTCAGAGCCTGTACCAGTAATTTTCATGCCTCGATAGAGAAGTGATCGTCCGTATAAAATGAGACAAGAGACAACCTTTTCTGACTGGTAATAAACTTCGAGCCTAATTTGATCATTTTCTGGTGAGACTAGTATTTCCAGTAATTGAGGGTAGCTGTCAGACTCAATTTCGACTTCAGCTATTTGACCATTGACGCTAATGATTCGACCGTTAACTGGGTTAATGTTAATATGCTGGTGATTAGGATTATTTGTTGAGAGCATAATTGTTCCTTCTTGAGTTTAATAAGCTGGCAATCGTCTCCAATAAATAGACATTTTCCAAAGAGCGTTTGGCAGCAGCGAGTTGTCTTTTTTGCTCTTTGATAAAATCTTCAGCATTACTTTGAGCTTGATCCATCGAGATTAGACGCGCTGCTGTTCTAGCCAATTCTGCTTCAAAAAAGGTTTGTTCTAAAAGCAACATGGTAATTTGATTGTTAAAAAAATCGAGCATTTGTTCAACCTCAGGCTCAAAAATATAATCTAACTTATCAGCAGTTTTGACACTCACGGTTTCTGTTGCTGATTGAGTAATATCAGTAGCGGTGGGCTTTTGGATCAAGACGCTTTGAAAGCTAGAATAATAGACTACGACCTGTTTATAATGATCTATTAACTGAGCTATTTGATGTATTTCGGTAGTAGATGGTAGATCATTTTGAAAGACGAGCGGTTGATAAGTATGAAAGTATTTGATGCTCTTTAATTGGTCAATTGCAGTTCGTCCAATCACCAGCCGATCAGTCCGTATTTTTGTAGTGTTAACTAAGAAAAAACGGGTTAACTCGGTCTCTAGACTACCGTAAAAGCGGTCATTGGAAGTAAGGACGATACTTATAGTACCCTTTTTGCTAGAGTGGCTTACAACGCTTCTGCGAGTGGCAGCAGTTTGCACCATATGGTAAAGCTTCCCGATTTCTTCTGTAAAAAGCCGATTTTTCTCAATCCCAGCACGGATTTTTTGTAATTTAACAGCAGATATTTCGCTGTATGCTTGGGCAACCATTTTCAGAGAATTACTTTCTTCTAGAGTTTGACTAATTTGTCTAATTGTTGGCATATGTTTTAGGCTTTTTGCGCTCCTTTTTTGGTTAGTCCTAGTAAATATTCCAGTCTGGATGTAGCTTTTTCTAGCAGGGCGATTAACTGGTTATCATCTTTCATCTCAGGCACTGCCCTGGTGGTATTGAGAAGCTGTGGATCACTAGCAAAACTTTCAATAATTTTACGTAAGTTTTGGCGCACAAACTCAGCATCTTTGTCTTGAAACATGCCTGTAAAAGGTAGAGCAAGTAGGATTGATTGAATCTCTTTAGAAATATATATCAAAGGTTCTTGCTTAATCATTTCTTCAATCAAGATTTTTTGTCTGAGCAATAGCTGTGTTTCAAAAGGTAACTCAAAGCTAAACCTACTGACTGTTTCTAGCTGGGTGGCTTCAGCTAAAACTTGCTTGACCTTGGTTGCTAGCAGATTTTGGGTATGGGTTTGAGTTTGTTGTCCTACCCGGGAAACGGACAGAGAAAGGTCAATAGCTGGTCTTTGCCCTTGGCTATAAAGAGCAGACTTGAATAATAAATGTCCATCAGTCATGGCCATGACATTAGTAGGAATTAGAGTGGTGAAATCGTTTAAGTTCAGTTCAATAACTGGCAAAGCGGTAATCGAACCCCCGCCTGCTTGACGGTTAAAACTTCCAGCTCTTTCCAAAAGATGAGCATGCTGATAAAAAATATCACCAGGATAAGATTCTCTACCTGGGGCTACATTAGCCAGTAGAGAAATCTCCCGATAGATTTTTGCATGATTACCCATATCATCCAGAATAATTAAGACATCTTGGCCTTGCTTCTGAAAATATTCAGCAATAGAGAAGGCAGTTTGGGGAGTTAAAAAGATTAGGGGAGCAGGATCAGTTGAAGAGGCAGCGACCACAATTGTGTGATCCAAGGCATTATTAGAGTGGAGAATATCAATCATGTTTCTAACCTCAGTAATGGGTTTACCAATGAGAGCATAGATGCAGACAGTTTTAGTGTACTTTTGATTAACAATAATATCGATTAAGAAGCTAGTTTTACCTGAACGGGCATCTCCTAGAACTAACTCCCTTTGACCTTTTCCAACTGGGATTAAAGAATCGACCAGAGTAATACCTGTATCAAATTGGTGATTAATAAACTCACGAAAAGAAATGCCTTTGGCAGTGGGGTCAAGTTCGGCCAGTGTCGTGGTGTCAGTAACAGCTAGTTTGCCCTTGCCATCAATGGGGACAGCTAAGGGATCAACTGCCCGACCTAGTAAAAATGGACCAACAGGTACAGATAGATTGGTTTGGCCACGCTGGAACATTTGCCCAGGAGTTACTTCACCATCATCAACCATCAGCACCTCAACTTTATCTTTTTGCAGGGCAGTGACCCAACCACGCAGCCCCGCCTCGTTTTGCACTAAATCGTTAATCTGGAGGGTTGGTAAGCCATCAAGGTAAACCAAAAAATCTTTGACTGAACGGACAAAACCAACTTCAGTAGGCTTTTGATTTGCTGCTGTGGATGCTGAAGAAGTGCTTGTATTAGCCATAAGATATCTTCGAATTTAGTTCAATTTTAGTTTGAGGCTATCCATGATTTCCTGATGATGATCAGCAAGTTTTTGTTTAATTGAGTAATCTTTATATACACCTTTCCAGACTAAAGCTGGTCCAGCAATTAAGTCAGGGTCAAATTTGATTTCCACTAAACACTCAGGACCAAATAAGTTTCGTGCGTATTTGCCTAGATTTGGTAATTGGGCGTCCGGTAAGACGAAAGGCAAGTAGATGATCAGTGGCTCCAGTTGAGCTAAATGTTCTTCGATTGCTTGGAGAATTTGATAAACATTTGTCTGATTAATTCCCTGGTAGAAATCTTCTCCTAAACTCTGCATCCAGCGAATTTGCTCTGGCTCTAGGGAGGTGAGCATACTTTGGTCATTGGAAAATAATCTATTTAGCAGATAACTTTTTAGAGTAGCTAGTTGTCTGGTAGCCTCAGATTTACCATAAACAGTACTGATAAAAATATTTATTTGATCTTGATACATAAATTAAATAACAAACTTTTCTGTCTTAGCTTTTTCTAAAGCTTCGAAGACTAAATCCATTTGATCTTTTAATGGTAGTTTTTTGTTAAGGACAATAGCTAGGGTTCTTTCCAAAACAGCAATAATATTTTCATCAATTAAAGCTAGCTGCTGTGATTTGTAAGTATCAATCAGCTGCCTAGCAGCTTTGATCTCCAAATCCACGGCAGAGATACTTTCCTGTTCAGTTTGGGTTAAAAATGTGGCTAGTCTTTGTTCAAAGAGTTCAAAAATTTCGCGAGTACGTTGCTCGGTTACTTGCTGATTAAGTGTTTGTGACTGTTCGCTGTGAGACTTTAGATCATCAAGAAATTTATTAAACTCTGATTGGGAGACACTAACTTGTTCCTGCAAAGAGGCTTGCAGTTGGTTTTTATATTTTTCTATCTCTTCTGCGTACTTTTTTTGCAGATTCTCACTGGTGGTACGGCTGTCAGCCACTAATTTGATACTTTCTGTCTCGGCACTACCAAGAATAGCCTGAGCTTTACGAATAGCATCATGGATGATCTTATAACTTTGTGACTCAGTAGATTTGGTGATCGCTTCTGGCTCGAGCTCGAGAATTTTGGAGAGTTTTTGGTTTTTACGATGTTCCCAAAGATACAAAGCTGTGGTGAGCAGCAAAATTGCCAATAGAATGATGTTTTCAAGGTTAAGAGTGGGCATTGATTAAAGCATAGTACATCTTAAAGTTGAAGACAATTGTTCATTACGAAGTAAGAGACGAGTCTTCAAGGCTCATTACGAAGTAAGGGTTTCAGTCCATTAAAGCCTCAAGATCAGTAAGGCAGCACCAATACCAAGTAGAGCAGTGATGATAGTCAAGACAATATTCAGAATAATTGAGAAGTGAATTGCCCGTTGAGCCAGTGGATTCCGGCCAATTGCTTCAATACTTTTGGGAATTGAACGAGAGAATGATAAAAAGCCAATGATGAAACTAACCAAAATTACCAATCCAGCTGAGGTGTATTTAAAAAGCTGAACAAATTTATTAGGATCTTCTAAATTTTTGAATAGGGCAGTGTTGATAATATTGAGAAGGCCAGATAAGAATCTGGTTCGGGTAATCTCAGCATATTCTATTTTTAAAGCTACCTGGATTTGACCAGTCTTTAATTTCTGTATTTTGCTAGGATTAGAAATAGGCTGGTAATCATATTCTTGACCATCCTGGCTTGTAAACGACTCCAGGGCTACACCGATAACATATCCTGAAGCATCAGCTTTTTGACCTTTACCGGGTATCTCTGAAGAGGTAATGTAATCTCCACTCTGAATATCACCGTTGAATGTTGTAACGTTAACTTCTGCCACACCAGAGCGGGCGATGGGTGTGCCACTGTTATCCAACCTCCGGTAAACAATTACTGGATCATTTTGCACAATCCCAAAGAGTCTTTGATCATAAGCTGCTGTTGTGCGAGTTAACCCCACACCTTCAATGTTGGAAATAATATCGCCATTCTGAGCTTCTTTATCGGCTAAGTCAAAAACTGAGGTTACCTCAATTGAGCTTGATTGAGCAATTACCGATATCGGGATTAGGTAAATACTAAAAAACAGCAAAAAGGCTAGTAAGTATTTGATGAGACGATTAAGGCAGTTCATAGACCCCTTTGTTAGACAAAGTTTTCTCTCAGTTAAAAGAGACTTTGTTTCTTAAAGGTTAACCTGAAGATTGGGGAAAATCAAGCACTCCGTAATAACTAGAGTAGAGTAGTTCTTTAATATTCCCTTCTTTGAGGCACTAGCTTTTGAGTAAGGATGACATATTAGCCACATACTTTTCTGAGAACAAATAGAAATTATTGCTAGCTGGAATCGGGAAATAATTAAGAATAAAAAAGAAGGAGAATCTTGTTAAGTAGGAGTAACCGTCTGCTTTTACTCCTACTTAACAACACTGACTATATGTAGAATAGCTAAGCGATGGATACTTGTCAATACATCAAATATTATATTTCTATAACAATTTAATAAACGCGTTAGCAAAAAATTACTTTTCACTAACTATAATACTCACAGAGACAATTATATTGATATGTCTAAATATATAACAAGTATATCAATGTATTACATGACAAGCTCTGTGGAAAATCGCTGCGTTAATAAACAACAAGATATTTGACGCAATTTATACTTAGGTAAACAATTATTAGTTGATTGGTCAACCTCTGTCAAATATTTACTTGTTATGCTAAGATCATAGCAAGGGAACACTGAAAAAGGGCTGAGAAAAGTAAACTAGCGCAACAAATTTTTTATGAGCATTAAAAACAAATTGTTATTTTAGAGAACAATGAAAAAATATATACCAAACCATATTGAAAATAAATGGCAGCAACGTTGGGGCAAAGATAACCTGTACTTTACTGATCTGCAAAAAACTGGACAGAAGTTCTATTGTTTGGTTGAACTTGCTTATTCCTCAGGTGATCTACATATGGGACATTGGTTTACTTTTACCATGGGGGATATTTTGGCTAGGTTTAAAAGAATGCAGGGCTTTAATGTTTTATTGCCTAATGGTTTTGATGCTTTTGGACTACCAGCTGAGAATGCAGCAATTAAACGAGGAATTCATCCACAGGATTGGACCATGTCCAATATCACTAGGATGAAGCAGCAATTTACCACAATGGGAGCTTCTTTTGACTGGGAAAAAAGCACCATTTCTTGCTTGCCTGAATATTATCGCTGGAATCAATGGATTTTCTTAAAAATGTACGAGAAAGGTCTAGCTTACCGCGGCAAAACCTATTCTAGTTGGTGTCCATCTTGTCAAACAGTTGTGGCAGAAGAAAATGTTGAGGCAGGAAAATGTTGGCGCTGTGAGACAGAAGTAATCCAAAAAGAGGTAGAACAGTGGTTTTTGAAGATTACTGCTTATGCTGATGATTTGCTTTGGTCTGAGCCTCCTGAGGTTGCTTGGCCTAAGTCGTTAAGAGAGAGTCAGAATGCTTGGATTGGTAAATCTAAAGGTGCTTTAATTAAATTTCCCTTAGCTGCGCAAAAAAATCAATTTATTGAGATTTTTACTACCCGTCCAGACACGATTTATGGAGCAACTTTCCTAATTATCAACCCTGAGCATCCTTTGCTAAAACAGCTTTTAGCCTCGAAACATCATCAGGAAGTAGCAGAGTATGTGATCCAAGCAAGTAAAAAGAGTGAGCAGGAAAGGAAAGAAAATAAAGAAAAATCAGGCGTGTTTACTGGTAGTTTTGTGACTAATCCCTTAACTCATCAGCAGATTCCTATTTGGGTAGCTGATTATGTTTTACCAGGTTATGGTACTGGGGCCATTATGGCTGTACCTGCTCATGATCAAAGGGATTTTGATTTTGCTAAAAAGTTTGGTTTAGAAATTGTACCAGTGATTGATTCCGGTCAGGCAGAACAATTAGCTGGATTACCTTTTACAGGCGAGGGGAAGCTGATCAACTCTCAGCAATTTGATGACTTGACGTCTAAAAAAGCAGCTCAAGAAATTACTGATCATCTACACAGCTTGGGTTTGGGGGAGCACCAAACTACTTATCATTTGCATGATTGGTCTATTTCTAGACAAAGATATTGGGGAACTCCAATTCCCTTTGTTTATTGTGACAAGTGTGGTTTGGTGCCTGTGCCTGAGAAAGATTTACCAGTGGAGTTGCCTTATAAAGTTGATTATACTCCGCAGGGTAAACCACCTTTGGCAACGGCCGAGCAATGGGTTAATGTTGATTGTCCTCAGTGTGGGGGTTCAGCCAAAAGAGAAACAGAAACAATGGATGGCTTTATGGATAATTCGTGGTATTTTTTTCGTTATTTAGATCCACATAATGAACACAAAATTTTTGATCAAGAATTGATTAGTAAGTGGATGCCTTTAGAAATTTATATTGGGGGAGCAGAACATACTTTGGGTCATGCGCTCTATTCGCGCTTTTTCACCAAGTTTTTCCATGACTTGGGGTTAGTCAAATTTACCGAGTATGCCGAGAAAAGACTACATCATGGATTGATTCTGGGTGTTGATGGCACTAAGATGAGCAAATCTAAGGGCAATGTGGTTAATCCTGATGAACAGGTTAAATTATATGGGGCTGATGCAATCAGAACCTATCTGGCTTTTCTAGGGCCATTTGATATTGTGGCTCCTTGGGATCCTAATGGAGTTGGTGGAGTTTTTCATTTCTTAGAAAGAGTCTGGAATTTACAGGATAAGGTGAGTAAGAACGAGAAGTTATCTAAAGAAGACTATTATCAAATGCACAAGACTATTAAGAAGGTCACAGATGATATTGAGACGATGAAGAACAATACAGCGGTAGCTGCTTTGATGGAGTGGTTAAACTTTTTGAGTAAAAAGACAGCAGTTTCTTTAGTTGAGTATGAGAAATTCTTATTGTTACTTTCTCCTTTTGCTCCACATTTAACTGAAGAGGTGTGGCAACAACTTGGCCAGGCTTATTCTATCCATCAGCAAGATTGGCCTCAGGCGGAAGAAAAGTATCTACAAGCAGCTGAAGTAAAGATTGCCGTAATGATCGATGGTAAGCTGAGAGCACAATTAGTGATAGACTATGATATAGTTAATAAGGAGACAGATGTAGTTAGCCAAGCCTTAAAGCTGGAAAAAATTAGCAAACTGCTCTTAAACAAAGATCTGAAACGCAAAATTTATGTATCTGGCAAAGTGGTTAATTTTGTCACACAATTAACCTGAGTAAAACCCAAAAGCAGAGAACTCATTAGTTAATTGTACTCTACTAACCTCAACTAATAATTTAAGCAATTATTGATCTTAAGTGCTAATAATCAAAGTTGATAGTTTAGCTTGTTGTAGCAGTCACTTGATTTAATCTTATCAAGCAATTTAGTTGTCTGCCAAAAATGGTTGCTAGCTTGACGCTTCTGGCCTTGTTTACTAGTATGGAAGAATGGCGGTCAAGCGTGATGGTCAGTGGCTTCTTTCCCGATTAGACTTTCTCTGGTCTAACTATTTTGCTGACGTGGAGCAGATTAATCCAGTTTTTATTGAGTTTGGTAGATTTGCCAGGCTGAGGTTTGGTTCAATTAGATTTGACCCCCGCAGTAAGCACACTTATATTACTATTTCTGGGATGTTTAAGGATGAGAAAATACCCCAAGAGATTGTTGATCACACTATCGCTCATGAACTCTGTCACTATGTTCATGGTTTTTCCTCACCGAGGCCACGCTCACATCATTTTCCTCATGAGGGAGGGATCATCAAAAAGGAATTAAGCAAGCGTGGTTTGGGAGGTTTATATCAATCTTATCAAAAATGGATCAAAGAATATCGTCAAGAATTAAAACAGCTCTATTTGCAAAAAAGATATTCCAGATGAATCCCTCCCCGCTGTAAATAGCGGGGTATCCCTAAAGGGACAAGTTCTTTCAAACGTTCATCCCCGCGGTAAGCCGGGAGGTATTCTCGCTCGAAATAAAGCTCCGAGGACTAATAGCCCTCGGTTTCTTTTCAGGAAAACGCTTTTTACTAGCGGCCTTCAGCCGGTGGCTGATAGCCACACGGTTTTCGGCACGCGTAATAAACTAATTAGTCTTTTCAACTCTCACCAGATATGTTTAATATTAAACTATGGAAGAAAGTCCACTTGATCAGTTCATTAGTCACTATAAACTGCCGATCATTTTAAGCGCGGTAGGTGGGGTTTTACTCGTTAGTGGCATAATTTCTTCAGGATTAATTCCTAAAACTTTACAGAGTAATCCTAGTCAACCAATAGTTTTACCAACAGCTAATCCTCAAATGAGTCAAATTATGGTTGATGTCTCCGGGGCTGTAAAACACCCAGGGGTTTATCAACTAACTAGTGGCGCCAGAGTAGAGGATGCAATTCAAAAAGCTGGAGGATTAACTACTCAGGCAGATACTAATTATGTAGCCAAAACACTTAATTTAGCCCAGAAAGTCACAGATGGTTTAAAAATCTATATACCCAACTCAGGAGAATCTAGCCCAGCAGTGGCTGGAGCAACGGTGGACTCAACTGCTTTAGGAACAATTAATATCAACTCTGCTTCTCTGGATACCCTAGACTCTTTACCAGGAGTGGGACCAGTCACTGCCCAGAAAATTGTAGATAATCGGCCTTATTCACAAACTGAGGACTTGGTGACTAAAAAAGTAGTGGGTAAAAGTGAGTTTGACAAGATTAAAGATAAAATCAGTGTGTACTAGAAAGACTCACGCTTTTGACAGCAAAAGCGTGGCAAAACTGTCTGACGGAAGTCGAAGTCGACCTAAAAGCTCGTCAGCTGATTGATCGGGGGAAAGTTTGCCCTCGGAAAGAATTCCGACATCCCCCTGATATCAGCTTCCTCGCTTTTTAAAGGTCTTTGTTCCAAGTCAGAATAATAGATGTCTATGATCAAGTTCATTCATTGGTAGAGGTTGATGATTTCTTAGATGCTTAAGTTTTTAGTAATAACTCTAATTTTATGGCTGATACTCTTTGGTTGGAGAATTAGCCAGACTGGACTTGATCCTAACTATCAAGAACCTGAACATCTGATTTTAGCTTCAGTCCAGCAATTTTTAGCCCAACGTTGTTATCAAATCTGGCCTGAGCCTCAAAATGCTTTAATGGCTGGCATGCTGGTAGGTTCGACAGAAAAACTGAACTATGATCTCAAACAAGATCTTAAAAATACTTCCACAATTCATATTATTGTAGTTTCTGGGCAAAATTTGAGTATTTTAGCAGGTTTTCTGGTCAACCTTTCTTATTTGTTTGGACGCAAAAAAACACTTGTTTTAACAATGACAGTACTAATATTCTATACTTTTTTAACTGGTTTTCAGCCTCCAATTGTCCGAGCAGCAATTATGGCTGGGTTTACTTATCTAGGGCAGCTGTTAGGCAAGACTGTCTTAGGTTGGTGGGGGTTGCTTTTATCTGCTGGTCTGATGCTAGTATATAATCCTAATTATCTTTTTAGTATCTCTTTTCAGCTATCTTTTGCAGCTACCATTGGAGTAGTATTAGTCTCTCCTCAAATGATTAAATTATTACATAGGGTACCAAAGGTGATCAAAGAGGATCTTGGTGTTAGTTTGTCAGCTCAACTTTTAACACTACCAATTATTGCTTTTTATTTTGGTAGAGTTTCTCTCATAGGTATAGTGGTTAATGTTTTGGTGTTATGGACAATTACTCCTATTATGATTTTAGGCTTTATCAGTTTGTTGGGAAGCTTAATCTCTCCTGTTTTAGGTTTAATACTAGGACTGGCTCCAGCAGTTTTATTAACTTATTTTGTGGATGTGGTGAGTCTTTTTGCTCAAATTCCTGGGGGAAGTGTTGAGGTTGGTCAAACTACTGTCCTAGTTTGGGTTGGTTATTATCTTGTCTTGCTAGCTTGGTTGCTAGGTATCAAGCAAAAGAGTTTGGACAGCAGAAAGTAGATCTTGTATGATGGTCATTAATGAATACTGATTCTGAGCAAGAAGCAAAACCACAGCCTCGAAGATACGGGTTAGAGCTTAGTAAATTGCGTGACTTTTTCCAAAAAAGATTTCCTGGGTTATTGCCTGTTAATCAGGGATCAGCTCCTGTCCAAGTAGAAACTATAGAAGTAGCACAGGATTCTCCGACAAGAGCTGAAGATTTTAAGAAACGGAATCGCGAAGAATCACTTAAAGATTGGGCTAAATGGAATAGGGAATGGAAACAAGAGGGTTTTGATGCTGTAGAAACACTTAATAATCTTAAGTCAACTCTAATTGAAGTTGCTGGACCAACCGGGTCAGGGTTTGATTTGGTGGATACAAGTTTACTCGATAGAAAAGTGTTTGTCTCTAATATTGCTCCGGGTTGTCCAATCTACGATGGACAAACAGGCCAGTTTGCTTTTTATCTTGGGAGAGTCGACTTTGAGGCAGACTCAACTAAACTACCGTTTGCTTATGAATGTTTGGGTGGTATTTTTGCATCTTGTTTAAATCAGGAAACGAGGGCGGAAACCATCGCTGAGAGGCCCAACGTGTCCTTAAACCAGGCGGTTTGTTGATTTGGCAGTCAGGCTTCATTGAAGATTTTAAAATTGCTAGAGACAATCGATTTGAACTAGTGCAATACCATGGTGACGATGAAGGTGCTTATAACGCGATCTTTCGAAAATCCGCACAACAGGCATAATTTGTGCCCTTGATATGCTATCATTACCTTATGACAGGAGAAGAGATATTGAACTCTCGTGAGTTGCTTAAAGAAAGCCTTATCAAGGCAGTAAAAGCTTTGGGCTTTCCAGCAACTGATATAGTTTTATCTATTCCAGAAAATCCTTCCTTTGGGGATTACACTTCAAATATCGCTTTACAACTTGCTAAATTAAAATCGAAAACCTCTAAGCAAACCTCCTTTGAGATTGCTAAGGAAATTATGGTCAAGATGGGTAATTTAGATTTTTTAGAGAAGATTGAAATTGCTGAACCAGGTTTTATTAACTTTACCTTAAAAGATCAAGCTTTAATTCCTAATCTGCTAAGTCCTGTGAATTTACCGAAAGTTAGTAAAAAACAAAGAATCTTAGTTGAGTTTGCCCATCCAAATACTCATAAAGCTTTCCACATAGGACATTTGCGCAACATTATTTTAGGAGAGAGTATTTGTCGAATGCTTGAGGGTAGAGGTGAGGATGTTTATCGCGCTAACTACCAGGGGGATATTGGACCTCATGTTGCCAAAGCTATCTGGGGTGTTAAAAAGCTAGCTGGTCAAACCAAGCCAGAACAAATGGATACAAAACAAAGAGCTCAGTTTTTAGGTCAGGCCTATGCTTTAGGTAGTAAGGCTTATCAAGATGATGTTGCTGCCAAAAAAGAAATTGAGCAAATAAATAGCCAAATTTACCAACGTGATCCCCAGATTTGGGATTTATGGATGCAAACCAGATCCTGGAGTCTTGATTACTTTCAAACTATTTATCATCAACTAGGTACCCGTTTTGACAGACTTTTTTTTGAAAGTGAGGTAGATAGCGAAGGAAAAAAGATTGTTCAGCAGTTTTTGGCTAAAGGGATTTTTGCAGAGAGTGAGGGGGCAGTGATCTTTAATGGTGAAGAGTTTGGTTTACACAAGAGAGTTTTTATTACTAGTCAAGGTAATCCCACATATGAGGCCAAAGACTTGGGGTTGGCTAAACAACAATATGAAGCTTTTGCTTTTAATTTAGCAATTCATGTTGTAGCCAACGAGCAAACAGATTATTTTAAAGTACTATTTAAAGCCCTAGAATTGATTTTTCCTCAGATTGGTCCCAAAGAGTTTCATTTAGCTTATGGTATGGTTAATTTACCTTCAGGCAAAATGTCCTCTCGCACAGGTGAGGTGATCACTGGAGAGAGTTTGTTATCTGAAGTTAGAGGAAAAGTAGCCCAAGTAATGGCAGATTCTCAGCTTGAGACTAAAGATGAGGTTGTGGAGCAAGTAACAGTGGGAGCTGTGAAATTTGCCATGCTCAAAATTGCACCTTCATCAGATATGATCTTTGATATTGCTAGATCTGTTTCCTTACAAGGAGATAGTGGACCATATTTACAGTACACTTTTGCCAGGACTCAATCTGTTTTAAAAAATGCTCCTTTAGAAATCGAAAGTATTGATGATGTTAAAAAATTTCTGCATTTGGAAAAACAAGAACGACTATTACTTATTAGATTGGATTATTTTGATATAGTTGTTCAACAAGCAAGTGAACAATATCGTCCTAACTTAATTGCGACATATCTTCTAGAGCTTACTAAAGATTATAATTTGTTTTATCAAAAGTATCGGATTCTCAACTCAGATAATGTTGAGTTTAGATTGTTGTTAACAGCTGCTGTTGGACAAGTGATAAAAGAAGGCCTTCGTTTGTTAGGAATTGAAGCGCCTGTACAAATGTAATATATGTTTACCCAAAAACGCGAATACCATCGAAGAGGGTCTGGTCCACTAGTCATTTTCCGTGTCATGCTATCTTTGATGATGTTTTTGATCTTAAGTTTGGCCTGTTATTCGGCTTTTCGCTATTTTACTGGTGCTGATCCATTAAAATTTAATCCACAAGGACTACTCTTGTCACTGAGTTCTGAACGGGGCAGCTCTATTATTAGTGATTTAAGCAGGGGAAATATCACAAAATTAAATGCAGATTTACAAAGCCTGTTAGCGGCAGGAAAAAGTAGTTCTCCTGCTGTGGAAGGCTTAACTCAGGTAAATAATAACCAATCTGTGCCAATTTCATCAGACAACTCAGACAAGCAACTGCTTTTACGTTTTGCGGTGATGGGAGATTCTCATAATGACAATGAGGATTTAGCCAAGGCCATTAAGCAAGCAGAAAAATCCGGCGCGAAATTTATTATTGGAGTAGGTGATTATACTGACACAGGCACTCCTGAGGAGTTAGCAGCTGCTCAACAAACTTGGCAGACTGCCACGGTCAAGTATTATTTAACGGCAGGAGATCATGATTTATGGGCAGCAAGAGATCAAAAGCAACCAGCAATTACCTATTATCAACAAGTTTTTGGGACACCTTATGAAAGCTTTGGAGATAGTAATATACGTTTTATATTAGTTAATAATGCAGATAATTATGAAGGGATTGATAAACTACAGATGCACTGGCTAGATAGTGAGTTAAGCAGGTTGGCTACAAACCCACCTCTGCAGACCTTTGTTTTTTTGCATGAGCCGTTATATCATCCTACTTCTGATCATGTAATGGGTTGGGTGACAGCATCATTGACAGATCAAGCCAACCAGGTTTCTCAGTCTCTAGCAAGTAGTGGTGTGGGTGGGGTATTTGCTGGGCATACTCATTTTTTCTCCCAGTATGTTGATCCACAAACAAGTCTCAATGAGATTGCTGTTGGGGCAGTGACCAGACAACAAAACACTCAAAATCCGCGTTTTGTGATGGTTGACGTCTATTTGGATGGCAGCTACAATGTGGAAGACACAGAAATAAAGTAATTTAGGATGTAGAATTAAAAATGTATAACTAAAGAAGTTAAAAGCTTACAGTTATGAGTTCCCGATCTTTTGTTTTTATCAAACCAGATGGAGTCCGCCGTAACCTGATTGGGGAAATTATCGGCTACTTTGAAAAAGCAGGTCTGAAAGTGGATAAGCTGCAAAAAATTGAGCCTGATGAAGCTACTGTCAATAAACACTATCCTTTGGATGATCGAGATTATATTTTAACTCTAGGTCATCGTGATATAAGTGGTTTATCGGATAAGGAATTAAAAGCCTTTTATCAAAAAAATTTGGAAGTAGTCAAACGATTACATAAATATGTTTTGTCTGGTCCAATTGTGAAAATGATTTTGATCGGGACAGAGAATCCAGTAGCCAAGGTTAGAGAAGTGGTAGGAAAGACTAATCCAGCTGATTCCCCCAAAGGAAGTATTCGAGGGGATCTAGGAATTGATTCTTTTGTTAAGTCAGATGCTGAAGAAAGAGCTTGTGAGAATTTGGTGCATGCTTCAGGAACTCCAGCAGAAGCAGAGCGCGAAATCAAGCTTTGGTTTGGCGAAGACTTTAATGTTATTTAGAGATTTATCAAGTAAGTCTCATGACAAAGTTAGAGGCTTATCAAATAAGACTCATAATAATCAGAGTTTTCTTGCTATCTAAATAATTAGTGATCCAGATTGTTATATTATACATTTTGTACTCAATTATTTTTGTTGATAGAAAAGATTGTTAAAATAACCCCCGTCATATCTAACAACTTATTATCAGTCGTAGCTATCGATTGATAAATAAAGGATCTCAAAGATATTAATAAAGACCTAGAGTAGTTAGTAATGAAAGGTTAAAACAGGTTCAAGAAATAGATAGTAATACACTTATTACTTGTTTTGTGCTTTGGGTCGGGGATGGCAGATTTGAACTGCCGACCTCACGGTCCCGAACCGTGCGCGCTACCGCTGCGCTAATCCCCGGATTTAAACAAGCTATTACTTGGCAAGATCAACTTTCTTTTTTAAAGAAAGTCTTGCTCAGCTCTTAATCTTCCAGCTCATTTTAGCATTTTGGAAAGACTCTGGCCATGAGATCTCAACAAAACCGGGCTTAAGCTCTAAATTTTTGCTAAAATATAGTAGCTGGCCCCTGTAGCTCAATGGATTGAGCAGTCCCGTCCTAAGGGAAAGATTGTGGGTTCGACTCCCGCCAGGGGTACTAGGGCAGGGACTAATTTCTTATATAATAATGATTTATTCAAAAGCTTATCGAAAAATTTTTTTGATCAGGTTTGCTGGCTATTTTTTTACTTTAGTAGGCCTAGTAACCATCGTCTTAATCTTGGAACCTGTGGTAGGACTGGAGTTGCAATACAACTATGATCAGATCCTGGGTAAAAGGTTTGTGGTACCAAATGTAATAACTTCTTCAGGTAGTGCCAGTCCCAGCTCAACTCAAGATAGTACTAATACACCAGTAGGGTTTGCCGGTATTACTGGCAGTCAAACAGATATCATCAAACCAGTTTCCACTGACTTTGGGATCGTAATTGAAAAGATTGGCGCTAATGCCAAAGTAATTCCTAATGTGGATCCTGCTAATGAAAAAGACTATACAGCTGCTCTGGCTCAAGGTGTAGCTCATGCCAAAGGTACAGCATTTCCTGGGCAGGATGGTAATATTTATCTATTTTCTCATTCCACTGATGCCCCTTGGAATGTGGTGAGGTATAATGCAATTTTCTTCTTGCTCAATAAGCTAGATATTGGAGATCGGATTATTATGTTTTATCAGGGTAAAAGGTATGATTATATTGTCTTTGATAAAACAATTGCTAAACCTTCAGATACCCACTTTTTAACAGATCAATATAATAAATCAGTTTTAACCTTGCAAACTTGTGATCCACCAGGAACTTTGGTGAACAGACTGATTGTCCGAGCCAAACTGGCAGGGGAGTAGGCTCAGCTGATATTCTAACCAAGCTTAGACTGTATGTTTTGGTAGGATTTTGGTAAACTATACTAGATTGTTATCATGAGTAAACGTTTAATATTCACGATTGCCACATTTTTAATAATCGGAGTGGGGGCAGCAGTAGCAGTACTTTTGACCAAAGGCTATTCTTTTTCTACCACAGAAGGTAAGGTGGTAGGGACTGGAATTATTGCTTTAACCTCTAATCCAGATGGAGCCTCTGTTTATATTGATGGGCATTTAACCACAGCAACTAATACCACAATTTCTCAACTTTCTCCAAAAACCTATGATATCAAAATAGTTAAAGAAGGCTATATCTCTTGGGAGAAGCAAGTTGATGTGCGAGAGGGCCTGGTCTCTGAGGTCAAAGCTACTCTTTTTCCCAGCTTACCCACAGTTTATCCTTTAACATTTAATGGGGTCTATAATCCACTACTTTCTCCTGATGGACAAAAATTAGCTTTTGCTGTTCCAGAGTCTTCAGATAGCTCGCATTTGCGGCAGACTGGAGGGATTTGGGTCTGGACAATGATCGCTCAGCCTATTTCTTTTTCTAGAGGGGCTGAGCCGCATCAAATTGTTACTTCAACACCCACCCTGGATTTTTCCAAAGCTACTTTGAAATGGTCCCCAGATTCTAAACAGGTTTTGGTAACTTTGCAGGAGAATGGACAGCCAGGTGATGCTAATCAGCGAAACTATCTCTTACCTGCAGATTCTTTAACGCAAACCAGTGACTTGAAGGACATCACTCCCATTGTGGCTGCTACTTTGAAGTCTTGGGAAACAGATCAGGCTACGCGTGATCAGGCGAGGTTAGCCACGATCCAAGATCCGCAAACAGAAAAAATTGCATCAAATGCAGCTTATTTAAAATGGTCACCGGATGAGACTGAGTTTATTGTTGGAACACCACCAACTCCTGATAAAACTGGTAAACCTCAGATGCTCCAAGGCTTTAAGGTCTACGACTTAAGTCCTTTTGGTGATAGCGCACAAAAAGCTGTTTCTTCAGGTACACCTTCTTCTGGTAATCAAGTAGTGACATCAGCAGTAAAAACTTATGATTTGCCACCTGCTTACAGTTATAGTTGGCTGTCAGACTCTAAACACATTGTGATGGTGCTGGATGGCAAAATTGGTATTGCTGATTTTGATGGGACTAATGTGGCTATTATTTATGCAGGAACTTTTGAACCACAAGCAGTCTTTTCTTGGCCAGATGCTTCCAGACTGGTAATTTTAAACACTTATCCTACTCCTACAGGCACCATGCCTAACTTTTTTGGTATCAATCTAAAGTAGCTTTTTCTAAAACAGCCAAAGTTTGTCTAGCTGCTTGTTCCCAGCTAAATTGCTCTGCTTGCTGAAAACCCAACTGTTTGCCTGGTGGTTGATTATAAATTTTATTGATACCCTGAGTAATACTTTCCACGCTATTAGGATTGACTAGAATGGCTGCCTCTCCAGCAACTTCTGGCATAGAAGAGCTGTTAGAGGTGAGTACTGGACAGCCACAAGCCATGCTTTCCAAAATTGGTAGCCCAAAGCCCTCAAACAGGGAGGGAAATAAAAATGCTCTGGCTCCAGAATATAGTGCTGGTAGATCGTGGTCAGGGACAAACCCCAAAAACTTAACCTTGTCGGTAATTCCTAGGTGTTGAGGTAACTGGTAGATCTTTTCAGCTAGCCAGCCTTTGGTACCTGCTAATATTAGATAGGGAAGTTGTGCTGTTTTTGGCTGAGGTTGCCAAGACTTGAGGTGAGAGTTTTTACCAGTTTGAGAGTGTGTGATATTGATACCTTGATGTTGCTGAGCAGAAAAATTTTGTAAAAAAGCTTGGTAGGCAAGGATAAGATTGTGCAGATTTTTTCGGGGTTGAATGGTCCCGACGAAGAGAAAATAGTCTTTATCAACTAGATTAAAATGTCTCAAAGTATTAAGTAATTGATCATTTGAGACAGGTTTAAAGAGTTGCTGATCAAATCCCTCATAAACAACAGTGATTTTTTTGGGGTCAATAGTAACTTTTTTCAGGATATCTTTTTTAGTCGCTTGAGAAACAGCAATTACTAGACTGGCAGACTTGATTTGCGAGTGAGTCGTAAAGTTGAGGTAAAGTCGTTGTTTTAACTGATGCGTTTGGGGTAAAAATTCTGAACCTAAATCATGGACAGTCATGACTGTTTTGAGACCAGGTTGGTGCAAGATAGGTAGGGTGTGGGCAGGTACAAAAAGCACATCCAGATGGTCAGTAAAAGTTCGTTTAGCCAGGCCAAGTTGTGTCCATAAAAAATGGTAGTTGATGATCTGGAAGGAGAAATTTGCTGGCCATTTATGTAGCCTTTTTATCTTGGCTAAATTGGCTCCTGGGCGAAGGTAAACCAAGTATTTATTTTGCTGGTCAATCTTGCTTAAATGATAAAGAATTTGATAAGAATAGTTTTCAGTACCAGTTCGGTGGTTAATAAAAGCGCGTGATGCATCAAAACCGATAGTCATCCATCAATTATGAGCGATCGATAATCAATTTTCAATTCATAGTCTTCTTGGAAGTTGATAAAAAACACTTCTCTTAAGACAACGAGTAGATTACAAGACAGAGTCCCTTTAATAATTTAGTTGTTGCAAACGTTCTACAGCTATCTTTTAGTAACTGAACGTTTAAGACATAGTTTATAAGAGAAGTATCATCTCTTGGTCACACTTCTCTTAAGGCCAAAAGTTGCAAACGTTCTACAGCTATCTTTTAGTAACTGAACGTTTATATAAATCTAAATTCTCTAAGGCCAATCCTGTTCCCATTACCACACACATGAGGGGATTTTCTGCAACATGACATGGTACACCAGTGCTTTCTGTCATTAAGCGATCTAAATTAGTTAACATTGAGGTTCCACCTGAGAGCACAATACCTTTATCGATGATATCTGAGGCTAGCTCAGGAGGAGTTTGTTCTAAGACTTCTTTTGCTGCTCCCACAATTTTCTGCAGAGTAGGGGCGATCATTTCATTAACTTCATTAGTGCTGAGCTCAATGGTTTTGGGCAGACCAGTAATTGAGTCTCGACCGCGTACAGGCATTGTTTTATTATCTGCAAGTTTAACTTGAGTAGCCGAGCCAATTTTTATCTTAACCTCTTCTGCCTGGTTTTCTCCAATCAGCAGTCCAAATTTTTTTCTAATCGCTGACTGTAAAGCCTCGTCAATTTTGTTGCCACCTACTCGCACTGAAGTATGGACAACTACACCGCCTAAGCAGATCACAGCTGCTTCAGTGGTACCTCCGCCAATGTCGATAATCATATTACCAGAAGGATTGGCAATGGGGATCCTAGCCCCAATTGCTGCGGCCAATGGCTCGTCAATCAAAAAAGCTGTTTTAGCCCCAGCCGAGAGTGTTGCATCCAGGACAGCCCGTCTTTCTACTGAAGTCACTCCTGCTGGAACACAGATCATCACTTCTGGCTTAAACATTCTTGAAGAACCACAAACTTTATCGATAAAATAGCGTAACATTGCTTCAGTAATGACATAGTCGGCGATCACACCTTCGCGCATTGGACGGGAAGCGGCAATATTGCCTGGGGTTCTACCAAGCATCTCTTTGGCTTCATTGCCCACAGCCAGCACTCGATTATCATCAGTAGAAATAGCGACTACTGTTGGTTCGTTTAAGACTACACCACCACCTGCTAAATAAACTAGAGAGTTGGCAGTGCCCAGATCGATGCCGATGCGTTTGGCAAAGTTAAACATGATGCCCCAATTCTACTAGTCTAAAAACCTAGTCACAAGATATGCAAAATAGATCAAAATATAATGGACTTTTTTTGACGAGCTCCAATTACTAGTGGGTTTCACAGCAAAAAATTCCAGCACAACCTTTGTCTTTGTCTATGAGGTTTCCGCAACTAAAAGAGTAGTACCGGGGATTCTGCAGAAAGATTTATTGCGATCCTACGATGTAGCTCTGTTGCAATTTTGTCTAAAATAACTTTTTACAGCCATTTCTGCAAAAGTTCACGAAGATCATTTGCTTGTGCTAGATAGTGTGACTAAACATACAGGATGATAATAGTAACCCCAAATTGATAATTCGCGCCTGGGAAGCAATTGATTAAGCAAAAGGCTGGGTTTTGAACATCAGATTTGCGATAATATGCAGGAAGATGAATAGTCAAAATAAACTGAGTTCAGAGCAAATCTTGGGAGTGAGAGTAGACCAGGTAAATATAGGGCAAGCAAGGGGTCTTGTCTTAGATTGGCTGCAAAGTAAACAGGGTAAACATCTAGTTACTACTCCAAACGTAGAGTTTATTCTGCTGGCTCAGCAAGATGCTAAGTTTAGACAGATCTTAAATGGAGCAGATTTAAATATTCCTGATAGTGCCAGAATTGGTTGGGCTAAGTTAATGCTGAACAAATCAAAAGTTGAGCGTCTCTTATATATTTTGACAGTCTTTTTGCCAAAACTTCTACCAGACAATCATTTTCCCACAGTGACTGGAGTAGATTTAGTAGAGAGCTTAGCCTCAAAGATGGCTCAGCTGAATAAAGAAAAGAAAGATTTGGGCCTCACAATAGGCCTTTTGGGAGGTAAAAATAATGTAGCAAAAAAAGCAGCTGACTGCTTAGCAAAAAAATATCCAGGATTAAAAATTGCCTTTGCTAACGATGGACCACAAGTGGATCAAGATGGTAGAGAAGTTTGGAGTTCTACCTCTGATAATTGGGAAGAAGAGCGAAGAAAAAATAGTATTGTGACTTATTCTGCTTGTGATTTGTTGTTAGTGGGTTTTGGGCAAGGTAAGCAAGAAAAATGGATTACTAACAATTTAAAGCACCTCCCAGTTAAGGTAGCTATGGGAGTTGGGGGAACATTTGATTATCTTTCTGGTGAAATACCCAGAGCCCCCCAAATCTTAAGAAATATCGGGCTGGAGTGGCTTTATCGGTTACTTGTTCAGCCTTGGCGAGCTAAAAGGCAACTCAAGCTTTTTGATTTTATTTCTTTAGTCTTAACAGCCAAGCAAGTTAGTGTGTAGAATGAGAGTATGGATTTATTGTTAGGGGCAGATTGTGGTGCAACACATTTAAGAGTGGGTTTGGTCAGCCAGGAGGGTAAACTTTTGGCAGCTAAAAAGGTAGCTTCACCTTTAAGAACAAATTCAGATCAATTTGGTCAGATTCTCTTCGAGTTAGCTGAACAGCTTTGGCAGCAGCAGAAAAAGAAGTCTGCTAAATTGTTGGGGGTAGGGATTGGAGTGCCTGGACCACTTGATCCACAAAAAGGACTAATTCTACCTGCCTCAAACCTACACAATCAACAACCTCTGCAGCTGCTGATGCAACTGCGAAGCCTAACAACTTCTCTAATCAATGCAGAAACTCCAATTCTTTTTGATCGAGATACCAATATAGCTTTGCTAGGTGAGATTTGGCAGGGTGCAGCTAGAGGAAATCAAAACGTAGTGATGTTAACAGTGGGGACTGGAGTAGGTGGGGCAATGCAAATTAATGGTCAACTATTTAGAGGCCAACATTATCGAGCAGGGGAAATAGGCCATATGATTATTAGTAGTTTTTCTAAGGTAAAGTGTGGTTTAGGTCACCAGGGTTGTTTAGAAGGGTTAGTGCAGCAAGCAGCAGATGAGGAAGAACTAAGCTTGTGGTTAGGTTTGGGAGTAACTAATATTGTTCAAATTTTTGATCCGCAAATGATTATTTTTGGTGGTGGACAGGCAGCTTACAAAAGGTTTTTACCTCAGGTTATTAAGGTTGCCAGGAGTCATTGTCCAGAAAGCTTGCTGAATAAAATTAGAATATGCTATGCTGAGCAAGGTGAGTTAAGTGGGGTATATGGAGCAGCTAAGTTAGTACTTGAAAATCTTCAGTGATATAAAGTATATCAATTTGATTTTAGACTTCCCCAAAAAGCTAATGATACTATTTTAGCAATTATATTAAAAGAGTGCTAGATATAGTTTGATCAAAAATATTAAAATTTCTATAGCTATTTAAACAGAAGTACTCTTTTGAGTAATACCGAGTAGCCAGAGTACTGCTTCTTTTTTAAATAATGAAACACTATCTAAACAGCGATTTAGATAGTAGTGAATTATTCTGAAAAGAGAGTAGCCAAAAAACTTTAGTTTTAAGCAACATTGCTCTTTTGAGTAATACCGAGTAGCCAGAGTACTGCTTCTTTTTTATACCGCCTATCACCACGCGAGTTAATTCTAATGGCAGGAAGTTTGCCTCTTTTGCCCCATCTTTTTATAGTAAGAGGAGAGACACGCAAGACTTCTGCAACTTCTTTAACAGTGAGTAAATCAGGGAGATTTTCCAATGATACCTTATCGCTCATAATAGTTTCTCAGAAGATCTTAGTAGATCTTCAACAACCATTCTAAGTCAATATATATCACAGAATTTCACAAACTGTCAACCATTGTTTCTGCCAGTTTTTCAGTTTGAAGCTGGTTAGTTTTGAGATCATAGAATTTACCAAAAATCCACCACTGCCAGATAAGAATGGCCACACTGACTGGGTTGAATAACTGAATTAAAAGTAAACTAACTATAATAACTAGGAATGTCCAGTTGTGAGTTATATAAAGGTTTTTGCAAACTCGGAAAATAATAAAAAGTAAAGTTATTGTACCGATAACTCCGCTCATCAATAACCACTGTAGCAATAGATTGTGAACTTGATCAATAGTTTGATATTGTAGGATATTATTATTTAGGCTAGCTTGATTCCTGATAATGTTTTCCAAGGAACCAAAGCCAAAACCTAGTAATGGGCTATATAAAAAAGCTTGAGCAGAGTTTGTCCAGATGTCTGCTCGCCCAGCTAAGTTTAAATAGTAAGGAAGATTGCTATTAAAAAAGGGTTGAATAATAGCTAGCAGTAAAAGAGAACCCAGCAGTAGGTTAAGGCCTAAAAAAAGGCGCCTATGTTGACGTAAAAAAAACACGTTTGCAGTAAAGATAAAGGCCAGTACGGCAATCCGTGATCCAGACATCAAAACTAACAAAAAAGTCACAATTGATAATAACTTCAATTTAAATCCTTTAGTTGAGTTAACAGTCAAAGGGAAAAGAATTAAAGCAGCAGCAGCTAAAGAGTTAGGTTCACCAAGCAGTCCATAAAAGCGAAAATTTGCATCAGGAGCTGTGAAAATAGTAGTCACAAACAAGATCAAAAGGCTAATTTGTGCAACTTTAACTATCATTTTTATAGGTAAATTCAACTGTGGTGCTACTAGAAAAAGCCCCAGAAAGCATAGATAAATCAGTGAACCTTGTGGCCGGTAAGGATTACCCCAGATCAACAAAGGATCAAAGTGCGTTCTAAGTAAATGGATAAGGAGTATAAACAGCAAAATTGCAACAGGGACTAAAGGGACTAACTTGGCTGAAGGACGAAAAGACTGCACTAAATGTCTTGTCGGTTGGCTAGCGAACTGTTTTAGCAAGGCAAATACAATACTCACTGAACTAATAATGATTACCAGATAAGTTTTAATAGGTTCGAACGAGTTTGGACCTACTGGCCAAATAGCAAACAGTGTTCCAAACAGTAAAAAAAGAGTACAAATTTGCAGCAACATTAAGTAGTTTTAGTGTAAAGCTGATTGTATAGCTTGACAACTCTCAGATAATAAAACCATACTAAAGTATGGATGATAATCTAGAAACCTATCACAGCAGGTTCCATTTTAAACTGAATAAGAGATTTATCTTAGGTATTACTGCTTTGATGGTAGTAGCAATAGCAATCCCTTTAACTGTTTACCTAGTCCAAACTCCTCAGGTTTTTCAACCCCAAGCTGGATCCCAACAACCAGTTTCTGCTCCTGAAGTCAGTTTAACACTAATTTCTAATCAAGCTGGTACTGCGGTGGGGAATAGTTTTAGAGTATCTATTTATGCCAAGTCAGATGTAGACTCAGCCAATTTATTTGTGGCGAAATTAAAATTCCCTGCTAATATGTTAAAAGTCAAAAGCATTATCTTAGGGACTGTTTCCAGGCCAGGTAATCTTGGCAACTTGCCTTCTTTCCCTACGGTTTCAAAAACGCCTAATTTAAGCCCAACACCTACAGTTGGACCTTTGCCATTATCAGGTGGATCTAATACAGCAGGGGAGCCAACATCGTCTACTGATTATTTTATTAACAATTGGGTAGAAAATTATTTTGACAACACTCAAGGAACGATCTCTTTAGTAGGAGGAGTTCCTGCTCCTGGATATAAATCAGACTATGGTACAGTAGGGGGGTTAATGGCAGTGGTAGAATTTGAAGCAATTGCTCCTGGTCAAGGTTCAATTGATTTTGCTAATGACTCAGCTATTTATCGTAATTCTGATAACGTTAACATTTTAAGTATAAAAAGAAACCTCAACTTTACTAATCCAGCGCCTACTCCTACGCCAACTCCCACACCTTTGCCAACGAAGGCTCCTACTTCCACCCCCACACCTCCACCAGGGGTTACTCCTACACCCCAGCTAGCACCTAACTATGATCTAAACAATGATGGTAGAGTAGATTTTGCTGATTTGAGTGCAGTATTGTCTAATTTTGGTAAAAATAATTCAGTTGCTGATTTAAATCATGACGGGATAGTTAATACTGTTGATTATTCGATTATGATTAGAGTGTTGATTGATAAGGGGCTGATTCATTATTCTACTTGATAACTCAGGCCCACTTAGCAACTAGAGAACTGCTGTTTTGCCTACTGATTTTTGACTACAAAAAAAGGTTCCCAAAGTTAATCTTCTTGGAAACCTTAGTTTGTGATTTGTGTTTGCTGTAACTTGGATTGCCCCAGTTACTGCAACTCGACAGTTGCTCCAGCAGCGGTGAGTTTAGTTTTTGCTTCTTCAGCAGCTTCCTTATTCACCCCTTCCAAAACTGGTTTGGGAGCAGCCTCAACTAAATCCTTAGCCTCTTTCAAGCCTAAGGTGGGAACTAATTCTCTAACTGCTTTAATAGCAGAAATTTTATTAGCGCCAGCATTAGTTAAGATGACATTAAATGTGGTTTTTTCTTCAGCAGGTTCAGCGCCATTGCCACCAGCAGCGGGAGCAGCAGCTACTGCCATTGGAGCAGCAGAGACACCAAACTTTTCCTCTAAAGCTTTCACCAAATCAGCTAATTCTAAAACAGACAATTTCTCAATTGACTCGATAATTGTGCTCAAGTTTTTAGAAACAGTTTTCTCTTCTTTAGGTTGTGTATTTTCGTCCATGTTTTTAAAGTATCAGTTAGTTGATAACTGATAAGCTATTTACTCACCACCTTTCTGTTGTCTGATTTGTTCAAGTGCAAAGACAAGATTTCTAAGATTAGCTGATAAAACTGTGACCATTCCCTGAATGGGGGCATTAATTGTCCCTACCACTTGAGCACGCAATTCTTGTTTGCCAGGTAAACTAGCTAGGCGAGAAATGGCTAAACTATCGTAAAGCTGACTATCAACAATTCCAGCTTTGATGAAACCGATTTGGCTATCTTTGAGAGTCTTTACCAGGGCTTTAATTGGTAAGACTTCATCATCAAAAGCAAAGAGAGTAGCAGTTGGTCCTTGTGAGACTGCTTCTTCACCTGGTAAGCTATTTTTCTTGAGAGCAATAGCCAGTAAAGTATTTTTAGTCACCAGAAATTGAGCAGAAAGTTGTTTTAAAGTTTTGCGTAAATCAGATAAAGAGCTCATACTCATGCCTTTATAATCAGCAAAAACCACTGAGTGAGCCTGAGATAATTTCTCGCTTAAACTTTCCACAGATTGTTCTTTTTGTATTCTAGTTTTAGCCATGAGTCCTTTTTACTAAAGAGAGGGGTTATAAAAAAATAACGCCCCGCAGGCGTTTTAAAATCATCAGACAGATAAGAGTTGATTTATAAATACCGCCTCGGTGAGACTTATGTTCCGCCAGAGACGGAGGGCAAGGTTTTCTAAACGCTAAGTAAAATATGTTTACTGTAGCATAAAAAGATCCTTGCCTACTTTGCTCACTTTCTTAAGCTGAAAGTATTTTACCTGACTTAACTAACTATTGTCAATCTTAGTCTTACTCACTGTTAAGTCTAGATTTTAATCTAGACAGGCTTGCGGATGGACAGAGTTACCCTTTGTTTTAATTAACGTCCTTTAAACCAAAAGCCTTTGATAGTGGTCTCCCGAGCCTGAAGTGAACGAGGGCAGAAATCACTGAACAAACTATCAAAAGATACACAGTAAAACCAACGCTTGCCAGACTGTAGTCCTTGGCTGCTAATAGAGTTATGATAGCAGCGATTACTGTGGTAAAGTAAGGCCAACCGCTTTCAGTTTCTGGATGGGTGAATGATTTGATGATAGTGGGTAGTGAAGCCATCCCGTCAGCTACAATACTTAATATAATTGCGATATATCCAGTCTGGGTTATCTGCCAGAGGACAAGTCCAAGTAGAGACACTGCTCCACAGGCTAAGTCAAAACTTCTAAGCTGCCATGCTGCCTTTTTATTAAAAAATGAAGCGATAAATATCATGAGTGGCTCAATGCCGGCAACGAATGTGATTAGTGCTAAAAGGAAACTGACACCTTCTTTTATCTGGGCGGCAAAGGCAATAAGTGGCGCAAACGACCAGAGGAGGAAAGAAACTTTGTTAGGTTTGACTCTCCCTTTGACTGTATCTATCAGGTAGCTCAGGCCACCAATAGCAACCAGTATTGAACCCAGAATTGTAAAGTGTTCATCTATCATGCAAGGTTGGTATAGTTAAATTTCAGTTGGCAGAGACAGTTGGGTTGGCAGAATCAGTAGCAAGTGGAGTAGAAAACCACTGGCCTGAAGCGCCAATTTGATTCATATTGTTATAGATAAGGGATAGATCGATATTGTTAACAATGCCATCCAAATTAAAATCTGCTCTCGAGTTCCAATTAGATGATTTAGCTGTGGAACCTAAAGCCAGTTTAGCAATATCTAGATCCTTTTTATCAATCACATTGTCCTCATTCAAATCACCAGTCTTCATGAGTAGTGGTTGACCATTGTTGGGCACATTTTCCCTAGGGTTAACAATGAAGGCAGAAGCTGTAGCAATTTGGGCAGGACCTTTTATATAAACAGTATAAGTGTTACCTGTAGAAAGGCCTGCTAAACTAAGTCCAGAAAATTTGCCTGAATCAGGTAGATCAATACTAAAAGAAAGTAGGTAAGAAGGATTACTGGAAATATCACCAGGTGCTACTCCCACAAAAACTTTACTCTCAGCATTTTTGTTGGGTGATCTGCCTTGAACTTGCACATCAATAGTTAAAGTAGGCCCAAAAGAAACCACCACACCTGGTGAGGGAGTAGCGGAAATACTCGCTCCTAATAAATTTTTCAGATCTGTCAGTGAACTAGTGTCTGGAGTAGGCAAAGGGGTAATTTTGGTTACTGGAGTAGGGCCCTTGGCTGCAGAATTAAAAATCTGAGATTGTTTGACCAAAACCATGGCTAGGGGAATACTAAAAAGAACAATAGCTAAACCAAATAACAAACCTATCTCTTTTTTAGAAAACCCACTCATAGTAAGAACATAACATATTTGCCAAGTTTGCTCCACTACCCTAGAATGGAGACATGGCGAAAAATACTAAATCCTCAGGTAAGCTAGCAATTAGAATTCTCGCCAATACTGCCCTAGGCTTACTGTTGATCTTTATTTGGTCCAGATTTGTTAATCTGTCACAAGTTTTACAGATACTTTCTGGTGTAGATCTAAAACTAGTTTTACCAATAGTCTTTTTTATTATCTTTTCAGGATTTTTAAGAGGTGGCAGGCTCAAATTATTGCTTGCTAGATACCATTTGCCTCTGAAAGATTCAGTGATGATTACTTACCTGAGCCAGTTTTTATCTTTTTTAATTCCAGTCAGAGCTGGAGAGCTAACTAAAAGTGTCTATTTAAGTGCTCAATTTGAGTTAAATATTGGCCAATCCTTAATTTGGGTGTTAATTGATCGTTTTTTGGATTTTTGGGTAGTACTACTGTTAATTGTTTTGTTTATCTTTACTATTACTACTAGCTTGGGACTGCAGACTTCTTTGGTCATTTTGGGGTTATTTGTTATTCTAACTCTAATTTTTGTGCTGGCTATCTATAGCAATAAGCTGCTTAAATTTTTATTTAATTTACTGATTAAGTTAGTGTTTATTAAGAAAGTCCAAGTTTGGCTGACTAATTTATTCGATAGTGTGATTGAGGGATTTGAATTGCTGAAAAGAAAACCCCAAGATCTATTATTGATAGTGGGGCTCACAATCATGGCGACAGCTTCGGACAGTTTAGTTTGGTTCTTTACTTATCAAGCCTTAGGTCATCAATTATCTTTAGGAATAACAGTGGTAGGAAATTGCTTAGCAGCTTTAACTTTTTTAATTCCTTCTGCCCCAGGTTATGTGGGTACAACAGAAGCTGCTACCTTAGCAGTTTTTAGTGGAGTCTTAGGTTTACCAGCTAATCTAGCATCAGCAGCAGCAGTATTATTCCATATACTTACTCTGGTTGCCTTACCAGCAGTGGGAATAATTTCTTTATACTTACTAAAGTTCGATTTAAAGTTAGTGTGGAATAAATTAAAAAGAAGTTAATCAGTAGTGTAGGCTTTGTTGTATCTTCAGCAGAAAGCCAGATGGCTTTACAAATGCTTTTATAGGTACTATTCTAAAAGTAGATCTACCCCGACTGGCACGTCTGCCAAAAATAGTGTGTAGACGGTGCTATCCCGACTGGTTGTTCGCTTGTAGTGAACAATTCTAAGTAAAGGAGGATTTTGATAAATGCTGCAATAAGGGTAGGTAAGATTAGCCTCTCGTAAAATAGCAGACGGAATCCTTAGCAAAATACATAACCAAACTCAAATCTTAATAAAAAGACTTTATAAAACTTGAGCTTTCGCACTCAACTTATCTATATCTTTTGTAGTGGTGTAGGGAAGAGAGTAAAACTTACCCAGAACTTACCTCTTAAATTCTTAATCTTCTGCTAATAATCCTCTAGAGTTCTGGAAAAACCGACTGGTGTAAAGCTTTTAAGTCAATGGTTGCCTGAAGGTAAACTGCAATGAATCTTAGTCTATATGTTTGATGATCTATTTAATTAACTTTTTGATGGTTGTAAAAATCATCTATAAGAGGGTTTTAGTATTTAAAAATACTTGATATAGATATATCTATAAGTTAGTACTATCAATTATACTGATATAGTTGATAGTACCCACGAAAAACTATGAGCGTTAACTTGCGGATGATGAAAAAGATTCCTACAAAAATCTGAGTCACTAAAGGCGATATTAGAAGATATCACTGGCATAAACAAAACTTTTCTTTTTTACACAAAACGAAAGCCGACGAATGGTCATTTGATCAATTAAATTTAATTATCCTATAAGCTTCCCCGGACTGAAAGTCTGGAGTTTTCCTGTCTTGTAAGCTTTCAATCGCTTCGTTGCTTATTTGCCGGGAAAGCTTGAAACCTACTCGTCTACGTTTCGCGAAGCGAAAGGAAAGCTTTGCTTACATCTCCCCCGATAAAATCGGGGAGTTTTGCCGAAGCGGTTATAATATATATATGCTGGAAGAGGGAAAGTTGTATTGGAGACAAATTGGTAGGAATAATTCTGAAAAATGGTTAATGTCTAAAGGCAAAGTAACTTGCAGCCAAATAGACTTGGCCATTAAAGAGCAGTTGGCTAAGCATGCTTTGTCTGCAGAGGTGGCTACTGCTGTCAAAAAGAGCTTAGGCCAAGTTGGAGAAATATTAATGCAAGGAGGCTTGATTAGTGTTGAAGGAGAGCTGATTCAGTTGGGCACCACTGGAATTAACCTCACAGACCAGGATAGATATGATGCTAATCTGATTTTAGGGCAAAGACTGGCTGTTTGGAGATGGTGCTTACCGGGTGCACCACTTCCTCCATCAAGATTTGCCACACACGCACATACTAGAGCCATTCTATTGTCCCCTAAGTTAATTGGAAATATGCATTACTGGTTGAGGAAGGAAAACCAGCTGGATTTTTGGCTTAATGTCGACGGCAAGCAATGGGGCAGAGATCTCTATGATCTACACAGAAGAGCTTTGCCCAAATTAGTTCATAGGGTATATGGAGATATATCACCCTTGGTTGCACCGAGTACCATCGTTACCGCTTCTTTGGTGGATATGATTGATGCTCAGGAAAAGGCTTAGATTGAATTCAGCTCTACTTTGACACCTGGTCCCATGGTGGGAGAGAGAGTGATTTTCTTGATTTTGGATTTGCCAATTGTATTATAGAGCGCTTTGATATTTGCGGAGATCTCTTCAGCAGCCTGATTCGTTTTGCCAATACGTAAATGAATAACTTGTCCGTTGCTTTCAGTTTTATATTCAATCTTACCTTGCTTTAAGTCAGTCACAATTTTGCTTAAATTTTCTCCAATAGTGCCATTTTTAGGGTTGGGCATTAAACCCCTTGGTCCTAAAATCCGTGCTGCTTTAGCTAACTTGGGCATCCAATCAGGAGTAGTGACTATCACATCAAAATTAAGTTTGCCCTTGGTAATTTCCTCGATTGTTTCCTCGCTGCCTACGAGATCTGCTCCTGAGTCTTTGGCACCTGTCCCAAAAGCTAAAATAGTTAGTTGTTTACCAGTGGCAAAAGGCAGAGCTGCCAGACCTCTGATGTTTTTGGCATTAGTGTTGATATGAATTTCCACTGTGCCGGGAAATTTGGTAAAAGAAATTTCCTGAGCTAATTTAACAGCCTCAGCTAAAGGGTATCTTTTCACTTTTTCTATTAACTCCACTTTTTGTTGGTACTGTTTACCTCTGATGATTTTTTTGGTGCCAGTTTTTTTCAAAGATTGTTTACTAGCCTTAGTCTTGCCTTTTTTACCAGCTGGTTGATCAATTTTAGCTTCAGTAACTGGAGCCTTTTTTTCAGGCTCAACTACTTTAGAATCATCAATTATTGCTGTTTTTGTTTTACCCATATACCTTGGACAAATTTGGACATATCGAGTACTACTTAAATAGTCTTGTTTGCCAAATTGTCCATTACCACCTTTCCTTTATTTAATTAGGCCATTTTAAAAAAATTAGCCTTGCACTTTAATGCCCATTGAGCGGGCAGTACCTTCCACAACTCTCATGGCTGCTTCTAGATTATCAGTGTTCAAATCTGGCATTTTGTCTTGGGCAATTTTCTGAACCTGGTCTTTATTTAAAGTGCCAGCTGATTCTTTACCAGCTTTGCCCGAGGCTTTTTGTAAGTTAAGAGCTTTTTTGATCATTTCAGCCACTGGTGGCTCTTTGGTGATAAAGGAAAAAGTTCTGTCCTCAAAAACAGTAATAACCACAGGTAAGATATTACCAGACCTTTCTTTGGTTCTGTCATTAAAAGCCTTAACAAATTCCATGATTGGCAAACCATGCTGACCTAAGGCTGGACCCACTGGAGGAGCAGCTGTGGCTGCCCCAGCTGGAATATTAAGCTTTATATATGTTTTTATCTTTTTTGTTGCCATAATTTACTTTCTTAAAAAAGACTTCAGTATTTAGAACCAGTTAGCTTTTTGGGAAACTCCTCCAAGCATTCCAACTAGCTGTTGGTTACAATAATCCTGATCTCTCTCATCCAACACTAAACGATAAGAATCTAGATCTAAATTAATCAACTTGCCAGGTTGAAAAAGTCTAGAGCCTGCTATTCCTTCAAGAATCTTAACTTCTACACAATTCTCCCCAGTTTTTCTGCATAAATAAGCTATAATGTCTTGTTCTTGCCTATCTAAAATATGAACTATTGGCAGGCAATGTTGAATGACCAACTCTGTCTCTGTATTCATATTTTTACGTTTTTAAATCTACCTTTCTGCCTTAAAATCAGAAGATTTAAAAAGGCAAGGTTCTGATGTTTGAGCGATAAAATACTTAATACCGCGAAAACGCCAGGTCCTTATAACTTATTAACTTGCAAAAAATCCAACTCAACTGGAGTTTCTCTACCAAAAATTGAAACCAGGACTTTTATTTTACCACGCTCTTTATCAACAGACTCAACTTTACCAATAAACTCAGCAAAGGGACCATCAGCAATCTTAACTGTATCACCTTCCGAATAAACAGTTTTATAGCTAGGTTGGCCACCTTGCTCCATAAATTTCACAATTGAAGAAACCTCTGAATCAGGAATTGGGGTAGGTTTGTTACCCATTCCAATAAAAGCAGTTACTCCTTGGGTTGTTCTCACAGCCAGCCAAGAAGCATCATCTAAGACCATTCTGACTAAGATATAACCAGGAAAGATTTTTTCTTTGACAGTCTCTTTTTTACCAGATCTAATCTCAATTTTATCCTGGGTAGGGACCAAAACATCTAAAATCTTATTCCCCAAATGTTCTGATTCCACCCTTTGCTTTAAAGCAGTTGCTACTCTATTTTCATGCCCAGAGTAAGTATGCACAACATACCATCTGGCCCCAGGTACTGAAGGTTGAGTTGGTGAAGAGGTCTGTGAGACTTGTTCGTCAGTTGGTTCTGCTGGTTCGGTTTGGTCATCATCAGCAGGTTTTGCAACTTCTGCCTCAGGTTGATCATTAGTAGTTTCGATGGTAGGGAATTCTTCAGTCGTTTCTTGAGAAGCTTCCTCTTGGGGATCTCGGACTGTTTCTGTAGTGGGACTTTCTGCCTGAGCTACAGTGTTAGCCTCAGGTTCAGTTGGAGATAGCTCAGACTGAATTTGTTCAGGTTGAGTTGGCTCTAGTACTTGGTCTTTTTCTGCTGTGGTATCTTGGACAGCACTTTGTGCTGGAGCTTGGGTTCCAGTTAGAGTATCATTGGTTGTATTTGTTTTGTCGTTTTGTGATTGATTGTCCATATTTTTGTCCTGCTCCTGTCATCCCGAACCTGTTTCAGGATCTTGTTTACTGGATGCTGAAACTAGTTCAGCGTGACATTATCCTAGTCACTTATATATCTTTTGTCGTTGTTGATTACTTTGTGATTACAAAGCTTAATACTTGTGTTAGCAAGTAATCAACACCTCCAATGAATCTCACTTCGTTCGCTTCTTGTTGGTATCTACTTATTGATAACTGCAGATAGAATCTGCGTTAATAAGTAGTCGACACCTCCAATAAAAAAGCCTACAGTAACAGTTACTAAAATTACAATTACCGTAAGCTTAATTGTTGTATCGCGCGATGGCCATACAACTTTGGCTAATTCTACCTTAACTTCACTTAAAAAATCAAGTATAGCTTTCATAATTTCCTAATTAGAAGCGTGCTAGCGATTCATAATGCTAATTAGAGACATGTAATGACTCATGATTGGACTTGTTTTTCCTGCAACTGCTGAGCTTAATCTTAACATATTGTGTAAGTTTGCTCCAGGGATTATTATCAAGGCGGGTAAGGCAAGCATGAAAAAACACCTAGCGATTATGGATAGGATCACCATTGAAGCTATTTTAGCTGGGATAAAAACAATTGAAACCAGATTCTCACAACACAAAATTGTCCCTTTTGGTCAAGTTGGGGTGGGGGATATTATTTACATGAAGCCTCCTGGAGAAGAAGTTATTGGACAGTTTCAGGCTAAAAAAGTGATCTCTTATGCTGGGATGACACAGTTTGATGTTGAGAAGATATGGTCTGATTATGGTCAAGAAATTTCTGTTGGGCAGGCTAATTTAGATCAAAAATATCAACAAGGTAAGCTGACTAGTAAATATGGTACTTTGATTTTTATAACTCAGTCAGAAAGATTTATCACGTCCCCAATTAAGATTAAAAAGAGAGATTTAAGAGGTTGGATGATTCTCTAGCAGGCTAGCTAGTTAATCTAGTAAGCTAAGCTGTCAAATCGATCGCGTAAAGTAGCTCCAGCTAAGCTGTGGGCAAACTCAGTAGTCATTTTTAAAGTTAAACCAGAGTGAAGTTCTTGTGGTGCCTGTGTTGCAGAAAGTGATTCAGAACCGGTAGTGCTGTAACCATTACCCATAAAAAGTATGGCTGGGGCAGTATATTCTTGAGTTCTAGTATTTAGTTTGACTGTGAATTTTAAAGGCTCAGCTGTGGCTCCTTTGAGCATAGCAGGCACAATTACAGCTTCTTGTAGTTCGTAGGACTCTATTAGATATCCCCAAAAATCTTCACAGAATTCATTAATGCACAAACTTGGGATATAGGCTTTTACTCTCTGAGCCCGGCCTTCGCCTCGCATGATTGCTTTAGCCACAGCAACAGCCACGGTGCGATTAATTCTCTTTCTGGGTAGAAGAGGTAGTCTGGACACATTGACATATGAGCGATTCGGAGCAAGTGTAGATTCAACATAACCAATCACATCCATGGTATATGGTAAAAAGCCCCGCTCATAAGCTCGAGTAGCATAGACATCATCATACTGAACATTATTGGGTGGTTCACCAGTGTCTTTAGCCCGGAAGTTAAAAAAAGCTACTTGTCGTGGGAGAGGAAGATTAATCGCTCTCAAGAAATCACCGGGGGAAGTGCTGAGTATGTGGTATTCTTCGATTCCTGCTTCTCGGCTCATAATTTCCTAATCAGAGACGCCCATGCGGCTCATAACAAAGTTAGAGGCACGTTAGTGACTCATAACAAAGTTAGAGACGTCAGTACGGCTCATAATTTCCTAATCAGAGACGCCCATGCGGCTCATAGTTTTCTCTGCCAGCTGAGTTTAGTCTGTACTAGCTAAAATGTCAATTAAAATTATTTAACCAATTACTTACCCAATCGTTATTTAGAGACCTATAAATAAACTACTGGACTGTTTGGGTAGGTTTGGGGATGAAGGTAGAAAAATTATCATAATAAGTAATCACTTCTTTTTGGTGACCGTCACCATCAGTTTGAGTTTCCTTCTTTTGTGAAACCACATTTTTAGGAACTTGCCCAGAGATAGCTAGATCTTTATGCCCATCAATTGAGGCTTCAATAATCCCTGCGGGTTTGGCAAAGTCCTGGTTGGGAATGTTTTGTAGTAAGTTAGTCATTAAGTCATGCCAGATTGGTGTGGCCCCAGTAATACCAGAAGAAAGCTGAGGATCCATGGGGGAGTTATCATTGTTACCCACCCAAGCTCCTACCACATAATTTGGAGTGTAGCCAAAAGCCCAGTTGTCCCTTTTATTGTCAGAAGTACCTGTTTTAACAGCTACTGTGTGCCCAGTAATTTCCAGGCCTGAGTTTGTTCCAAAAGCAGGCATTCTGGCTTTAGGATCTGATAAAATATTGGTGACTAAATAAGCTACCTGAGGAGTTAAAACTTGCTGGCCTTGATCTTGGCTGTGGTCTTCAATCACTATGCCTTTTGAGTTGGTGATAGTCAGGATTGCTTGAGGGGTATGTTTGACACCAGCTTGGGCGAAGGTATCATAAACACCCATCATTTGTAGTAGTGTCACATCACCTGCTCCTAAGGTAAGAGATAGTCCATAATTGTTAGTATCAGTCAGAGTGGTAATTCCTAAATCTTGGGCTGTTTGCAAAAATTGGGGAATACCTTCTAGAGCTAGGGTTTTGACCGCGGGAATATTATAAGAACTGCCCAAAGCAGTCCGGATAGTTACTGGGCCATGAAATCTACCATCGTAATTTACTGGAGAATAAGAGTAGCCCCAAGTGTTTTTAAAATTTGTCGGAGTATCCAGTAAAATAGTGCCCGGTGTAAAACCTTGTTTAAAGGCAGTGGCATAAGTAATAACTTTGATGGAAGAGCCTGGCTGGCGCAGTGATAGAGCCACATTCACATTGCCTTGCTGGGGATCAAAATAATTTTTGGAACCAACCATCGCTAAAATCTGTCCAGTGTGGGCATCTAAAATCATAGCGGCACCGTTACTGACTTTTAGACGAGCAAGTTTACTCACTTCGTCACCGACGACCTTTTCCGCCATCTGCTCAAGTTTTAAATCTAAAGTAGTAGTGATTTTTAGTCCACCTTGAGAAACCATTCTCTCACCATATTTTTGCACCAGTAGAGATTTAACATACATTACAAAATGAGGAGCTAAGATTGTTTGGACTGGAGGTTTAAAATTAAGTGGTTCAGCAAAAGCCTTGGTAGCCTGGTTAGCTGTAATATAGTTATCTTCTACCATTCTTTGTAGAACCTCTTTTTGCCTTTGTTTGCCCTGTTCTGGATGAGCTCCATAGGGAGAATATTCAGTTGGAGCAGTAGGTAGTCCAGCCAGATAAGCAGATTCAGCCAGATCTAAATCATGAGCATCTTTACCAAAATAAGTTTGGGCTGCAGCTTGAGCCCCCCAGGATAGCCCACCATAAGGCACCTCGTTAAAATACATCTGTAGAATCTGGTTTTTATCATAGATTCTCTCTAACCAGAAAGCTAAAATAACCTCTTTGATTTTTCTGGTAATAGTTTGATCAGGAGTCAGCAGAGTATTTTTGATCAGTTGTTGGGTAATTGTTGAACCTCCTTGCAGGTTGCCATTTTGGTTTTCATAATTATTTCTTAAAGCTCTAATAATTCCTAGAGGATCAATCCCGGGATGTTCATAAAAATGTTTATCTTCAATGGCAATTGTGGCATTAATTAGATTTTGGGGAATTTGTTGGAGGTTAACTAATTGTCTATTTTTATCAGCATAAAATTGGTAGAGTAGTACGCCATGACGGTCATAGATTTGACTTGTTAAAGGAGGATTGGCTTCATCTAGCAAGTAGGGGGAAGGTAATTGACCCAGGAGTTGCTTAAAAAAATAAGCAGAGCTGAGAATGATAATTAGTAAACTTAATAAAACTATTTTAGTTAAGGTAACTTTACTAAGGGGTTGGGGTAGGAAAGCAGGTTTTGCTGGTTTGGTCACAGGTTTTACTGGAGGGCCAGAGGTTAGTAAAATCTGCCTACTTTTTTGGACTAAATAACCAGCTTGCGTGAGACCTTGTTGTGATTTTTTTATGATTAAAGAATTTAAAAATAAGACAAACTGGCCAATTTTTAACAAGATATAAAGCAGAAAATAGAGAGGAATTAATATATTTTGTGCCTGCGATTTTTTGGGGGAAGAAAACCTGATCTTGCCAGTGGTTTTATTAGACCGAAGACTCCTTTTTGGTGCTGCTTTGCTCATTGATCCGTCTTCTAACCTACAGCATTTTGAAGTTTTATTAACTTTATTGTAAATCCCATAGAATCACAAAGAAAAGTACTGCAAAGTATCACTTTAACTAACAAAAAAGGTCATTTTATTAAATAAGCATACAGAAAAATGAGGCTAACTACTTGTTTTGCCAAAAATAAGTTGGTATATAATAATCAGTAATGAGTCGTGAAGCGATTAATACAGTGCTGATTATGTATCCTGATAATCGCACCACTGGTAAGACTACCTTTAAGGAAATAAGTATACCACCAAGTTTATTAGCAATTCAGTTTAGACAAACGACTGAAAGACTACTTACTCGTTATCACAGACATGGTTTCCAGGTTGCGCGTATAGTTTTTGATGACTTCAATGGGAATTATGATAGTTATCTTTATCCAGCATCTGCTTTCGATCAAACTCTTAAGATAGGAATTGGCCTTTCTGAGTGGACTAGAGATCGTCACCATGACTTATTACAAGGTTTGGTTAGTATGCTCTCTTATCCGCAAACTTCACGCTTTGTAATCGGAGGATTTCATGCAAACGATTGTGTTGTGGAGATGACGCGGAGCCTTCGTCAATTTAATTATCAGGCAGATCCAGATATCCTTTTAACAGATATACTGAAGCAATACATCGTTGAGCATAAACTCCGTCGAGCAATGGGTCGAACATATACAAGAGAGGATAGATCTGATGGGGCAAAATTGCTAAAAGAGTTAGGAGAAAGGGTATTTAAATCAATAGAGGCATGATGTTCGGTCGTTTAGTGTTAGAAACTTGTGGAACCATTAAATAGAGTTTTGGCATAATTCCAATACTCTGGATGGCCATGTTCCTTCATGTAATACCACCATTCCACACCCCAGAGGATCTCAGTGCCTAAATAAGTATGATCAGCATAATGTACACTGTCTTGAAAGGTTTGCAAGCTAAAATCATTCAACTGGGTTTGGATGGGAGTTTGAATGATGGAGGTACCTGGAGTCCAGGGTTCTGCTTGTAACTCAGAAATAATTACACCTCGGGAGGAAGGGGCAAATAAAATTTTGATCAAAGCTGCTTTCCAGGTGTAGTAAAGAGGCGGTAGAGGATAATGAAAATTACCAAAAATGGGGTTCCAAGTAGCGCGATAAACAGAAGCTCCCATATAGTCACCCAGCTGCATTGGTTTAACCCAGAGGCCTACCTCACCAGAATCAGTGACCCAGATTGGTCTTAGATCTAAAGATCTGACTAAGCTGACTTCCGAGCTTAATACTTGAGGATCAATCGAGGAACATTGACCAAAATCAAACAGGGGTTCATTTTCCACTTGCCAAGCAACTACTTCTGGCCTGTTTTGAAAGTGATGGACTGTTTGAATTAAAGCATTGTTTAACTCAGCTTGTTGGTTGTTTGCCGGTAGAGTAGCTGCCCAAGTAGGCACAAAACATTCTGGCCAGCGAGGTAACTTTTTACCAATTGCCAGGATAACTTTAACGTGATGTTGTGCAGCCAAGTCCAGCATTTTATCATACTCACTAAAATCAAATTTATCTGGTTGGTTTTGGATAATGTTCCAATAAACTGGGAGCCTAATTAGCTTGACTCCTAAATCAGAAATAATTGCCTGATAAACCTGATCTTGATTGAGCTCTAAACCCTGGGTATAAATATTGGAAAAAGTTACCCCATAGGCAACTTGAGGTTGAGGTTGAGTTACCTGCAAAAATTCATCACTAACCCACATCGCTGCAAAAAGTAGCAAGATAAAAGAGATAAATCCTGCCAGGACAAAACCAATGATTTTTAAGATTAATCCCATAAAAATATTAAATTGCTAGATAGACTAAGCCAAGAGAAATAATAATTACTGCCAAGATTTTTTGGACTAAGACCATTGGGGTAAATCTTTCTTCCAGGAAGTGAGGATGAGATTTAGCAAGAATAATTGCTCCACCCAAAAGCACAATGTATTGGACACCATAAATGGAATTAACAATAGCTGGACTGGCCATGGAAACTGCCCAGGCCAACATTAAACCAGAGACTCCACCAGCCAGCTGGCTAGAGAGAACTAGGGCTGAAGTTTTATTAGCAAAATGATTATGGGTGATTTGTGAGCCAAAAATATCATGTCTGGTTTGGGGGAAAAAGAGAAAAATAAGTACAATGGCAGTGAGGGCTAATCTGCTAACAATGAGTACATTCAAAAAAGAATCATATAAAAAAGCTTGCCTGAGCATGACATAAGAAAGACCAAAAAAACAACCTGATAAGATCATGATCAAGAAGTTTTTATCTAGAGAATGTTTGCCCCACCAAAGATTAAAAGTCAAAATTATCCCCCCAGTAATTAACAACAAAAAACTCACCCACTGGTGAGCTACTAATTCTTGGTTGAGAATCAAGGAGCCTACAATTAAGGCAAAAACAGGGTTGACAGTACCCACAATTGGGCCAACTACAGTCACCACAGTGTGTCTCATGCTGGTAAAAAAAGTTACTAAACTCAAGGCAAAAAATATGCCTGAGAGAATTGCAAAGATCGCTCCTTGCAAGTTGGGCATTGTTGCTCCTAGAGGGATTAAGAAAACTACCAAAGCACTCAGCAGCCCAATATAAAAAGTATAAACATAAGGACTAGGCAATGATTCGTTAAGTAAGGTTTTGTCTACGATTAAAGAAAAACCGTTTAGGGCATAAGAGATAATGGATATTGGCAGGTAGGACATAAACTTTAAATCTGCAATCAAATATCAAGATTTCTTTTTTGATATTGAGCTAAGATTTGCTCTGATAATCTCAGCATACACTGTTATAGTTTTTTTGGGAAGTCTGTGCATAGTTTTGCGGTTGACTCCAATTAAGCCAAAATTAGCCTGCCAACCATCAGTCCACTCAAAATTGTCTAGTAAACTCCAATAAAAATAACCTTTGACTACAATTTGCTCCCTAAGAGCATGTAAAACGGCTGCGAGATGATCGGTCAGGAACTTAGTTCGTTGTGTCTCGTCATTGGTGGCTAGGCCGTTTTCAGTAATAAAAATAGGTAAGTGGTATCTTTTGAGACTTTTGAGTACACGATATAAACCTTGCGGATAAATTTCCCAGCCTAATTGAGACTGATTTGATCTAGTTAGATTATGTCTTTCGGGTTTTTCCTGACCCAGATTGATATAGTTGTGAAAATAATAATTAACGCCCAAGAAATCATGGGTTTTGTAGCTGAGTAGATAAAATAGGTGAGTTTCAGTCAAGGATTTCCACCATTTGACTAAGTTTTCTAAAGGGTTTTGTGGGTGAGTGACAGAATAACAAGTGATGTTATGAACAACACCTACTCGGGCTTGAGGAACTCTTTGCTGGATAAAATGGTAAGCTTGGCGGTGGGCCCAAACTAAATGGTAAAAAGTTTTGAGATAATTAAACCAGGATTTTTCTGAACCTGGCCATCTGGAATTGATGTACAAATGATATAGTAAGACCCCAGGCTCATTAATGGTGATCCAATAATCTACCCAAGGAGCAAATTCTGGCACAACTTTTTGGACAAATCTGTTAAAAAACCAAGTAGCTTTGGCAGATTTCCAACCACCCATTTTGGTAAACCACTCAGGGTTGGTAAAATGATGCAAAGTTAAAAAAACTACCAAATTTTGCTTTTTTAACTCTTGTAACACTTGACGATAATGATCAATCTCTAGTAAGTCAAAAACACCCTCTGCAGGCTCAATTCTGGACCATTCCAGGCTTAGTCGGTGTGCATTTTGTTGATATTTTTTAGCCAGGGCAAAGTCTTCTGAAAAATGGTGGTAGTGATCAATTGCCTGGCCTGATCTTTGTTCATTTGGCAAATTTGTTTGTTCCCAGTCCCAAAAGTCAGCATGAATATTATTTCCCTCTACCTGAAAAGCAGAAGTAGCCGCTCCCCACAAAAAATCTATTGGGAAACCTGTAAGTGGATGTTGTTTAACCTGTTTGGCCATCCATTTTAGGATAGCACAATTACGCAGATAAATTCCCAATACGGAATTCCTCTTTTTGTTACTAGACAACAGGGGATTAAAAAAGCCTTGGTTTACTGCGCACTTCGAGAAAACAATGGACTTTTAGTCCATGGATGAATCGAAACCTAAAAATATCTTCTTCTGGCAGGAAGCCGAGGGCTTTAGACCTCGGAGCTTCACTCAGTACTAATCTTGTTTTAGCTGTCGTTAGAAATTGTTGTATGATAGAGATATGGCTAAAGTGCTGCTTATTTTAGGAATAGGAATAGCTGTAGTGGGGGCAACTTACTATTTTCTCTTTTTTAACAACTTGCTCAGCACTCAGCCTAAAGTAAGTTCTGGTTTACCTACACCAACCTTGGCTCCAGTTTTGTCTCCGGCAAATTCTGCTACGTTTATGCCTGATATTTCTCCAGTAACCAGCTTGTTATCACCCACACCAACCCCAGCAAGTTCTTTAGAAGGTAAAGTGGCCAAACTGGAAACAACTGTGACTAACCTACAGCAAAAGATAGATAGTCTTAGTCAAAATAACAGTCAAACTACGGCCAAATCAACTTTATTTGTTCCGTTAAGTTCATCATTTCAAAGTGGGGATAGGAACTATATTACTGTTGATGGTTCTCAGGTAATATTAGACCCAGGAGATTTCCCAGGCTATACCTCGATGCAGCTTGAGTTATCAGCGAGGCTGATTGAAACAATTGGAGTAGTTAATGTCCGATTTTATGATCTAACAGATCAGGCAGCTGTGGGCAACTCGACAGTTTCTACTAATGCCACTAACTTAACTTTTTTATCTTCTAACGGTTTTACCTTGCCTGCAGGCAAAAAAACCTATGTTTTACAAGTTCAAACTACCCTGGGGAACAATGCCACTATAGAAAATGCTCGGCTGCGGATTAATTTTTAAAGCAATGAACTTTCAACCAGGAGCAAAA
>JAMCSY010000027.1:36996-68727 GCA_023379125.1 Patescibacteria group bacterium | reverse complement strand
ATAGATCCTATAATTAGTAGATAGAGTCTCATAGTAAAAGTTATCAACAGCCTGTAATAAGCTTAGTTATTTTGTTGGTCTAGGCATAAGATTATGTTATAGGATACTAAGTGATATCTCTTAATATCTGACTTGACAGTTTATTATCATCAATGTTTACACTAAGATATGCAGCGACTGTCCCCAGATATTAAAGTGCAGCTGATTAAACGCTATTTAGCTGGGGAAGAAGTCTCTCAAATTTGTCAGCAAGCACATATTTCGCGGACTGCTTTTTATAAATGGTTAAAAAAAGCAGAGGTTAAAGGTGCGGGTGAAATTAGATTAAAAACAGCAAGCCAGCCTCATTGGCGCCAATTTTCAGAGGAAACAGCCCAAAAAGTTATCAATTTAGCCTTACAAAATCCTAATTGGTCCACCAAACAGATTAGCGAACAATTACTAGTTTCTACTTTTTATATTTGGAAGATTTTATACAAAAATGGACTCTCGACACAGCCAAAGCGCTTAAAAGCCTTAAAATCGTCTCTTTTGATTAAAAGTAGTCCAAATACTCAAGATATTTCAAAGATTGACGAAAAAACTTCAAGTGATCTTAAATGCTCTGCTGATAAACTTCGTCTAATTGCCCAATTCCAGCAAGGCCAATCAATCAGTTATCTTTGCCATCAAAACAAGCTTTCGCGAACGACTTTTTATCGTTGGCTTAACAAATATAATCATGCTTCAGTATCAGACAGAAATATCATTTTGAATACAAAAAGACCTCAAGGGACACAACACTGGCGGTTTGTGGAAGGAGCTGAAGAAGCTGTGCTGGCGCTGGTGAAGCAATACCCAGAGCTGTCTGTCAAAAACTTAAGCTTAAGCTTGCCTGAGCATGATGGCAAGCAATTACTGTCTACTTTTGCAGTTTTTAAGATTTTACAAAAATGGAATATGACTACTTATAATAGAAGATTAAATTTTGCCCAGCAGGCTATTCGTGAAGTAGAGAGGCCACTTGCTGTCCCAGAGAAGAAGTTAAGGCCAGTGGTCCTGCCACAGCTAATAGATAATTTGCCAAAACTTAGATACCATCGTCAGGTTCAGCTATCCTTGTTGGGATTGTTAGGCATAAGTTTGATTGCTCTGGGCATGAGATACCTGTTTACTATAGTTACTCAATATAACAGCGCGGGAGTCTTTTTGAGCCTAATTTTTGCTTTAATAGCTACACTTGCCACGATTCCCTTGGTTGCATCTTTTAAACAGCACACTATACAGCGAGCCTGGCGAGCTAGTTTTGCTAGCTTGTTAATAATGGCTAATGTCTGGTTATCTGTAGCAACGTACCTTCCCTATATCAAAACAAACCCAGATGAACAGCAAACTCCGGCCACAGCTTCTCTAACCAATCACAGTCCACCACAAATTAACCAACAAGAAAACCTGCAGGTAAATCAAGAATCAATCTTATCACCGGTGCCTACTCCGCCAGTAATTAATAGCCCAAACGAGCCAGCGTCGACTGTCCTGCCAAAACTCGCAGATAATAATACTAGCTATGTGCAAATTCAAGCTCAAGGTAAAATAAGTACAAACTCAGGACAGCCCCAAGTCTTGGTTACACCAGCAGCCGATCTAATCTCCTCTGCTGTACAGACCGCTAAACAGTTAACCAATACTCGACAAAAGCCGAGTGTTGCCAAAAAAGTTTATCGGCCCAATGAGGATATGGAAATAAATTTAGCTGACTATAATCGGGATCCGTTGCGAGTGGAGCTAGTTAATGATTGGGGCCAGTCGGTTAAAGTTGATGATCAGATTGCTGGAGATCAGGTTAAAATTAGCCAACCGAAAGATTTTTTGCCGGGTAAGTATACCGTTAAAGTTACCAGTCAAGATCAGCTACTGCTTGAACAGCCGGTCTATTGGGGAGTGCTGGCGATTAATACCAATAAAAGCATCTATCAGGAAAAGGATTTAGCCAAGCTTTATATCGGGGTAGTTGATGATCAAGGAGAAACTGTGTGTAATGCCAAGTTGGAGCTGGGTATTAAGGATCCTGCTGGCAGGCAGACAATGCTCAGTACTCAAAATGGTTTGATCAAAAGTAGTGATGAGTGCGGACGAACTAGTATAACTGAACAACCTGATTACTCATCAGCGTATCAAACAAATATTTCTGGAGTTTATAACCTGACGCTCACTGCGACTACAGATAATGGAGATTACACAATTACTGACGCTTTTGAAGTCAGCAAAAATGTGGCATTTGATATTGAAAGAGAAGCTCCTACCAGGATTTATCCTCCGGCTACATATCAGATGAAAATTAATATTACCGCCAATGAGGATTTTAGTGGTCAGGTCAAAGAAACCTTGCCTTTACAATTTAATGTCCAGAAAGACGATCAGTTTAGTTGGTTGAGTAACAAGGACCAAAGCACTTCTTTGGTATGGAATATAGATTTAACCAAAGGCCAAACAAAACAGCTAGTTTATACTTTCAAAGCACCTCACTTGAGTCCTTACCTGTTTACTTTTTCACCGTTGAAGTTGACTAAGCCTGATCAGGCGCAGAACACTGAAGTCAGTTCTCAAACCACCGATTTTAACCTCGGCAGCTTTACTGTTGAGCAAACATTCCCTATTCCTACCAACCAACCTAATGTTTATCAAATGCAGGCTAGGGTCACAGTTAACCAAGAAACCACAGAGTTAATTGCTGCTGTACTTCCTGCCGAGTTTACAGTGGAAGACGAAAGAGTATCTGTATTGGATCCCAACAGTGGAGAAAAAAAACTACTAGTCTATATGAATTACCAAACAGATGATCTGGACAATGTGGGTTTGTCCACTTTGCTTGATGGTAGGTTGGTTAAAGTCATTTACAAAGTTCCTTGGCAAGTAGGTCAAGTATACTTCTTGGATCTACAATTTAACATTCATGATACTGACCCAAAGCTAATTCAAGACTACTTGAAGTTGCTGACTGTGAAAGACACTGATGAAACGGTGGATAACCAGGTTTTTGATTGGCAGGCCTTAGATAGTAGCCCGTCTTATGATCCAGATACAGTAGTTTTTCAAGAGGCACGCAATTGGTTAATAGCTTCGGATGCAGTAACAGCTACCAAGTATGCTTCAACCGGAGCTGATGCTGGAGACGGAAATCCCTCAGGGTCGACAATTAACTGGTCGGCAAGTAGTGGGACATTAAGCTCGGCAATTAATGCTGATGATAGCTCTTATGCCCAGTGCTCGCCGAGTGATTCCGGTGGTGTGACACAGATTTGTGCTTATCTTAACGCAACTAATTTTGGTTTTACCACATCCGATATTCCAACAGGTAGCACAATTGACGGTGTTTATGCCGAGGTCTATCGTTATGTCAATACTGCAGCTAGGCTGAGGGATAACGACGTACGCTTGATCGTCAACGGGTCTGTAGCAGGGAATAATAAGGCAGATACGGTCAATAACTGGACTAACGCCTGGGTTTTGGCAAACTATGGTGGAGAAACTGACACCTGGGGAGTGAGTGGAGGAATTTCTGATACCTATGTTAGACAGACAAATTTTGGAATGGCTTTTTCCATCCGCAAAATAACCACCTCATCCAACGCCTATACTGGTCAGGTTGACTATATCCGCATGACTATTTATTACACTACCCCGGTCACTATCAATATTTCTGGCAATGTTTATCAGGAATCAGCCAGCGTCCCTTACGAAGGAGTAACCAAGTGGAATAGCTGTGATGGGTCCACGACTAATGTCTCTTTGGCTATTGGTTCCACAGATCAGGCTAATGTGAGTTGCTCAGCCACAGATGGTTCTTTCGCTTTCTCCACAACCTCTATTACCAGTGCGAATATGGTTTTAACTATTTGGCTGGATACTGGTGGAGGAGACAAGGGTGTTTTGTATACTAAAAATAACGATACAACAAGTGATATTACCGGATTGAAAGTTTACAAAAACCATGTTTGGGTTCAGTCAGAATCCTCACAGTCAATTACTAATGCCAATATCAACAGTTTTGATCAGTCTAATGATTCAGATATTCCGATTGCCTCTGATGGTACAAATGTGACTGTTGATTCTGGAGTCGAGCTGCATATTAATACCGGAGATACTTATGCTCCAGGAGGCAATGTCACCACACCTAAGCTACACATTGTAGGAACATATACTGGCAGCAGTGAAACACTTAATTTGACAGGATCTGGTACGTCTGCCAGTTGCGATGCAACTGTGGCTGATATGAGGCCACTGTGTATTGAAGATAACCCTAATGCATCTGGTAGCCCCTTAGCTGCTTATAAATTTGAAGAAGCCACCGGTCAAACGACCGTCAATTATGGTAGTGCAGGTAGTACTTTGGATGGAACTCTGGGATCTACCTCCTCAAGTGATGCCAATGATCCAACCTGGACCAGTGGTGGTAAGTATCGGGAAGGTTTGTCTTTTGATGGTGGGGATTTTGTGAATTTAGGCACTGATGCCTCTTTAGATTTTTCTGGCAATCAAGCTTTTTCTATTTCTGCTTGGATTAAACCTGGCAGTTCAACTGATGGTTACATAGTTTCCAAATATAACAGCGGTGTGGCTGGTCAATACATTTTGTCAGTTTCTAGTGGTAAGTTAGTATTTCACCGCGAGGTTAGTCCCTGGTTTGTGACAGGAAACACAACTTTGCAAACAGGCAACTGGTACTATGTTGTTGGGGTATACGACGGGACTAATTTAAATATTTACTTGAACGGCTCATCAGATGCAACCCCTATTGCTTCAGGTTCCGTTTCTTCAGATTCCCAGCCAGTGTATATTGGAGCTGGCCAAAGCAATAACAGCCCTGCAAACTTTTTCAATGGCATAATTGACCAAGTAACCATCTATAATTATGCTTTATCATCTGCTGATGTGAGCTTAGGGTATGGTTTAGGTAGCGGCACCTTTACTGCTACCTCAGATATAGTCAACTATACTGGTTCTGCCGCCAGCACAGTGGAAGGAACTTCTTATTATGACTTAGGAGTTGGAACTACCTCAGACAGCGGGAGTGGGGTGACTTATACTTTAGGAGGCAATACTGATGTGGCTGATATTTTGACTGTTGGCAATGACTCCTCGACTAATTCAGACACTTTAGCTGGATCTTCCTACATTTTAACTTTGTCAGGAGGAGGAACTCCTTTTATGATTACTTCCAAGGGGGCTTTTAGTGCGGGTACCTCTACTGTTATTTATACTGGCTCAGGAGGATCTACTACTTTGAATTTGCAGGTTGGCTATGCTGAGGATGATGCTTATCAGGCGGATGGCGGAACTGCATATGTAGCAGATCTGGACGATGGGTCTTCTGCTATCGGTACAGGTAATACCGCTTCTACTCCCCACCGTGCGTACGGAGCAAGATTTCGCGGCGTGACTATTCCTCAGGGAGCCACAATTACCTCGGCCTCTCTTAAGGTAAGGCAGAGGGCAACGGAATGGATGAATGTTCTGGGTACTTGGTATGGGCAGGCAGCAGATAATGCTTCTGCTTTTAGCGCTGGAGAAAATATGACCTCAAGAGCTTATACCTCAGCTTCGGTTGCTATTAGTCAAAACATAAGTCGTACCGCCGGAACTTGGTATGGATATCCGACAACTGGAGATTGGTCAGCGATTGTGCAAGAGATCGTTGACAGGCCGGGTTGGCAAAGCGGCAACTCTATGGTCTTTATTGCGGATGGAAACGGAGCGACAAGCTATGCGTCAACACAAGTAAGCACACATGGAAACGGCTCGGCTTATGGGGCAACCCTTGACGTAACTTATGAAAGTGGCACAGCAGTGACTGCTGCCACATATTATAATTTAGAGGTTTCTCCCAATGTGAACAGCTCAACACAAGTATTAGGTACAGGTGCTTCCCAAGCTTTTGTTGTAAATAATAATTTAACTGTGGGGGATGGTACTCATACATCGACTCTTGACGTTAATAGCAATGATCCAACTCTAAGTATAGCCGGTAACATAATTATCTCTGCCAATGCTACTTACTCAGCCTCCAGCTCTACTTCAAGTAGCGCTTTAGTGATTGGAGACAACTTGACCAATAACGGTACTTTTACTGCTAACTCTGGTGCAGTTACTTTTAATAATAATGCTAATGTTTCCACACTAACTTATGCTGCAGCCACCACTTTTGCCAACTTTAATGTAACTATTGCCTCTAAGGAAATCAATTTTGATAATGCACACCAGACTAATATTACTGGCACATTTACCGTTGATGGTGGTGATTGTGCCACCCCAGTAAAACTGTACTCTGATTCCTCAGACAACCAGTTTGAGATTAATGCTACAGGAACTAACTCACTGGGCTATGCTGATATCAAAGATTCTTATGCAGTAGCTGCCATCACTGCTAACAACTCAGTTAACTCTGGTAATAACGGGGGAAGTTGGACAATTAACACAGGCAGCTGTTTTGCCAACCAAAATCCTAATAGCCCGACTTCTCTGTCTCAAGCAAAAACTGATGATACCAGTATTACAACTGGGCAATGGATTAATCAAAGCAGTGTGAAGTTTTCTGCTCAGGCCACTGATCCAGATTCCTCAGATACTCTTTATTTGTGTGTAGAGAAAAAGGGAGTTGGCGGCAGTTTTATTGATAGTGAGGACTCTTGTGGAAGTGGAGTTGCTTACTCAGGATCAGCAGTCACCCTTAGTGTCACAATCTCTGGAATTACTGATGCTACTCAATATCATTGGCATGCTCGAGTGAAAGATACAGCTGGAGCTTATTCATCATGGGTTTCTTATGGCGGTAATACAGAAGCAGAAGCAGATTTTGGGATTGATACCACTGCTCCCACTGGTGGCACAGTTTATGATGGCACCAACAGCGGAGTTGATCAAAGTTTTAATGATAGCTCACTTTCTCAACTGGCTGCGAATTGGGATGGTGTTGATGCCAATGCTTCAGGTCTGAATTATTATGAATATTCCATAGGGACTACTGTTGGGGGAACAGATGTCAAAAGTTGGACTTCTAATAGTACCAACACCTCAGTGACAGTTAGTGGCTTATCTTTGCAAACTTCTCAGGTTTACTACTTTAATGTTCGGGCAATCGATAATGCTGGTAATACTCAAACAGCCATTTCTTCTGATGGGCAGATTGTGGCTCCTACTCTAGTTTTTAGTGTCACTCCAGCAACAATTACCTTTGATAATTTAAATTCTGGTAATAGCTATAGCGGTAGCAAACAAACAACTTTAACTACTTCGACTAATGCCTATAATGGCTATGTGATTCGCAGCTTTACCACCGATCTTTTGAAGTCAGCCAGTAACCCATCACTGTCAATTGGAAACTTTAACGGTGGATCATATGCCAGTCCAGATGCCTGGCAAAGTGGGGATCGAGGTTTTGGTTACCATTCTTCGGATACTTTGATTCAAGGTGTTAATAAGTTTAATGGCTCACCTTGTCCAGGAGGTAATAATGGAGACTGTTTTGCACCATTTTCCCAGACTGCTCCAGGGGATATTGTGGCTGATCATACAACTAATGTGACTGGGAGTCCGCTATCTGATGAACAGTTTACCATTACCTATCAAGTCAAAACTGATGCCACCCAAGCAGCAGCTGATTATGCGACAGTAGTTGTTTATACCATTAATGCCCAATATTAAAAATGGAAAAGGTTATTATTCTAATTATTATTAGTCTTGGTTGGCTAGCTTGGCAGTCAGGAGTTTTGGCGCAAACTAATCAGTCTTCTTTAGGGGTATCTCCAGCAATTATTGAGGGAGTTTTAACACCCGGACAAACCCAACAGACAAAAATCTATGTTTTTAACGTGACTAATTTTCCAGTGCCTGTGAAAGCAAATATAGGTAATTTGGTGGTTACTCAAAAAATTGATACTCAAGATAAATCCATTTTTGATATCTCCAGTTGGATCAAAGTTGAGCCCAGTGATTTTATTTTGCAGCCAAAAGAGAAAAAAGAAATTGTGATCAGTGTTAAAACCCCAGCCAAGGCTGAGCCTGGTGGACATTATGCCACTATCTATTTTCAACCTCTCTTTCCCCAGGAGGCTTTAACTCAGGACACAACCTACCTGGCAGCAAAGGTGGGAGTGTTGGGTTTTTATATTGTCAAAGGACAAATTACTGAGGCAGCTAGTATTACTAGCCTGACAATTCCTAGTTTTCAATCTTTTGGTCCAGTCCCAATTAGTCTCAATGTTAAAAATAGTGGGAATGTGCATATTTTGCCTGCTGGTAAAGTCACAATCAGAGATGTTTTTGGTAGAGTGGTCACTGAGGTTCCAATCAAACCTCTAACAGTTTTACCACAGACTGAACGAGAGTTAACTAGCTCTTGGGAGCAAAAGTTAATCTTAGGAAAATTTACTGCGCAAGCAAATCTAGTTTATGGTAGTAATTTGGAAAACATAAGCAGCCCGGTAGTTAATTTTTGGGTTGTGCCAGTTTTGCCTATTTTTATAATCTTAGTGCTATTGATTTCCCTGATAATATTCTTTATAGTAATCTGGAAGAGGTTTCTTTTATCAATTAAAATATTATTTAGTAAAGAAGAGGTTATAGTCCTCAAAAAACTTAAAGTAAATAAAAATCCAAAAAGAGGGGGTGAAAAAATCTGAAATTAAAGAAAGTTACTAGTCTTGTTGTAGCTACAGCAATTGTGCTTATGCCATATTTGCTAACTGGACAAGTAGTCTCGGCGGCGGCGCTTTCCGGGGGGTCCTTGTCTTTATCTGATTCACAACCATCAGCAAGCTCAGTCAGTTATACATTGAATTGGTCAGGAGTAACTACTTCCGCAATTAAATGTGTCAAAGTAGTGTTTTCTGATGCTGCTTCAGGTGGTTCTGCACCAACTGGTATGGTCACTTCTGGAGTAGGTTTAAGTGGTTCCTCAGATTATATGCCCACACCAGGCAGCTGGTCAGCTGCTTCTGCGCAAGCAGGTACAGTCACAGTGACTTATAATTCTGGAGAAACACCAGCCTCAGCATCTGATCGGACAATTATCTTAACGGGAATTACTAATGGTTCGTCTGCAGGCACAACTTATTTTGCCCAATTTAGTACTTATAACAACACTGATTGTTCCTCAAGTGCTGTTGATAGTGGGACGATTAGCTATGTCTATACTAGTGGTCAAGCAGTTTCCCTAACAGTTGACCCAGCCATCAGTTTTTCTATCTCATCTGTTGATTCGGGACAATCGGTCAATAGTTCGACGACAACTGTGACTACCACATCAACAACGGTGCCTTTTAGCACTGTCGATGATCAAAATAATGCGATAGCTGCTCAGACACTAACAGTTTCAACAAACGCTGGCTCTGGTTACACAGTCTATGCTCGTTATAGTGCAGCCCCCTCAAATGGAACTCATAACATTACAGACTTTACTGGTACCAATGCTTCACCGTCTAGTTTTTCAGCAGCGGGCACAGAAGCCTTTGGTTATACTACTGAGAGCACCTCACTGAGTGGGACAGCAGATCGATTTAGTGGAGGTAAATGGGCAAAATTTACTACCTCTGATGCCGAAGTAGCACATAGTGCGGCTGCAGTGTCATCAGATGCGACCAAAATTGGTTATCAAGTTGGCGTTAGTGGAGATACACCAGCTGGAAGCTATACAACTACCGTCATATTAACTGCCACCCCTTCCTATTAATCTCATCTGGATAGACTGCCAAGTTGATGAGTCTTTAATAGGGAAGGGGCAATGTGGTGAAAGTAAGATGAAAAGAGTAGAATTGGTGTGAAGCTCCTTTCGGGAGTCGCAGCGATTATATGATTAATAAGTTTAAATATATTTTTCTGCTGTTAGTATGTTGTGGATTTTTTCTTCCCAGCGGTGTTCATGCTCAGCAAACTAATTTAGGGATGGCTATTTCTCCACCTACTTTTGAGATCTCTGCTAACCCCGGTGATACCCTGCAAAACACCATTAAACTAACAAACTTAACCAATGATCCTCTAAATGTTTCGGTTGACCGACGTAACTTTACTGCTATTGGTGAAGAGGGGGCGGTGGGCTTAACTAATGAGGAGACTACCTTCTCCTTGGCTTCTTGGATCACGGTTGATCCCGAGCAAGTCACAGTTCCCGCAAAACAAAGTTATATTTTTAGTTTTAAGATTAATGTCCCATTGAATGCTGAACCAGGTGGACATTTTGGCTCAATTGTTTTTCGGACTGGTGGAGTAAAACAGAACCAAGCTGGAGCAGCAGTTACTCAAGAGTTGGGTTCGCTCATACTTTTGAAGGTGGCGGGAGATACGACAACCAAGGCTAGTGTAGCAAGTTTCAACAGTGCACAAAATTTATGGGAATATGGGCCAGTAGTTTTTGATACTCGGGTGACTAATGAGGGTAATGTCCATGTTAAACCCACTGGGACAATTACTATTACTGATGTTCTTGGGCAGAAAGTAGCCACAATTCAACTTGATCAAAGAAATGTTTTACCTGGAGCTACTCGTAAAGTTGATTCTGCTTGGAATCAACATCTGTTATTTGGTAAATACACAGCTACCTTATCTTTGGTATATGGCAATGGGCAGTTGTTGACCGCTACTACCACTTTTATTGGCTTTCCCTACAAGATAGCAGCAGTGGTTTTGGTAGTTTTAATTATCATTACCTTTTTCTTGTATAGAATGCGCAGAAGATTAAAGCTGGCTATGGGTGTACTTTCTGGAAAGTACAAAGTGTAATGTTTAAATGGATAAAACTGGGGATTGTTGTTTTAATATTTCTACTTGCTACCAATCAAGCATTAGCAGCAACTAGTTTAACGGTTTCTCTTAACGTTGGAGACACAGTCCTAACGTTAAGCGGCTACATAATTCCTAACGTACAAGTGACTATTATGGAAAACGAGGCTGTAGTTGGTACAACCACCTCTGATGGCCAAGGATATTTTACAAAAAGTCTGTATTATGCAGATGAGGGTATTCGGCAAATTTCACTCTATGCTGTTGATAGTCAGGGGACAACCACCCCGGCTGTGAGTTACTCGATTTCTACGAGCAAGGGGAGTGAGACTACTTTATCTAATATTGCCTTGCCACCAACTATTTATTTATCAGTAAGTAATGTGACCCAAGGGGATCGAGTCAGTATCTATGGATATACCACTCCCGTAGCTACAGTGAGTATTTTTATCACTGGGACTGAAACGAGTACTTATATGGTTAGTACAAATTCTGATGGTTATTATAGCTATGATTTAGATACTAATAGTTTGACAGCTGGAAGTTACACAATTGCGGCCAAAGTTTCCACATCTCAGGGAGGGCAAAGTGAAAATAGTCAAAGCCTGGGTTTAATTGTAGGTTCAACTAGTTCCTCCTCAAATTCTAGTTCTAATAGCCAATCTTCAACAACTACTTCAACCTCAACTAATCCTACTATAAGCAATGCAAATACTAGTAATTCAAATCAGATATCACCTACCCAACCATGTTTGGCAGATTTTTTGGTAGTTTTTGATGCTAATCACAATTGCCAGATAGATCCAGATGAGTTATATAATTTAATTAAAAGCTGGGTCACTGACTGGCGTCTTTTCTTATCTGGTATCACTGGAAATATACAAAACTGCGATATTGATAGTGATGGGATTTGTAATCTGAGAGATTTCTCAGTCTTGCTATATCATATTAAACAATGAGTAGTGTTTTTCCTGGACTGAAACAAATTATTATCTTTATCTCCTTTGTCATTGCCTCGTGGGTTTTAATTCATTTACTGGCTGTTTTTGGAGTGTTTTTGGCTGTTGCTTATCCACTTTGGTGGTTTTTGTTTCCCCAACAAACTTTTTGTCTAGTTTGTCGCGCTAAAAGAGAAGGTGAGATTTGCCCACTTTGTCATCGGCCAGTCCATAAAGCCGAAGGTATTTCCCCAAAAAGCTTGCACTCAGCTATTTTTAATGGCTTGTTAATCATTGTTTTCTCCTTTGTCTCATTAGGGGTAGTTTTTGCAGAGAGCCGAGTTTTGCTGGCAGTGGGAATTCCTTCCACACCCAAAACTGTTAGTTTTGTAATTCCGAGTAAGGGGCAATATACAGTGGGAGAAATTTTCCCCATGAAGATTGAACTGAGTAATATTCAAACTGCCATTAACACTGTTCAAGCTGATGTGAGTTTTGATTCACAAAAACTCAAAGTAGTGGATATTACTACTAACGATTCTTTTGCCAACATCTTCATCCAGAAAGAGATTAATAATCAACAAGGTTATGCCAGACTCACTGGAGGTTTGCCCAACCCTGGTTTTGCAGGTAAACAGGGTATTTTTGGAACTGTTTATTTTGAGGGGATATCTGCTGGATTGGCCCAAGTAGCCTTTTTACCTAGTTCTTTAGTTTTGGCTAATGATGGTAAGGGGACAGATGTGCTCAAAGATTTTGCTCAGGCAGCTTATTTAATATTGCCAGACACAGAGGCAGGTAAAGCTAGCAGTGAATCTGGGCAAATTATTATGCACTCACAGGTCTTAGGAGAAGAAACTCAAGCCAACCAAATGTTTTTCTATGATGAAAATGTAAATGTATTAGGTTCAGAAACACAAATTAGTCCTATTCCAACCCCAGCATCAACAACATCTCTCAAAGACCAGCCAAGTTATCAGCTACTAGATCTGCTGTCAAAGATTGATCAGATGATCTTGGATTTTTGGGAAAAGATAACAGGAATAGTACTAGATTAATTAGATAGAAATCCCCAAAAACTGTGTGATTTTTAGGCCACAAATATGGAGATCAGGAAAAACTTTTACTTAAAAAGACAGAGTAGACTCGTAGTCCAAAACCATATTTAGCGAGAAAGAAAATCTAAGATATTAGCGATGACTGATTGTTGTTGAGAAAGTAATTGCCCAGTTTCTGCGGAAACATAAACAGTTTTGTTGGTGGTAATGGGAACTAGTCCTAGCAACTTATGAATTTTAATCCCATTTATTCGATAAACTAATTGATTATTTTGTAACTCTAAATTAACCACATCGCTAATTTGAGCTGAATCAGAACTGATTTCTGCAGAATCTGATGAAATTGGTGGCAGGTTGGAACTATTAATTAAATTGACAATGCCGTTTCTAATCATATTTTGTACCGCCTGATCAGGTAAAATTGCCACTGTTTTAGTGCCTGCTGGAGTAGTCACAATGAGCTGATTAGTGGCTGTATCTACAGTGAGTGGAAAATGAGTAGTGGCAGCAATGCGATTTTTTACAAACAATGGTGCCCCACTAGCAGAGGCAATAGTTACTCCTGCTCGTTCAAACTCTTGATGCATAGTTTGTTCCATTTGCCTGGTTTGGGTTTGTAACTGTTGCCTTAACTTAATTTCCTCAGCTGAAGCAGTAGAATTTGTGTCATCACGGGCTTGTTCCATTACTCTCTCATTGGTTCGAAGTTGGTTTTGTGCCTGGACAGCATCTTTTTGTTCTTGTTCTGGGTTATTATTTTGGGCTCTGTCTTGATTATTAGTTTGGGATTGATTTTCTTCACCTAGAACATTGCTTGTATTGGGAGTGACAGAAGTAGCAATTACTCCAATGGCTAAAATAGCTAAGACCAACAGTAGAATATGAGCAAAACCAGTTTGAGATTGAGAAGATAGATTATCAGACATTAATATTACAGTATGGGTTTTGTGAGTAGTTGTCAACACCTTAAAGAAAGATGTAGCCAATTAGGTAGCTGTTGTTGAATAATTATAAAATATGGGTAAGGGTGTTACTCCCCAAGAAATTTTGGCAGTAGGTTTTGATTTTGAGTGGGATGAACAAAAGCTGTGGAAATTAAATTTACCTCTGGAGGAGATGGAATTAGAAGAACTTGTCTGGCATTTTGACTTACCTTTTTGGAGCACAGGGGGCAGCGATTATAATTTTAAGCCTATCTGGGTACTGCAAGAGCCAGAGAAGTATCCAGAGAGAATGACTAGGGTGATGAAGGCAGATTTAAACTGTCCTTTGGATATTATGTTCTGGAAAGGCAGATGGGTGCTTTTAGATGGTCTACATCGCTTAACAAAGGCTAAGATTTTGGGGCAGAAAACAGTTAAAGTCAGAAAAGTACCCTTATCAGCAATTAGCAAGATTAAAAAATAGGCCACAGTGCAGTCTTGACTTATATGGGGTGAACACTATATAACATGGGATTATGACTGCAGAAACAGTTAGTGAATGGTCTAAGGCGCGAGCCTTTCGTGATGAAAGTCTTGCAGGGGTACATATCTATGTTGGCAAGTTTCACTATCTAGACTCAAAAGAGGGATTAGAGGGTCTTCTGGCAACCCGCGGTGCTTTATTTCCTTATTTTCAAATTCCACTCAGTGCCGAACGGGTAGGTTACAAACCAACAGATATTATTTCCTTAGAAAAGGATCTTGCTTCTGAAGAAGCTGGGGGTGTCGAAGGAGCAATTAAGACCATGATGGCTTACCGGAATTTACGAGTCTTAGGTTGTGATCCAGCAGGTGCTAGTGATGGAAATGTATATGATAAATTACCTTTTCGGGTTAATGATATAGTCAAATTTAGAGATAATGAAAAAACTCAAATAGTGAGTTTTGTTGCCACTGGGGGATCGAGTCAAGCTGGTGCTTTAGCAGAGAGAAGGGTACTATTAGCTGTAGCTAGACCACCTCGGTCCAAAATTCTCAGTAAGAGCCCAAAGTTTGATGAAAGATTGGCAACCGCCAGAGATAATCTAACTCTTATAGAAACAGGTGTTAGAAGGTTAAATGATAATTTACGAAATGCTTTTTACGCAACAGATGAATTAGGTAAACGGCATGCAACTTTTTGGATTACAGCGCTAAATTTTGCAAGATGGAAGAAACAAGCATTAGCAGATTTTGCGCCTTTTAAAGAAGCTTAATCAATGTGTTGAGGAGGAGTACTGTGAATATAAAAACCAACTGTATTTGCTCCAGTATGGCGGTTGGCAGCAGTTAATATTTCTGGCAGTTGAGCAAGTTCTAAAGGATTTTGTGGTAGTTCAACTTTAACAACACCCACTTCAAAACCTTTTTCTTGCAGCAACTTAACTAACACTTCATCAGCCTGAGGGTTGCCAGTAACCAAGATTATCTTATTACTGTGAGGAAATAATTCAGTTCTATTATCTGGGGAAGACATGGTACTATTTTTAACAAAATAAATTAAAAAGTCAATTAGTCTGCAGAGGGTTGATATTAGACTAAAGCTTTACATTGTTTGAGCTAACAGAATCTCTCAAATAACCCGGTTAATCGTATATTATTTTAGTTGAACTGTAGCTTCCTAAAGCACCGGTGACTACGCCTACTGGAGTGGAGAGATCAGCTAAAGTATTTATTTGATAACTTGTAAGTGCAGGAAAAATATTAGAATTTCTCAAACCTTTTAAAAAAAGTTCTACTAACTTCACTGGCTCCAACAGCCCCACGAAGAGTAGTATAAAAAGTGAGATGGCAACAAACAGCTAAAAAACTTACGGTATACTTTAAGTCCCACCTCAGTCTATTTGTTGCTAGGTCATTAGAGATGGGCTTGTAAATTCAGGTTTCAAAGAAAGCTTCTCAGAATCTCTTTCTGCTGACATACCCCGAGTTTAACCTAGTTGCTAATTGTTTTGTAAAATTGCTTTAGTTACTTCAAGACCGTAAGCTTTGACTAAAACATTATCCTTAGTATAAATGTTGTAGCTTGATTTAGTGAGCAGTCCTTCAAGAGAAATACTTTTGCCTTCGTAACAGCTAATGTCTTGTGGGGGACAATTGTCCAAATTAGAATTTTTATTACTAAAAAGAACATAAATATGACCATCTGTTGTTTGTATGTAAGTAGTGGGTACCGGGGTGTTATACCAACCTTTCTGGGCCAGACCTTGTATAGCAATTGGGGTTTTGAAAAGAGTAGTGTCATGGTAAATAAACATAGCTACAAGAAAGGTGATGGGTAATAAAACAATCCCCAATGAGATCAGAAAAATTATCCTTTTGATGCTGGGCTTTTTAGTAATCTTCATACCTGTAGTATCTCAGGCAAAAGAAAGAGCTGTCAATTACTCAATGAATTTAAATCTGGGGACTTTTTTGCCATTAATCTCTACCTTTTCTAAAAACATTGTTAAAGGCCTGACCCAGATTTTACTTTGAGAATTATTATATAAACACTCATAAACCACCAGCTCTTCTAAGGTTTCTGAGTGTTTAGCTACTCCTAATACTTGATAAAAGTTCCCAGTTTTTGCGTGTTGGTACTTACCTAATTTAAGTTTTCTCACCATCTGAGTATAGCATGAAAAACTTCTATTTTTGAATAAGGGTGCATTTTTGCTAAAATTAAGAAGATATGTCCAAAACAGATACGCTAGAAACTAGTGAAAACAGTGATATCTATACTAGTTGGGGAGTAAACGAAACTAGAGCGGATTACCCAGCCTTTGGTCCTGAATATGCCCAGTGGAAGAAAACCATCTCTCAAGATGTCCAAAAAATTGTCTTGGATTATATGGTAGCCAGAAATATTTGGCGCAGTGGTGGTTTGGAAAGAAGTATTCTCAATAAAAAGTTAATTGATTACCAGCCTTATCCAGCATTAGATTACCCTCAGTTAAGAGAGGAAATGCTTGGTTTAGCTGAAAAAGCTGCAGAATTAGTGGAACCTTTTTTGGCCAAATATTATCCTCAATTAGTTCCTCATCTACAAGCAATTGGTTTGGATGGCAGTGCGCTCTACAGACCCAAACCCCAAAGTGATATTGATGTTTGGGTGATGTTCGATCGTTATGATCGAGTGGCAGAACAGGCCATGCGAAGGTTGCATCGTCAACAATTAAGCCAACCTGGCTTTATTATTGATCTGCGAGCAATCACTTCTGAGCTGGTTTTAGATGAGCAGGGTTTGATGAATGATATTCACTCTTTGCTCATGCCTCATAAGGTACTGCATTATTTTCCTCCTTTCGATGAAGAGGCTCACCAGCAAAAAATTGAGGAGCTTGTCAATTTAGCTAGAAAATCAAAAGCAAATATTTTAAGAGTATCTAAGATGTTAGTTGGAGTAACCAAAAGCCAAATTACCTGAAAGTATTAGCAATGTTTCTTAAAAATAAGAGATCAGACTCTAACTCTAAGCTTTCTGCTAGATCTCGAAGTTAGAATTTGTCTAAGATTGTGAATCGCTAGGCCTGATTGGCTCTCCAGTGCCTTAGAAAATCTATATAAGGATTCTTTATCACCTTCAGTGATACGTATGCCTGCAGCTAATTGAGCAGAAGAATCCCGCAAAGAAAGCAAAGCATCTCGTAACTTAGGGTCAAAAACAGCTTGTCTTACACCAGTCCTATCCATGGTATGGACTGCTATTTGGAGAAGGTTATGATAATCCATATCTTGGCGATATTCTGGTGCAATTGGTTCATCGTCACCTGCTTGTTCAAAACCTTCAACAACTCTAAGTCCGATATCGAAAAGGTTCGTGGCTCTAGTAAAAATAAGTTTGGCTGCCTGGGTGTTTCTTGCTCCTGGTTTTGTCCTTTCCTTGAGTTGCATAGCTAGCTGCCATATTCGATACTCGGGAGATGTTTTTAGTTCGACCATAGGGCGATTATAGAAATAACTAATATAGTTGTCAATTAATGCTTGAATGCTTACTGCTATCAATTTTGAGTATAAAAATACAAAGTCTGCTTGTTGGGTAAATCATGGGGATGTAAATAAGTGATTTTTCTTCCAGTCAGTAGGGCAGCAAGACCGAGTTTTTGACGAGCTTCAGAGGGTTTTTCACCTGCTTGCAATCTTACTTCTCCTCCATGTCCTGGTAGCAAAGAATTGATAAAATTTAAGTAAGGCCCTAGTGTACTGATAACTGAAAAGTCACTAGTTAGTTGGGAACTGGTAACAGTACTTTTATCTGGTAGAGGAGTTCCTAGTCTATATCCGAAAGACTTTTCATTTTGAATATATCTGAATTGTCCGTTTGGTAACTTGTAATCACCAACATCTTGTCTTAAGTATGTTATATAACTTCTGACATCATCGGGACCATGGACGATGTCCCGATTGATACTGCTATATTGATCCATTTGGTTGAGCAGTCGAATATATGGTACGGTCTTTCCAGATGACTTAAGCAGTGCATAAAAAATAGCATGTTTCATGGCAGACAACCTGATTGGAACCATTTGACCTGGAGCTCTCAAAATTCTTTCAGCAGGATCATATTCAAAGCCTCCCCAGGAAATAGGCTCTAAATCTGCTAATTGATCTTCAGTTTGTTCACTTGGCTGGTATTTAGTAAAACACTTGTAAGCATCACCTAATAATTGTCGATATTGGGCAAAGGTGAGTTTGGCAGCATCGTTTGGGAGAGCGGTGACTTGATAAGTGATTAAGCGATCTGTTTTGTGTATCGGTAAAACCTTAATTTTTTTGCCAAGTACAATCGCAGTAGTATAGAGTCTAATTACAACTTCTTCTAAATCCTCCTCGGGTTTTAAAGTAATCACTCCGTTACCATCATCAGTAATCTGCTGCATGCTATCAATCAGGGGGAGCAAATCATTTACTGCTGGAGGTAAGGGGTTAACCGGGTTTTCTGAGGAGGAGATTGCAGGAGCTGTTTTGGCTCGGGCATTTGACTCTTCGGGTACATTAAAAGAGTAGCCCTTGTAGGGAATATTCTTAATAAAAGTATAAGTAGAAACCAAGCTATAAGTTTTGAGAGGGGGATCGAGTTGTCTGTCTCCAATTTTTTCTCTGAGATAACGAATATAGATGCGTAGACTTTGACGCTCATAGGTCGAAGCCTGTACGATACGTGTTCTTCCGGATAGCTTAGCAACTAACTTGCTATAATCTAGCACAGTACCTGGATGAGTGAATAGATCATAAAATAAACGTCCTTCTGTCGGACTAAATCGAACAATGTTACGTTGAGTAGGAGTTTGTAACCAGCGCCGATCTGGATCATAGACCCAGCCTCGGTAACTGATTAGTCTATCTGTTGATTCTATCGGAGCACTATTAATAGGTTGAGGAATAAGTGGTCTAAATCCTTCTAGTAACAAGTAAGGTTTAATAATTTCAGCCAGTTCAGCAGTAGTGCAAGCACCTGACCTAGCTGCCAGTTTTTTTAATGCTGATAAAAATTTTAGGTCAGTTGGTTCAACTGGAGCAGGTTGCCCAAGTGTTATCTGGTGATTTTGTCTTCTGTCAACAAGCTCTGCCACTGCTAGCGATTATATCACCAAAGTAAAATTGAGGAGAATTAAATGAGATAAAACAAATGAGCTAAATGTTTGTTTATTAAAACATGGCTACTACCGTTGGTACCACATTCCATCTGGTTCCAGTGGTTATTCTTAAAACAGCCCCTCCTTGAAGTAGAGAATGAGCAATATAACGCTCATGGGCCACTTGTTTGTCAGGTTGCCCTTCTCCCTGGACAATGCTAGTTAATATTGCTTTATACATCCACTTCCTCCAAGCAGCAGTTCCATTTAGCAGGTTAACTCCATAGTAATGATAGGACCGGTCAGACTGTAAAATAAAACCAGCCTTTTCACCAGTTACCCGCTTCAGCCTTTCCATGATAATTTGGGGGCTTTCTGAGCTTATTGGCAGATAATAGTCATCAAAATCCATCAAGGGAAGATGGGCAATTGACCCATTTTCTAAGTGTACTCTGGAAAAAATCCCCAAATTATAGCCTGGAGGTAAACTAGCCTCAGTGGTTTTTAACCATTCAGTTAAGTTTTCAGGTTGGGATACTTTAATGTGCCTGTCTTTAAAAATTTTATCTCTTGGTAAGGCCCGAGGTTCATAACGGTACTTAACAAAGGTTAAATCTCTGATTGAGGAATTTTGCTGCCAAATCTTTGAGATAACCTTCTCACAAGATGAGCCAATTTCTATCTTATGTTCATTGTCTGGGTTTATCATTGCGCTTGGATATTAAAACCTGATTGTCAGAAAATCAACCTCTTTTTGGTTTGAGTAAGATTAGCAGAAGATTTTGTAATTACCCAATGGACTTAAAAAACGAACATCCTTTTTAGAGATCGATATCTAAACCATCAACTAACTGGATCGAGGAACTATTTTTGTGTTGTTAGAATTATTATCCTTAGTTCTTTTTTAAAAGGCTTGACTTTAATATTAAAAGAGAATAAGTGAACTTATATATGGCCCACGTTTAAGAGTGCAAGTATGATGAAATCTTAGCAAGCATTGTAAGCTTTATGAGAAGTTGGTACCTGAAAGAACTTAATTTTTTATATATTTGAATAAGATTTAAAACTTAGTCTATTGACTTATAGCGTTTTGAAGTATAAGCTAATATTGAAAAATGGAAAGATTGGACAATCTTCATGAACCACCCTCAGAAGAAACTATAGTAATTGATGGAGAACCATTCATCCAAATTGCTGATATGAAAAGCTTTCTGGCTGACCTGAACCAAACACCTCTTTTAGCAACTATGGTAATTGCTGCTATGAGCCCTGAACAAAGAGAAAGATATAATCAAGAGATTGCTGGCATAATTTTTGAAGAAGAGTACTCTGGATCTATAAAGTTAATTTCTGAGTCTTTTGGGGATAAAGATACTGCTCAGGAAGATTAAAATATTTATAGACTCCAATGAACTTTATTAGAAGGTGCTATTCTGACCATGCCCAGGTACCAACAAATTCTCTTGCTTGAGCCAGTAACTTTTCAATTGAAGTTTCTAGATTAAATCTATCGCAAAAAATTCCATAACCTCTAGATTCAGCCTTTTCTTTATCAGTTTCTCCTAGGCTTTCTCCAACCTTAATTCTAGCGATTCTTCTTAAAATTTTATAATCCATAAACACAGAACCATCATCTTTGTAAAAATATAGCCCTTTTTCTTTTAATCTGGCATCTACACCATCACAAGGATCCTGGATTTTTTCTTTAAACCCTTTCATGAGGGGAATTTGATCAAGCCGATCTAAAACAGAACTATCTTTTCTCTGAGCATCAATAACTAGAACGGATACGGTTTCACTAACAAGCATCCTTGCAAAATACTCTTGTAAATCCTCATCACCATATGCTCTTTGTGGAGCTTTCCAATCTGGTTTTGGACTGTTTTCTTCTTCAACAACACTCGTTTAATCAGGAGTTTATCAGTAGTTCAGAGTCAAGTCAAACTAAAAATTTTTGCAGGGGCGAGAGGACTCGAACCTCTAGGCTCGGATTTGGAGTCCGATCGTTTACCAATTAACGGACGCCCCTAACTTACTGAAGGTATTATATAAAGCTTCCAGTTCCTTAGCAATCTTGGCATCATAATAGGCAACAGCTAAGCAACCCGGGTAATTCTCTTTAAACCTTCTACCTGTATTTGGTTTTCTGTAACTATTATAGAATTGTGCTAAAGGTATTTTTGTAATCTCACTCCAGAATTTTTTTTGTGCCAAATCATTATGATATTTATGAATGTGAACTAACGCCCTAAATTTAGTTTCATCAATATCAAATCCTGATCGTAAGAAATAAAGAAAGTTTCTAATAAGAGTGGTATCAGAACTGGTAAATTTAACTGATTTTGTATCCTTATTTCCTTCACACCACCAAACAAGAGCGCAGCATAATTTCATAAATTCTTTTGATGGCGAGAGCCTGGATAGAATTTCTAATGAGTATTTCTCCATCATTTTTCTTTGATTATCTTTGACAATTTTTTTAATTTGGATACTCTTATATTGTCCTAGGATTCTTCTACTCGCTAAACGTTTTTGAGCATTTTTTGATAAGGCAATATGGGACAACCACAAAGAGGAAGTGCTTTGAGCAATTTGTAATTTAGCAGCAATTTCTTTTATCGAAAAACCACGTTTACGTAAGGTAATTGCTTTATGCCTAATTTGAATAGAGTAAGGCATATTACATAACCATATTAGTAGGTTCGAAGAAGCAGATCAATCACAAACCTCCCACAATGCCATTTTTCACTATACCCCTAGATTTACTGCTTAAAGTATATCAAACTTGAGGAGCTAAATTAGCCCTACTTCACTTTAACTTCTGTGTGGGAAGTACTTTTGTGGCAATGGTTGCAATACTTATTAAGAGAGATTTTATCTTTGGTGGAAATCACGTTTTTTTCCGTGACATAATTTCTGTTTTTGCAAACAGAACATTCTAAAGCAATAGTTTGTCTATTTCCTTTTTTAGCCATGAATTTAACACCTTTCTAAAAAGTTAGGAAAGAGCTTGCTCATTTCCTTTTTTAGCCATTTTTTTCTACTCTTTTGATAAGCGTAAAAGGATTATAACTTAGAGTAAGTAAAATGTGCAAGGGGAGTTAACTAGTGGTTATTAAGGGGAAACTGCCACAACTGTTTAATTTTAGTTAAACATACTTGACATAATGTAAAGTATATGTTACATTTTTATTAGTATGAATCAAAAAAGATACAACCAATTAAGAGTTGCTGTGACTCTCTTTGTGGGCATGATTGTAGCCCTGGCAGTAATTAATAACAGCTATCTTTTATCTTTTGTAGCTGTAATTACCGGGATGATTTTTATGGCTTTAGTACGTTCAAGAGTGCAGATAAAAACTGATGAACGTGAATCTGTTGTTCAGGAAAAAGCTGCCAGGTTAACATATGCAATTTTTGCTCCTACTCTGGGAATAGGAGCTTTCTTAATGCTTGTACCCTCTGGCAGTGGCTTGTCAGTTTTTTCTAAAGGGGAGTTTTTGTACTTAGAATCACTAGGGATGGTTTTTGCTTATCTTACACTCTTTTTGATCACAATTTATGCCATCTCCTATTATTTTTTAAACAGGAAATATGGAGGTGGTGGCAGTGAAGAATAGTTTGAAAGTGTACAGAGCGATGCACGATTTAACTCAGGAACAATTAGCGGATAAGATTGGTGTCAGTAGGCAGACAGTTATTGCTATTGAAAGTAATAAATATCTGCCATCTTTAGGCTTGGCTTTTAAAATAGCTCAACTATTTGAAGTCAGAGTTGAGGATATTTTTACTGAGGCGGTAGAAAAAAATGAGAATTAAGGATCTTAAGGGTAAAATGGTTTATCTTTTTGCAGTAGGGTTGAGTATTTTCTTGTTATTCTTTTTTGTGACAGGGACTTGGATTGGCTATGATGTTAAAAGTCAGTGTCGTGATGCTCAGAGAGAATATGGTGGTGATTGTGTAAACTCTTTGATTACTTTGCTCAATGATCAAAATAAAGATTTTAGGCAGAGAAATAATGCTATTTGGGCTCTAGGCCAATTAGGTGATAAGCGGGCACTACCAATCCTACAAAGTTACTACACAGGTGTTATTCCTGATAAAGAGCCCCTAGGTCAAACTATTAGCCAATATGAGCTGCAAAAAGCTATTAATCTGGCTGATGGTGGAACTAACATCGCTGCTTTTATCTGGAGAGGTTTTGTTAATCAAAACTAATTTTTTGTCTCCTCACTTCGTTTGGAGCATCCTGTAGTACTTGATATTAGATTATCTTGATGGTATAAAATAGCCTTAAAGTACTTATCTATGAAGCAAGAAATTCTTGGTGTTTCTGGGATTGATCTGACTAGTGCTGGTTTTTTACATCATCCCAGGGAACTTTTTGAAATAGCCCACCTGCTAAATCAGGGTAAGTCTGAAGAAGATTGGATTCAAATAGAACTTTACCCAACTTTGCCAAGATTTCCCAGACCAGTTTTGCTGGCTTTAAATGGGGTAATGAAACCAATTTTAAGGCAATTTGGTTTGGCGGGGATGCCAGTGGGTTTGGATGAACAAACGGTCAGAAGCTACCAGCAGGATTATCCTGATACTAAAGTCTCGAGGATTCATCTGCCCTTTTTCTATAATGGAGTCGAATTTGTAGATCGAATCAGGGGAGATCAACAGATGAACGGCCCGATTAAAGGTTTATGGACTGCCAAAAACCTGGCTGCTTACCTTATGTTCTTTGGTCGGGCAGTGAATAGGGCAGGAGTAAATTTAGCTTTTGATTTAAGAGATCAGTCTGTGGGAATTAATGCTCATCCAACCATTATTGAGGGTTTTGCTAAAGAAGACAAATTGTCAGAGGTATCCAATCAGGTAGCTTTTGTGTTAGCAGAAGCAGATGCAAGGCATCCCTCAAAACTTTTGCCAGAGGAAGCAGTTTACCATTCAGAGGTGATTATTAAAAGACTAGTGCAAAAATACAGTCTGGATGGGTTTTTGTTGAGCTTAGACCACGAGTTATCTGATGGGCTTTTTAATCCAGAGAGCCTGAGTAGTCCTTTGGTTAGAGCTTATACTAGGGCAATTCATTTTGCTAAAGGAGATTATAGTTTGATTAAGGATGGTGATCAGGAAATAAACCAGGCATTAGCAGTAATTAAAACAACATCTTTTGATCAACCTGTCAGATTAGCCTTGGAAAATTATCCTTTGAGTCTGGCGGAATTAAATTTGGAAGAAAAAGTAGGCTATTTTAAAAACCTGATTGCCCATATCAAATAGGCAAACTCATCTTTTCTGAGCCGACGATGGGGATCGGACCCATGGTCTCTTCATTACCAATGAAGTGCTTTACCACTAAGCTACGTCGGCACAACCTTATTATTAAATCTGTATGTAGCTTGGCGGCAAGCTCCGCTTACCACTAAGCTACGTCGGCGCGTCAGAACTACTTTTCAACTTTCGTCCTTCGACAAGCTTAGGACTTCAGTTTGTTAGTTGTCCTTCCTGTCAAAATTGCTTGAGCAATTTTGTTTAAAAGATATTATAAATCAAAAGCAAGATTTACTGAGCCGAGACCGGGATTTGGACCCGGGACCTTTGCTTTACGTTTTGCGAAAGTAAAAGGCAAGCCTGCTTATGTTTTTACTGAGCCCCCTGGCAGAATCGAACTGCCGTCGACGGTTTACAAAACCGCTGCTCTGCCATTGAGCTAAGGAGGCAGTAGCGAAGTAAACAAGGCAAGCTTCGCTTACAAAGTGTTGCTCTACTTCTGAGCTACACCGGCCTAAAGTGAGTTAATTCTAACAAATTCAGGTAAGGATGGACAAGATTGTTCTCAAAAGAAAAACTAGGGGGTAAGAAAAATCCATCCCGTAAAAAGCGGGATGGACAGGATATACTTTAATAATTTCTCCCTACTAGGCCGTGATTCAAGGTATTTTCCCCTAACTAACAGGTGGGATGCATTGTGATAAGCTCACAAACAGTCAGCCTACGCTCCAGCGTCCCGTAGTAGGTAAACGATGGAGGAAAATATAACCTCAAATGTCAAACGTGCGAAGTAGGGTTTATCAGCATGTGGCTGATTATCTACTGCCCGACTGGGCAACTTTATACTAGCAAAATGGTTTGGGTTAGTCAAGGATTTTTGGGTATGAAAAAAGTAAGGAATAGTTAAGTAATTCCTGATAAGACTGTACCAAAATAGGTATGGTTATGATAGGATTGGAAGCTATGGCGAACTTTACTGTGATAGCAAAAGAAGGAGAGGCGAGAGTTGGAGTACTGCAGACAGCCCATGGTAGGGTAGAGACCCCAGTGTTTATGCCAGTGGGCACTCAAGGTTCTGTGAAAGCTCTTGATCCTGAAGATTTAAGGACTGCTGGAGCCCAAATTATCTTAGGTAACACTTATCATCTCAATCTAAGGCCTACTTCTGAACTGATTAAACAGCTGGGAGGTTTGCATCAGTTTATGGGTTGGGATGGACCAATCTTAACAGATTCTGGTGGGTTTCAAGCTTTTTCCCTGGGAGATATGATTGCTCATGGAATAAGAAAAGTACCCAATAGTAGCAATAAATCTTCTCTTGACAATCCCACGCTAAAGCCAACTTTAGCAAAAATAAGTGAAGAAGGTGTCCAGTTTACGTCCCATATCGATGGTAGCAAGCACCTGTTGACACCAGAGCGTTCCATCGAAATTCAGCTTAATTTAGGTTCAGATATTGTTTTGGTCTTGGATGAACTGCTTTCACCAATGCACAACCGGGATTATGCCAGACAATCCTTGGAGAGAACTCATCGCTGGGAGCTAAGATCTTTAAAATATTTTCAAGAACATGTGGCAGATTCAATTAATCCTAATGCTCAGATTTTTGGAATTGTCCAAGGAGTTTATGATAAAAAAATCCGTCAGGCAGAAGCAAAATGGGTAGCTGAGCAAGACTTTGATGGCATTTCCATTGGTGGCTCAATGGGCACCTCAGAGTTTTATAACGGTGATGATGATGTAACAGCTGAGACAATATCCATAGATTGGGCTGCCAGTAAAGCCATTGCCAAAACTGTGGAGTGGGTGGTACCATTTTTGCCTGCTAGTTGGCCCAGGCATGTGTTAGGAATTGGGGAGATTCAAAACCTATTTGATTGTGTGCAGCGGGGGGCAGATATGTTTGATTGTGTGGCTGCAACCCGTCGAGCCAGGAATGGCAGCTTGTATATCAGTCCCAAACAAGGTGGAAAAGTCCAAAATAAATACACTTTGTTAATCTCTAAGGCTGAGTACAAAATGGATGCAAAACCAATTGATCAACTGTGTAGCTGTTATACTTGCCAACATTTTACTAGGGCCTATTTAAGACATTTATATTTAGCCAAAGAGCTGCTTTATTACAGGTTGGCTTCTATTCACAATGTTTATTTTTTAAGCAATTTAATGAGCCAAATGAGAGAAGCTATCCAAAATCAAGAACTTCAAAAACTAAAAAAAGAATGGACTGATTGACTTAAACTCCTAAAACCTGGTGGAAAACAGCAATTACTGAACCCAAGATTAAACCCAACAAAGTGGTATTACCAAAAGGAATAAACCACATTAAAAGTAAGATGATAATTCCATATCTTTCCCAAGCAGCAAAAGCAGCAGCTAGCTTGGGTGGTAAAAAAGACATTAATATTTTAGATCCATCTAAGGGGGGAATTGGTAATAAATTAAATACTGCTAAAACCAAATTAATATTCACAGCAAACTGCAACACACTGGCTGATAGCACATCTTTAAAAGGCAGGGTTAAATGAAAAATAATGGCCGCTAAAATTGCTAAAAATAAATTAGCCAAAATACCAGCTGAGGAAACCACCAACTCACCTTTTCTGATATCAGAAAAATTAAAAGGATTAACAGGCACTGGTTTGGCCCAACCAAACAACACTGGTGAGCCACTAATAAAAAGCAACAGGGGAAGTAAAATTGTCCCAATCAAATCAATATGAGGCAGGGGATTTAAAGTTAATCTGCCAGCATTTTCTGCAGTGTGATCTCCAAAATATAAAGCAGCCAGGCCATGCATTACTTCATGAACAATCACTGAAAAAAGTAATACTAAGACTGATAAAGTTAAGATTGTAGCTTCCATAAGTGGATTAATTATATAGGAAAAACGAACTTTACTAAAGCCTGTGAATGTAGTATGGTACTTCCTTAGACTTTGACAGCAAGAAAATATAAGCAGTATAATTACCACTATGAGTTTTATTGATCGTAATAAAGAATTACCTATCGAGGTTGAGGAGTTTTTAGTAACGGCTGCTCATAGTTTTCAGGAGACCTCCAGTTTTTGCCAGAGGCTAACAGATCCACTAGATAAACAAACTTATGTTGAAAGTTTATATTTTATCCTTAAAGGATTTTATCAGGTCCACCATGCTTATGATCCAGCTATTGAACATTATGATCAGTTGGGATCACGATTGAGATTAGGTAATGGCCGGAGCGGTTTAGCTTGGGAGAGACTAAACGGTAAACATGGTCTACTAAGTAGAATGAGAATAGTAGTAGCTTATCCGTTAGGAGACCGGTATGAAATCGCTCATCAGTACTCAGCTCGAGGCATGAATGAAGATGCCAAAATGGCGCTACGAATTGCTGAGGAGGCACGCCGCGCCAACACGGTAGTAGAATTAAAGCAACAAGAAGCAGAAGATACACAAAGACGAAAACTCAGAACCCAAAATGGGATTTTATCTGGAGATCATAGCGATGGTTATGGACAAAATTATGGTACACCAAAAACTAGACAAACTTTTAAGCCAAGGAAACTGCAAATTTAGTCATTATTGGTATATGCAGGCAGTTTGATTAGGTAAAAACTCTTGACTTATCTTAATTTTTTTCTATAATTTTAGCTATAAGACTTCGCTTATGTCAGAGCAAGACAGAAAAGAGACTCCGTTAGAGATTGTGCAAGCCCCTTATCTTGCCCAGCTAGATGGCCAAGCACAGATTCATTTAGAGACCGCTGGAAAATTTCTGACTCAAGGAGATACAGCTAGTGTTCGTCGAGAATTAGATCAAGTCGATAAAATCCGGGAAAATAAAACATTAATTTCAGAGACGTTTAGGCATTTTAATGATCAACTAGAGACAATTTTTTTCCGTTTGTCAGCTCTTCTTCATGGCAGTCACGTAGAGGCACCTGCTTCAGTTGGAGAAATGATTATACGATATGCGGAAGCTTATAGATCTTTAACAGAACCTCCTAGTTATCATCCCACACCCCCTGAAGAAAAAGCCCCTATGAAGTTAATTGAGCCAATCCCAGTTTATCCAGCTGAGCCAGTGGTTGGTCAAGGTGCTGAGGTGGTCCAGTCTGGAGTTGAAGTGTCTGCAGAGGGTAATTTAGCTAGTTCAGGGTTAGAAGCTAGTAGTGGGAATATTGCAGTAGGTGATGAAACTGACAAGCTAACAACTGAGGTACTTGTTGAAAGATCTGTAGGAGAACCCCTCAAAAACTCACAAGTTTTCCTGTCAGCAAAAGAAGTAGAAAAGATGATAGGCTTGGAGTTTTCTGAGCGCTTAGGAGAAGTTTATGAACTAATGGTAAACATTGCGACTACGCAGCATCGTGGAACTAGTCGGGATGATGTGGCAAACTACTTCCAAAAAAAAGGTCGTTCAGCTACTCCCAGCAACTGTGTGTCTGCTATTAATGATTTAACCGAGTGGTTAGAAAAACATCCAGCCGGGATTCACGTTGTCAAACAGTCAAAGGGTAAGCAGCCTGGAACTTGGCAATTGGAACCAACATTGCCTAAAACAGAAGATTCAGAAGGTTTGCAAGGTGCTAAAAGTTCTCCTCCAGGGACGTTGCCATTAACAGAGACATCAATACAATCTTCATCCTCACTGTCGGGCGGGGAAAAAAAATAGGGCAACAAACTCCCGGAAATTAATACCATATCCAGGACAAGAACGTAAAGATACAGAACATCATACTGGCTGGGATTGGTGGAGATCTGGGAAGGAGCAAATCAGAAGACTTCCAGGTTTGATTGGAGATGATGGTGATCCCCTAATTTCAGCTGAAAAACTGAGTGCTATCGAAGATCAAATCAAAGTCTTGTTGCAGCAGGCCTCATCTCAATTGCCTATTTCTGTTTCCGAGATCTGCCAGAAAACATTGGGAATGGTGAATGCAGATAATTTGGCGCTAGCAAAAAGTATTGTTGAGCAAGTCAAAGATGAACTAGTTAAAACTGGCTGTGTAGTAGGAACAAGAGTGGTGCAGGTAGGAACAGATGTCAAAGAAACTTATCTTTATGTTCAATCACGCCCAGCTAGCAGCTTACTTGTCCAGCTGATGCGTGATGAGTTTTCTAAACGTTCATGGAAATTTGGCGGGAGACAGTCTATAACCAATTCATCAGAACTTCAGGCTTTAAATCAACAAAAGCTCATAAAAGAAGATGTTGCGGATGATAGTAGGCAGACAAAAACAGAGGAAGATAACAAAGATTGATTTGAAAGTAAGGCTTTTTCATGGTATATTTACCAGGCTAGGATTTTAGAAATATGTTAGTATGTCAAATTTGTCAAAAAGGGATTAATAAGCAGTCTTATTCCCGTCATAAAAAAGGTTCTTCAGGTGCTTCTGGTACCTGGAATTTGCGTGCCCCAATTCACAGTAAAATCCAAAGACCAAATGTTCATAACTATAGAGGGATGAGGCTTTGTACCAAATGTTTAAGAGCTGTGCAAAAAGTAGAAAGACCACAAGATAAAACCTCAGAGTCTGTAAGTACTTAACACAAAGTATTATTGATACAAGTCTTTAGGTATCAATGTTCCTGAAATTATGAAGAATTATTTACTTAATTTTCCTCCTCAGAAGGTATAATTGTTTCTGTTGTTGGTTGCCAAACCCTAACCAAGATGCCATAAGCTGCTTCCATCCCATCGATAAAAGGAATCCCACGATCTGGTAATTTGGGTCTTAAACTATCCTGACACTCTATTAAAAACTGCTGATCAAGAGGGATTTTTCGACCTCTCCACTGCTGATTGAGTTGTCCAGCAATAGTAGCTCGGGAATAAGGAGACCGAGGATAAGCCATAAGAACTTTCTCAAGCTGAGCTTGATCTAAGCGACCAAGTCTTTGATCTGTCTCCAGATTGAAGACATAAGTGTCTGTTGATTGATCATAATATTCTAGTCTGGCGGCGTTGAGAGTGAGGATAAAACCAAACGCAGCGCTGTCGCTAGCAGGAACATCACCTTGAAAATTTTTTAATAGCCAATTGATAGCTGCAGTTTGTATTTGTGGGAAGAGACTTTCTAAATCATAAAATTGTCCTAAGACCTGTACGCTGACATCACCCCAATCTTGTTTTTGGGGATCATAGTGTAGTTTTTTCAGAAGATCCTTTAGATTATTCTCCGTGATTAGAGGTACTCCACTAGCACTGAGATTTTCTGGAGTAGCTCTTCTTTTAAGGAGGTTTAAGATATCTGCTATGGTAAAATCATCTGTTGCATCAAGATTATCTCCAGCAGCTTTGCTGGTTAACAAGGCATCAGCTTGACCAGTCTCTTTTCCTTTATCCTCGATACTCATTGGCCACCACAATTTTAACACTTTTAGTCAAGTAGAGTTTAGCCTAGGTATTAATTTAAAGCATAACTATCTGTTTCAATTTCAGTTAAGACTTTCTCAACTTGTCGGTAATCTGCAGAATTTAAGGAACCAACTAAAGGCGAAGCTGCCAAAAACCCTTGGTCAACTCTAGTTAGTTTATCCAAATCTAATTCCCATGCACTGGCATTATCCTGCAGTGTAAAGGGTTGACCAACAGTAGCCTGGAGAGAAATAATAGTTAAACTATCTTGGATTAAAGCCTGGCCTTGTGGGTTAAATAGATAATAGCGATCAAGACTGTAGAGGTTATGATCTGGTCCAACCACTACATTAGTGTGTGAGCCATAGAGTGTAGAAATGGTTTGATAGGGATGATTATTATCAAAAGAGCTAATCCCAAAAATAGGAAACACCAAATCGCTCGAGGCTACTGGAAGTATTGCCCTTGCGATCTTTGGTTGGAGTGCTCTGAATAAGTGAACACCTCGGCCTGGTATAATTTTATGAATCAGGTTAATTTCGTCTCCTAATTGTTTGCGCAGACCAGCACGAACATAAGCGAGTGCTTCAATCTCGTCTTTGCTCATTTTTACCCCAGAAAACATTTCACTAATTTCCCGAATTGTATCAACATCTCCTTGCTGGGCTGCTTGAAGAAATCTTAAAAATTGAGATTGAATTCTGTGTGTAAGCGCCTGGTTTCTCAACTTCATGGTTTGTTCAGAATCAGGTTGTGGGTTGAGTCTAGAATCTTCTTCAGGAGTGTTCATTGCCAAGCAAGAAGCGCGTTAGCGATTCATTGCCAAGCAAGAAGCGCGTTAGCGATTCATTG
>JAMCSY010000027.1:0-36895 GCA_023379125.1 Patescibacteria group bacterium | reverse complement strand
CTGCTCATTTTACCTGAAGCTTGAAACCTTGCTTCATCTTCACCATCTGGACTAGAGCAGCTGGGTTTTGACAAAGCGGTTAAAGCACAGAGGAGATTTGTTCTATAAAAATAATAATTTTATCAATCCCACACTTGATTATTTGAGAGATTCCAGCTAATTTAAAGTTGTCCCATAGCTGCCCCAAGATTTTTAAAAACATGGCTGAGAAAAAAGCTCAAAGGAATTATTTACCAGAAATGGGATCTTATTCTAGTGATGTTGCTGAGGTTTTAGCAAGCATTGAAGATCCGCCAACAGAGTTGATTAATTGGGCAACTCATCTATCCCCAAGAGCTGATCTTCGTGCCCTAGCTGAAGCATATAGGCGTGCAGGTCTGATTGAAGATGAAGCTAAACTTGGACAATTTCTCAAAGAGCTAGTCGGCAAAAATCCGCGTTTTTCAGCAAAGGTAACACGTTATGATGTGACTCATAAACCACCTACTGCCCAGTGGTCGCAGTTAGTACGGATTATTCGTGGAGGTAAATCTAGTGATGAGTTTTTTTGGGAGGTAGCTATGGGTGGATCAGTCACCCATGAGATATTATTAGGGACATTAACTGGAGAAGTTTTTACACCTCAACAGATAGAATGCGAGTTACAATCAAGCCTATTTGATACCAATACTGAGAACCTCTTACTCGGTAACCCCCAGCTTTCCTATATTACTGATGAAACAGTGCCTGGTAGTTGGAACAATCATGATTTATTACCTGTTTTTAAGCAAAATGGTCATTCCGTTCGTCCGTTTGACCTCGATTTGACAGCACAGTTGCAAGATTATCATTGTCAGTTAAATCATGCTTTAGAAACTAATGATGTTTGGGAGGCGCGTCGCTTGTCACTGGCAGCTGTTCCTTTGTTATATCCCTATGTTGGTAGATCACTGGAAAAGTTTCTAAGCCTGCCACGCCATGCTGCTCAAGAACTTTTGCCTGATTTAGTAGCTACTTGGTGCGGTATTTTAACCTCTGGATATCGGCAATATTTAGAAAAAGGCCCACAAGTTTTGTTGACAGAAGCACCTCCCTTTAAGTCACGCTTAATAAATACAGGCAGAATTGATGGTGCTTTGGTGATTGGAACAGATAATGGCCAACTTACAAGCAGACAGCAGGCAGAAGTGTGTCGGGTGGTCGCGAGTCGTCCTAGTTCCTTGGTAGAAGCAGATTGGAAGATTCATCACCAATTTGGCTGGTGGCCGTTGTGGATGATCGAAGAGGTTAAAACCTTAGTTGGGGGCACTGTTGATGGTAACTTAAGAACTTGGGCCAGCGAGCGCTATCCGGTTAAACCTTTAACTGAGGTTCCCAAAGGGCATTTATTGCAGGCAAGTACTTATATTGGTTGGGGCAGACTAGGTTTAGATTTAGTCCATGACCAACTAGATCCGGAAAAGTCTCCTTTAAGTGATCGAGTCGTCGGTGCCCAACTAGTTTATGTTGCACCTTCCTGGGAAGCACCACAGCATTTGTTGGTTTCCCCAACCGATCAAGAAGTCAGAGGTAGGCTAGATGGTTTTGCCCGCCGCTATCTACAATATACCAGTCGAGCACAGGCACGAGTGACTGATCAGTTATTCACTGGTTTGGCGCTGGCTACTTTACTTGGAAATGAACGTCGAGCTTATGTGATGATAGACGGCCGCAAAAATGGTAATCACAATGGCAATAATCATCCAGATGGCTTAAATTCTCATGATCAAGCAATTAAAGAGTTGATCACTAGTAGGCAGGAGTATCTAGATCGTGAATCAGAAAAAACTGGAGGAATAATTAGCGTGCTGGGTAAAAAAAGGAGTGGTGCGCCTATGTATTTGATGGATTTTACGAGATTAGTACAGGCTCTCAGAGGAGGTGCTGTCGAAGGAGAATCTGTAGATGGTGATCGGGCTTTCAAGGTGCGCTGTTTTCTAAAAACTCACCAACCTAAAAATCCTGATTATCCAGGTCAAATTGACCGCAATCCTTCCTTATTAGTTAATCCTTACACAGGTTCTTGGAAGTGTTTTTCCTGCGGAGCGGGGGGAAGGATTGATGAGCGGACTCTCAACGGTCTGGTTAAAATCGATGGGCGCAGGGTGCGAAATTATCTGACTCATAGCCAAGCGGAGATTCCCAATCGTCAGGAAATTCCTGAGCGTTATTTGGAAATTATGCAGATCGCGCAGAATTTACTTAAGGAAAGATGGCTTACTCAGGGATCAGAATCTGATCGGTATCGAGCGGAAGTCGCCCATAAATATTTACAAAGTCGGGCGATTGATGTTGAACTTGCTACCCAACTTGGGGTTGGTTTGGCATCTCAGCGCGGTTTTGCTTATGAGATTTTTAACAGAGTAGCAGGTGGTAGAACTGACCATGACGAAGCTTTGCAAACTTATCATGAGTTACTGCAAACAGGTTTCTATAGACTCAGCGAGAGGATAAATCAGGAGCAAGGAGTGGTACCTTTCCTTAAAAAATTTGGCTTAACTTATGAGGAGATAAAGCAACCTTTAAAAAAGGGTAAAGGGTTCGGCTTGCCTGTCTTTGCTTTTAGTGCAGGAAATTTTGCTGAAAATGAAGGTGTGGGTTATATAACTTTTCCACTCTCTTTTTGGCCAGATGCAGTTGTTAGTTTTTATGGTAGGCTGGCTTTTAACGCCAAAAATAAACAGGTTTTATCGCATGTCAAATCATCGGGAGAGTATACACATGGACTTTGTTTTGAGCAGATTTTAGAAGCTGATCCCAAAGTAGGAGTGAATATTTGTGAGGCTCCACTGGATGCTTTATCAGCCATACAGATGGGTTATCCGACAGTTGCCTTAGTGGGGACATCTAATTGGGCTGGTTTAAAGCACGCGGCCCAAGTTTCAGACCAGCGAGTTGAGTTGGGGTTGGCTTTTGATCGAGACGGTCCAGGCAGAGAAGCTAGTCAAAAATCAGTACAAGGTCTAAGAATTTATGGATATCCGGGACCAATAGTTGATTTAACAGAAAAATTGGTTGAGCAAAATCATGGTTTAGCTGAGTGGAAAGATCTCAATGATTTATTACGGCAGTTGCAACAAGTTTAATTGGCTTAATTTTTAGCGATTCTGTTTGATGTGGGCGTAGGCACTAAGAACGTTCCAGATAACAGTGGTAATAGCTAAGGGTTTGATATACTCAGGTGGTAAGGTCGGTGGTCCGAGTGCTGCGATAAAATCATTGAGCACTTTAGTTTGATCTTCTTTATATCCAGACAAAGATAAACAAAAATAGCGATCATCGTGTTGGGGTAGATCTGGGTATCTGACTTTAGTGACTTTAAAATGTGCACCTGCTTCGCTCTGTTCCCAAATTTCGGCATCTTGGATATCCAATTGATAACCTGATATAGTTGGCAGATTTTGTAAATGTTGGGATATTTCTTGTCTGTCAGGCATCTGATGTTTTGCTAAAATAACACAAAGCTGTTGAAGTGTAAAATTATCCTAAAATAACCGGAAAATTAGGGAAACCTCTTGTAAACTCTGCCCAGGAAACTATTTTTTTACCTTCCATCTGGATCCTTTGTTCAGGATAAAATTTAACAATTTTCCCCTGCCAGCGTGTCCAAGCAGTTGGCCAAGGAAAATAGGCACGGATCATTCTATCTAATATTTCTGAAGAAGGGGGATTATTAATATCAAAAAAACCATCCTCTTTTTTGAGTAATTTAGTGAAAGTGGCTTGTTGATGATCTTGCTCAACTAATTTAATTTTTCCAGCAATAAATTGGGGTATTAAACTGCTTAAAGTGTCTGCTGCCATTAGAAAAGCTTTTTTACTCAAATTAGAGAAATTATCTGTGTCTGATAATCTAAATTCACTGGTAAAAATCATTGGTCCATGGTCCATTTTCTCATCCATTTGCATAATTGAAAGCCCTAAACTTTGGTCTCCATTTAAAATGGCTTGTTGGATAGGTGAGGCACCACGATATTTTGGCAGAACAGAAGGATGGATATTTAGGCTGCCAAATTTGGGAATTTTTAATATTTCTGGGGTAATAATTTTGCCAAAAGAAGCCACAACAAAAAGATCAGGTTGGAAATTAGCTAACATTTTTCCTAAAGACTGTGGACTAGTATATTCAAAGACAGGAATGGTCTTTGCTTGAGCAAAAGTTTTGACCGGAGTTGGAGTCAAGATCTGTTTTCTGCCTATTTTTTGATCAGGAGTGGTAACGATAGCCACTAAATCAAAGTTGTCGTCAAGAACACGCGCGATGGGAATAACATACTCTGGGGTGCCAAAGAAAACAATTTTAATTTTTGGGAAAGTCATTTACATTAATTTAATTTCTTCAAAAATATCTGAACCTGCTTCATCTTTGCCTACAACTTTATAAATCTTACCTTTTTGAGCTACAACTTGATCCATAAACAATTTACCCTTGAGGTGGTCAGTCTCGTGTTGAAAAATCCAAGCAGACATACCTGTCAGGTGGGTTTTGATCTGTTTACCGGTAGCGTCTTGATAAGCAACAGTTACAGCGACTGGTCTTTCAATTTCAGCATAGTAGTTAGGAATAGATAAACAGCCTTCAAAAAAAGTTTTGGTTTTTTTAGAGTAAGAGAGAATTTGAGGATTGAAAAAGGTGACAAACTTTTGACCGATTTTACCAATAAAAAAATTCTCATCTCGCCCGACTTGAGTAGTAGCCAAACCAATTCCCTCTGGATCAATATAGGCTTTGGTCAGTTTGATCATGTCTTTGGCCACTTTAAGAATTTCCGGGGTGATTTTTTTAACCGGTTTAGTCTTGACTCTGAGTTTGGGGTCAGGTGCTAAAACAATATCCATGCTCTCCAGTTTATCATTTCTGAGGCTAATTTTCCAGAAACTATATCTTAAAAACAACTAATTGCCTTTTTGACTGAGTAAGTGCTAAAGTAGCATCGTTTGGAGTATGGAATAGGTATGGTGGTGGAAAGCAAGTTAACAGATTCTCCCTTTGCAGGACTGTGTCTACTTCAGTTAGAAGACACTGAATCATCGAGCATAGATTTATATGATCTCTTTGATAGTTTCCGGAGTATTGAAATGAATTTGGCTCATCCCCCATTGTCAGGGGCTGAAGAAGAAGTACGGTTGTTTCAGCAGTATGAATCAGGAGAAGTTGCCAAGAAAGCCCTGAAAAACCAAGATTTGACTGATCAAGAAAGAGTACGACTGGAAGCAGATTTTCAGGCAGGATTGCAGGCCAGAAAAGATTGAATAGAAGCTAACATGAGGCTGGTTCTTAAAGCAGTCCATAATCAGGCAGAAGTGGGAGGTATTGAGAAAGCAGATCTGGTGGGAGCTGGTAGTGAAGGTTTGATCAAGGCTGTTCACAGGTTTGATTGGAGACGAGGAGTGAAATTTTCAACTTACGCGACCTGGTGGGTTGCATATGAAATAAGGGATTATATTGCCAGGAACAACCATGTTGTCTCAGTGAAACGTTATCGAGAACAGCAACTAGCTCGTTTATACAGGGAAATTGACAATCTCGATAATGATGCTGGACATTTTCTCACTTCGGCAGAAGTAGCAATAGCTTTAGATATACCTCAAGCTAAAGTAGCTGGTCTGTTAGCTGCTCATCAAGTGCCATTGAGTTTATATCAAACGTTAAGTGATGAAAGTCAATTGCGTCTGATAGATTGTATTCCTAATTCCAACACTCCCGCAGATGAGCAAGCAGTTTCTAAGATTGTTTTAATGGAGTTTTCTAGTGCGCTGGCAAAGTTAACAGAGCGACAAAGGCAGGTCTTTGTTTTGAAGTACCTTCAAGGATATACATGCAGTGAAATTATAAAGAAGCTGAAAATAAGTAAGGCTCGGGTTGCTAAATTAGACCTTACTTCGAGGATGCGCTTACGAACTAATCAAGTTAAAGAGGTGCTGACTGGGTTTGCTGACTAAATAACTGTTATCTTTTAGGCTTTACCAAAGAAAACTTGCTATGTTATGATTCACTTCTGCGATGAGAGAACAAAAAGAATTTACTGATACAACAGTCGATTTGGCTGATGAAACTAAGGTTCGCCTAGAATCTCCAGGTCAGTTATCAGAGCGTTTTTACCGTAATCCAAGGGTTTTAGCAGGTAATATCATGGATACAGCAGTTGCTGATCCAATTAGAGCTTTGGTAATTAGCTTAAGAGTGTTGAGCGGAGAAAGACCACTACTGACTCATGATGAAGAAATTAAGTTGGGTCAACAAATCGAAAAAGGGTCAGAGGCAGCTTTGAGACTTCAACAAAATGGGGTCAGCGGTGCTGAAAAAGACAGGCTATTAGAAGATATCAAAGTAGCCAGGGAAGCAAGTCAAATGATGAAGGAATCCAATTATAGGTTGGTTTTTAAGATTGCCAGTAAATATCAAAGGGGTGGTTTTGTGGATTTTTTGGATTTATTTCAAGAAGGTGCGATTGGTTTGGAACGGGCAGTGGAGAAGTATGACTGGAGGAGAGGTTTTAAGTTTGCAACTTATGCAACCTGGTGGATCAGGCAAGCAATTACCCGATCGCTTGCTGACGATGGTAGGGTGGTTAGAATACCTGTTTGGGTTAGTGAACTAGCATCGAGGATGACTAATACAACCCGGCAATTTTTTTCGGATTATGGTCGAGAACCAACGTTTTTGGAATTGGCAGGTGCGATGGGGATTACCGTCGAACAACTTGAACAGTTGCGTCTGGCTTTGCTCTTGCCTGCTAGCTTAGAGAGTAGTGTTGGCGAGGAAGATGATGGTTCAACTTTGGGCGATATGCAGGAAGATAAAAGTGCTGATGTTACCAGTATAGTTGAGCAAAAACTGCTGGCAGAAGCAATTCAGGATATTTTAGCCAAGACACTCACTGAGCGGGAAAGAATAGTGATAGCAAAAAGGTTTGGCTTTGAGGATGGGAAAAAATGGACTTTGGAGGAAGCTGGTCGGGAATTAGGGATCACCAGAGAAAGAGTTAGACAGATTGAAGCCAAAAGCTTACGCAAACTGAAAGGAGCAGAAATTTTGAGCAGATTAAGAGAGTGGCATGATTAAGAAGTGACTAAAATTTAGTTTTTCTTAAGAACCTTCTCTGGAAACTTTTTGATTGTTGAGTAATGTGGTAAGTTTCCACATAAACACTTTACCTTTGGATTTGGCTGAATGGTAATCTTTGGCAAAGTTTAGAGCCTCTTCTAAAACTTTTCTGTCATGTTGTTTGGCTAGTTTGATATACAGTGAATAATGCTTAGTATCTCCTAGACTCTCTGCCAGGAAGACTCCATAAACTTGAAATTCTTTACTTAAATTTTTTGGCCTTTGCGGATTTTGTTCTGAAATGATCTGACCAACTCGTTTCATGGTGAGCCTGCCTTAGAGGCAGATTGAGAACTTTCGAGCTGCTGTAGGATATCAATATCATTTGGCACATAGTTGAGGTAATTTTGATAAATTTGTTTTGCTTTGATAGTTTGGCCTTCTTGATCTAAAATTTGACCTAAGGCTAGTACTGCTTCTTTATAATTTGGTTTGAGATAAATTGCCTGTTTGAAGGTAGTAACTGCACCTAATTGATCATGCATGAAAAGCTGGATTAGGCCTTTGTTATAAACTAATTTAGCATCAGTGGGAGCATAAGAGATAGCCTTGTTGAGAGTATCCAGAGTAGTTTGATTAAAGGCTGAATCAATAGTGGAAAGTAAGTAATAGGTACGAATATTAGTGCGATAAATAGATAAATTACGTGGACTAAGGTAAGTAGCAAAAGTAGCTTCTAAGACTGCTTGGTTTTTTAACTGAGCAGATTGAGTAGCGTCAGCTTGATAAAGGGCAGCTGCTGCTTCGGCTGATGCATAACCTAATTCACTATGATAAATGGGTTCATTAAAATTAAGTCTTACGGCATCAGCTAAATCGTTATAAGCTTGGCCGGCATTACCACTGTTATTTTCTACTTGTGAGGCAGCATAAAGCTCATCAGCTTGGTGAAATTTTTCCAAAGAGATGATTAGATAACTAGCAAAGATAATCAAAGTAGCCAAAACTAATTTGGTAAAAATATCTTTGCGATAGATAGTGACTGCTAAAATATGGCTCAAGAAATTTAGTTTGGCTGGTATTTTAAATTGTTTGGTTTGGTCCAGGGCAGTAAAAACTAAACCAGGAAAAATATAAAAATAAAGAGCAATAATTACCACAGAAAAACTAAAAAAGTTTTGTACTAAATAAGAAACATCAGCAGCTAAAAAACTTGTTAGTAACAACAAATTTTTTTGGTTGTTATTAGAGTCTATCTGATCACTTTTATATTCAAGATGATAAATTTTCTTTAAAGACCAAATTATAAAAACAAGAATTACTGCTAAGTAAGTGGCAAAACCCACAATGCCAGTTGTGGATAAATAATTCAAGTATTCATTATGAGCTTTGTTATAGAGAAAATCCCATTCAGAAGTGAGATTATGTTCAACTGGTCTAAACTGGTAATAACTATAAGCAAAAGTTTCCACTCCACTACCAAAAATTGGATAAGCTTTAAAGATATCAAGTGCCCCCTGCCAGACAATTAACCTAATTTGCCCAGTTTCATCGCCACCTGATTCTAGTTGAGTTGAGCCTGTAGCTAAAGAAGGTCTGGGAGGAGGTGCATAAGGAGTGATCAGTTTAAAATCAGTTAAAGCAGATCCAAATAATAAATTAACTAAGATGAAAGCTCCCAAGATTACTCCCATGATTTTTAATAATTTTAAACTACCAGTTTTAACCTGTTTGATTTTAGACCACAGTAAAGCTGCCAGTAAAACTATTAATCCAGCAACTAAACCTAATAAACCGCCTCTGGAATAAGTAAAAGTAAAAGCGAGATAAACTAAAACTAAACTTACCCCATAGAGGATTTTCGCTAACTTGTTAGTGGTGGTAAGTAAAAAATAAAAAATAGGAAAAGCAATCATTGCCAAATAGGCAGCCAGCCAGTTTGGTTGACCCAAGGTAGCAAAGACTCTGGCTTGGACATCTTGCACCCAACAACTAGCATTAAGCTCTCCTCTTAAAAGCAAACAAGATGGAGAACCACCAAAATGTTCTGGAATAGCCCACAAAGCTACCAGTAGGCCACTAATGATTAAAGCCTTAATATATTTAAAAGCTTGGCTGGCAGAAGTATTGCTGACCAGAGCCCAATATAAAAGTAGATAAGCTAGGATTGAAAGTAAGCCGCCATTAGAACGAGAATAATAGCCCCAAATGGAAGTATGCACATCAATGGAAAAAATAGTTGATAAAATGTTAGCTAGTAGAAAAAGTAACAGTGGAAGATCTAAAATCGTTTTTTTAAAGTTAACTTTCTTGAGCTGAATCATTTTAATTAACCAAGTAGTAGTAATCACAATAGTGAGCAGATAAATAAACATCATCTTGTTATATTCAAAAAGCTCAGAGGTATAGGGCAACCAGATTAAAGGAGTAGCCAGGAAAAGTAGATAAAAAGAATAGGTAATAATTTTCTGAGTAATCATATAAAATGTCTAAATTCTAATATTGAATATCTAAACAATTTAAAATGTTCAAAATATAAATTTGCAAAACTGAGATTTGAATTTGTTTAGGATTTAGTGCTTATTATTTAGAGCATATTCCTGTTAATCCTAGCAAATCTGTTGCTGCTTGTACATCTTTTACCCTATACTCTGGAGGTTTTTTATATGTTACACTCCAGAAAGTTATGCTTGGGAAATTTTGGCAACTTTTCTCTCATGATATTGGGATTGATTTAGGTACAGTTAATACACTGGTCTTGGTGCGTGGTAAAGGGATTATTATTCGTGAGCCCTCAGTAGTTACAGTCCACAAAAAGACCAAACAAGTTTTGGCAATAGGCACAGAAGCCAAAAGAATGTTAGGCAGAACTCCAATTCAAATTGAAGCAATTAGGCCTTTGCGAGATGGTGTAATTTCTGATTTTGATACCACAGAAGCAATGCTTAGACATTTTATCCAAAGGGTTCATCAACTCTCAGAAGGTTCTGGTGTCAGATTACCTAAGATTCCCAAACCGAGAGTGGTGGTAGGTATTCCCTCAGGGGTAACTGAGGTGGAAAGAAGAGCAGTTCAAGATGCGGCACTAATGGCTGGGGCCAGACAAGCTTTTTTAATTGAGGAGCCAATGGCTGATGCGTTGGGGGCTGGCTTAAAAATTGATGAACCTGAAGGAAATTTGGTGGTAGATATTGGTGGTGGTACTACAGAAATAGCGGTGATTTCTTTGGGTGGTATGGTGATTAATCGTTCAATTAGGATTGCTGGTGATGAAATGGATCAAGATATTGTTAATTATATGCGGATGCGTTATGGCATGGTGATTGGTGACAAAACTGCAGAAAATCTCAAGATCGAAGTCGGTTCAGCAATTCCTTTAAAAGAGGAAAAGGAAACAGTAGTTAGAGGCAGAGATCTACAATCAGGCTTACCCAAATCAATCAGAGTCTCTTCAGCAGATATCAGAGAAGCGATGATGCCAACAATTAATCAAATTGTAGGGGCAGTGGGGGAAGTCTTAGAGGAAACGCCGCCAGAGTTTTTATCAGATCTTTTGGAAAGAGGTATCTTGTTAACAGGTGGAGGAGCGTTAATTAGAGGGATGGATCGCAAAGTAGCTGAGGAAACTAAAATGCCAGCCATAGTAGCAGAGGATCCTTTAACCACAGTAGTTAGAGGTTGTGGTGTGGTTTTAGAAGATTTAGATCTTCTTTCCAGAGTCAGGGTAACTGGTGGGTTAAAGTAGGTGTCTTATCTGAGACACCCTTCAGGTGTATCTGCTACTTTACAGATTAGGTCTCTCTGAAAAATGGGTCTTCGGTGGGATTATAAGCAATTCCTCCGCAAAATCTGTTTCTGCCTTCTTCAACTATTTTCTCTATTGGTTTGTAGGTAGCCTGGATAGCAAGTCTACGGAACGGTCGATTCCGCCCATACCAAGAAGGATCTTTTTGAAATTCTTCTGGCGCATTATGTAATTCACAAAAAGCTGCACCCTGACGCAGTTGCCCCTCAGTTCCAGTAAAATCATAATGACCACGCCATCCTACATTTGCATCAGCCTTAAATTTGTAAATAATTGGGCCTCTTAAAGGTGTACAACTGTTTTGGTCAAAATAATATTTTTCAAAATACAAGTAACTTGGCGGTCCAAATATTTGTCCCATAATTACCGAGGGGCCATAGGTAGTTGCCTCAGCCATCACACCTTCAATTAAAGTAACGTAATAATCTTTTGTCCTCACAAAGCTTTGCACGCCAAATCCATAAAAAGGTAGATAAGGATCATTCAGACTATTATCAAAGTGTTCTTTAAAACCACCAATGAGATAAAAGCTTGTTCGATCGGTGCTACCATGAGCTAGATCAAGCAGTTCTACATAAGATAATTTCAATAGATCTGAAGTGATTGGAACCTCTGATTTGGGTTTTAGCCCGCCATAAACAGTCGCTTCATCTTCAGGTGGATAGTATATTGATCGATCGTGCTCAGGCATATGTCAAGTTCTGCTTTGAACATAATAAAAACTATAATGGTTTGTCAAGTAAGATTTTGACTCTATACTAAGATGTTTTTCTTTTGATAAGTATCCTTAGGGTAAATTTGTGGTATATTAGCCTCAGAGAAACACTTTACGGTTTCCCGAATTTTCCCAGCATGAATGTTTTAATTAAAGATTTAAAAATACTACTGCTTTTGATCTTTTTATCACTACTGATCTTGCTAATGGATTTAAATAATTGGCTAAGATTTCCTAAATCTATTCTGCAAACTCTAACAGTCCCAATTCAGTATGGTTTTTATAGTTCTAAAACAACTTTGGGCAGACAATTTGAATTTATCTCTTTAGCCAGATTTAATGGACAACAAGTGTTGGCTTTAAAACAGCAGCTCGCAGATTTAACTGCTGCCAATGCCCAGTTGGGCAAAGAGCTCAGTGAAGCAAAAATTATCAACGATCAACAAAATTACTTAAGTCCCCAAACTTATGATTTACTACCAGCCAGGGTCTTATATATAGGAAGATTCTTAACCATTGATCAGGGTAGTGATGCAGGTATGCAGGTTGGTCAGGTGGTGGTTTTAAAAAATAATTATATTGGCCAAATTAAAAATGTGAGTCCTAAGTCTTCACAGGTGATGTTGGAAGTAGATCCAGATTCCAAAGTCGCTGTCTTTTCTCAAAATCAAAATGGTAGGGCTCGAGGTATTTTACTAGGGCAGTTTGGTTCAGATTTGTTGATGGATAAAATCTTACATCAAGAAAATATTGCTGTCGGTGATCTAGTTTATTCGGAAGGAACAGAGGGGAATTTGCCACGAGGGTTGGTGATGGGGAAAGTTTCTGAGGTGTTGCAAAGACAAAATGAAGTTTTTAAACAAGCCAAAGTAGAGCAAGTTTATGAAGCTCAGGATTTAGATTTAGTTTATGTCATAAAAAGCCAATAAAAGATGAGCGCCATAGTTTTATTTTTAATTTTATTAAGTTTTTTAGAGGCTACAATTTTACCTGGACCTTGGGTGTTGGTTGCCTTGATTGCCCGCAGTTTTATTATCGATAGTAAATCAAATTATTATTTAGCTTTTGCTTTTGGATTGCTTATTGCCTTGCTAACAGCCACACCATTGGGGATTCTCAGCTTGATTTACCTGATAATAGTTAAAATTGTCCATTTATTATCTAAATTACCTTTTTCTTCAAAATGGTGGATGGTTGTCCCTATCTGTTTGGTCATGCTTATCTTGGCTGAAGGCTTACAAAGCTTAGTTTTCCATTACAGTATTAATTTCATACAAATCATCTTACAGACCATAGCCAGTGTGCCTTTGTACTTTTTGTTAAGAATTTGGGAAGAAAGGTTTTACCCCCAAAAAGAAGTTAGGCTAAAAATCTAAAAGATTTTAGACTCAATGAGAATAAAAAAAAGAAAGCTGGGTTTAGCGTTTCCAGAAGAACTTAAAAAAGTTGATAACTCCTCAGGACTCTTTAGTGGCAAAAAAATTAAAGATCAGTCTTGGGAAGATAATCTTTTACCAAACTATCAAGCTGATAACTTAGTCACTACATTATCACCCTGGAGGATTTTAGTAGTGCTCTGTCTTTTTTTAATAGTCTTCTTTGGTCTATTTTTAAGACTTTTCCATTTGCAAGTAGCGATGGGTAGCATGAACCGGGAACTCGCCGATACTAACCGGATTCAAATTAGAATTATCCATGCTCCGCGTGGGGTTATATATGATCGCAACGGTAAAGTGCTTGCAGAAAACGATCCGGGCTTTAGACTAGATAGCAAATTTATTACCCGCGATCAAGCATTGGCGATGGAAGCCAAAAATGATCCCAAATTTAATGACTTAGAGATTGACACCATTCGGTCTTATCCAGAAGGTCCTTTAGCAGCACATATTTTAGGTTATGTTGGAGAAATCTCAGCCGATGAGTTAAAAGAATCACAGTATGCTGGTTATAAAATTGGTGATCGGATTGGTCGTGCAGGGATAGAACAGATGTATGAGGATGTGCTCCGTGGTCAAGATGGAGCAGAGATCGTGGAAATTGATGCTCAAGGCCATAAGTTAAGAACTATACGGGAAGTTGATCCAATTCCGGGTCAGGATGTTTATCTGTCCTTGGATATTGATATGCAAAAAGAGGCATACAATTCTTTACAAAAAGCGATCACTGATAATAAGGTTTGCTGCGGGGCACTAGTAGCAGAAAATCCTCAGACTGGAGAAATTTTGAGTTTAGTTTCCCTACCATCTTTTGATGGTAATGCTTTTACTGACCCAAAAAGGAATGATGAGGTAACAAGTTACTTTAATAATGCTAATTCACCCTTACTTGACCGTGTGATTGGTGGAACCTATCCACCAGGCTCCACTTTTAAAATAGCCACTGCTTTGGCCGGGCTTGCTTCAGGAAAAGTAACTGCTACAACTCAGTTTGAAGACACTGGAGTTGTACATATTGGCAAGGAAAGTTTTGCTAATTGGTATTTTAACGATTATGGTAAAACGGAAGGCAACGTGGATATTATCAAGGCTTTGCAGCGCTCAAACGATATCTATTTTTATCAGGTTGGCCAAACAGTGGGTGAAGCAGCAATTGCGCAAGCTGCCAAGAAATTGGGGATGGGTAAAAAATTGGGAATTGATCTACCTGGTGAAGAACCCGGAGTGATTCCTACTGATATTTGGAAACAGCAAAATATTGGCACTATTTGGTATCCAGGGGATACTTTACATATGTCCATAGGTCAGGGTTATGTTTTAGTAACACCTTTACAGATCTTGGCAGAAACTTCATATATTGCTAATAACGGTAGCCTAGTACAACCACATTTAGTTACTCATATTGATGATCCAACTACTGGTCAGAGTAAATTGTTTAGTCCAGTCACTATTTCTAAAAATGATTTTACTCCCCAGGAAATTAGTTTAGTCCAACAAGGTCTTAGTTTAGTTCCTAAACAAGGTGGGACAGCTTGGCCTTTCTTTACCTTCTCTGTTCCTACAGCAGGTAAAACAGGCACAGCTGAATATGCTAACAAAGATAATAAAACTCATGCTTGGTATACCAGTTATGCTCCAGAAAATAACCCAGACATTGCTTTAACAGTTTTGGTAGAGGGCGGTGGAGAAGGTTCTAATGTCGCAGCTCCAGTGGCCAAGGACATTTATACTTGGTATTTTAATAAGGATAAAACCAATATCAAAAGTTTAGATAATGGAGTAGTCGCCACAGCCTCAGCTAAATTGTTGGGGGAATAGATAGTTGCTATGGTTGTACTGTAATGATTGACAAAGTGCAAATGATCCGTTATATACATGAATTATGGCGATCAGTGAATTAGAAGTTTATGCTAGGAGGTCGTTCTCTCAAGAGCATCCTGAAGATGATGATATTAGTAGGTGGGAAATTGTATCACGGATGGAAGAAGCAGTTTTTGAACAGGCAAAAATTCTACTTAATAAATACGGCGAGCCGCAGGCACATCCTAAAATAAAAACTATACTAGGTGGAGGAATGAGCACGAAAGACCCAGTTGAAATTCCTGACCGGTTCGGAATACCTAAGTTAAATGTTCTTGCCCTTGCGTTGACTAATTCTTTCTGGTGGGATTTGCCGGAAGGGCTAACTGCTGCCAATTTTTTACAGACTCCTGAAGTAGAATTAGCAGATGAGTGTGGAGGCAGCTGTTTTTACTCAATTCGAGAGATGATAGAAGCAGCACAAGATCATTATGCGGTAAGACACACAGGCATGACAATAGAACAACGCTATCCTGAAGGTGAAAGTTATGCTTTACTTATTATTCATGGACCTAGTAGTGATGGAAGTTCTGCTTGGATAGATGACCATAAAGATGCTAATAAAGTATTTGGCCTGCTTACCTCTATGAAAAATGCTTTCAGACTGCAATATTCTCCAAAACTACCATAAACGGCGCATATTCTGCTCATAATATGTTTATGCTCATAACTCAAATATGAGTTGGGGGATTAAGAAATAAATAATACTTCACCAGATATCTTGCCTTTTGGCAGTTTTTGTGTGATCTTTGATGAGTGATAAATTCTGCTTATCTACTGGCTTTGCACAGTATTCCAGGTTTAGGGCCAATTAGACTAAAAAATATTTTAGCTTTTTATCAAGATCCACGACAAGCTTGGTTGGCTAATCCAGCTGAACTGATAAAATTAGGGGTTCCCCAAAAAGTTGCTTACACCTTGTTGCAAACCAGAAAAACCTTGAATCCTGAAAAATATCAGGAGAGTTTGATCAAGTTAGAGATTAAATGGCTCATTTATGATGAGTCAGACTACCCCGCTTTGCTCAAAGAAATTTATGATCCACCTTCAGTGCTTTTTTATCAGGGTTGCCAGGAGATTTTAAATAAAAAAGCACTTGCCATTGTGGGTACCAGAAGGGTGACTGGATATGGCCGTTTGGTCACTGAAAAATTTGGCTTGAGTCTGGCTGAAGCAGGTTTGGTGATTGTTTCTGGATTGGCTCGTGGTGTGGATACAGTGGCTCATCAGTCAGCGCTCAAAGCTAAAGGCTTAACCATTGCTGTTTTAGGAGGTGGTTTAAAGAAAATTTTTCCTCCTGAAAATACTACTTTGGCTCGAGAAATTGTGGAGCAAGGCGGTGTGGTTTTATCAGAATTTGCTCCTGATGAGTTATCTTTACCAGGTAATTTTCCTGCCAGAAATAGAGTTATTTCCGGACTATCCCGGGCAGTTTTAGTTACGGAAGCAGCGGAAGATTCGGGATCACTGATTACTGCCAAAGATGCGTTGGAACAAGGTAGAGATGTCTATGCAGTACCTGGTCCAATCACCTCTGATTTATCCAAGGGCCCATTACTGCTGATTAAACAAGGCGCCAAATTAGTTAGTGAACCAGCCGAAGTTTTAGAAGAACTGGGAATTGAAGTGGGAAACACTAATCAGGAATTAAGAAAACAAAGTCAAGAAAAATTATCTGTAGTAGAAAAAAGTATTTTAGAAAATTTAACAACGGGAGAAAAACACATTGATGAGATTGTCAGAGAGCTAAAATTGAGTTCAGCAACAGTCTCTGCAGCTTTGGTAAAAATGGAAATATATGGTCTAGTGAAAAATTTAGGTGGAGGGAATTTTGTTAAACTAGACTAAGTTGACTGTTGAATTCTGAAAAAATTGGTACTAATGTGTTGGTAAGGATAAGAGATTGGTTGAGGTATTACCTGCAAGAGCTGAAACTCAAAGACTACAGTTATCTGTAGCGGAAACTTTATTCCCTCAAGAAACTCCACTTTTTGAGACAGATGCTTATAGAGCGGTTTATAAATCAGCCCTGAATGAATTATTGTTAGCAGAGATGTCTTTTGCTGGTGTTGCGAGCAAGTTATGGCAGAGACCAGACAAAGAATATGGAGCTTGGTTCAGATTTCATGATGCCCTAATTAGTTGTTTCGAAAATGGGCAAAGGCAAACGGATTGTTTCTCAGTAGAAGCAACGGAACGAGCGTGGCGGTTTATGTATATAAAAAATGTGCCCAAACATAAAATGCGCAGAAATACTCGTGATTTTTATTATATATCTTCACAACAACGTGCCCGCACTGGATTATTAGAATATTACCCCTTCCGTCAATAATCGCTTGACATATTTGTTAAGATATCTGCAACTATTTTCCCAGTATTATGTCAAGAAAATATGGTAGAGTTAAATATATCTTTTGTCTTGTGGAAAAACTAGTTTAATTTACAGTTTAAAATATTAAGATGCAAAATTTAGTTATTGTTGAATCACCAACTAAAGCCAGAACTTTGTCTCGCTTTTTGGGTAGTAAATATGAAATTCAGGCCTCAATGGGTCATGTCCGGGATTTGCCGAAATCAGATTTAGGTATTGATGTGGAGCATAATTTTGAGCCTCATTATATTATCCCTAGAGATAAAACTAAGTTAACTAATCAGTTAAGCAAAGAAGCGCATCAAGCCAAAAAATTATGGTTGGCAACAGATCCTGATCGAGAAGGTGAGGCAATTGCCTGGCACCTGCAGCAACTTTTGACTGGTCAAGCCAAAACAAGTAAGAAGAAAATTGTTAGAAATGGCAAGATGCCCGAAATTTTCCGGGTAGTTTTTCATGAAATCACACCCCAGGCAGTTAAGGAAGCCTTTGAATCTCCCCGACAGATTGATGACAAGCTAGTTGATGCACAGCAAGCACGGCGTGTTTTAGATAGGCTAGTGGGTTATCGACTTTCCCCGCTGCTATGGAAAAAAGTTAAAAGTGGCTTATCAGCAGGTCGGGTGCAATCAGTGGCTTTAAGATTGATTGTGGAAAGAGAAAAAGAAATTACAGACTTCAAGCCCGTTGAATATTGGACAATTGAGACTAACTTAGAAAAACAAAATAAAAAGGGCCAATTCTTAGCGCTACTGATTGAAAAGAATGGTAAAAAATTACAGATCAAAAATGCTAAACAATCTGAGGAATTGATTAAAGCACTAAAAACTGCGGATTTTGTGGTTGAAAATGTAGAGAAGAAAGAGACAAAGAGATATCCTTCACCGCCATTTACTACTTCAACCTTGCAACAGGCGGCAAATCTAAGATTAGGAATGAGTGCCAAAAAGACTATGGCCGTGGCTCAATCTTTATATGAGCATGGCTTGATTACTTATATGAGAACAGACTCCTTCAATTTATCACCAGTAGCCTTAAGTGCGGCCAGAAAATATATTAGCGATAAAATCGGTAAAGCTTATTTGCCAGAAAAATCACGAGTTTTTGCAACCAAATCTAAACTCGCCCAGGAGGCTCATGAGGCGATTAGGCCTACTGATGTTTTTACGGTGGCTGAACAAATCAAATCGGTTTCTGGTTTTACCAGAGATCATCAACATCTTTATGAGTTGATTTGGAAAAGAATGATGGCTTCACAAATGGCTGAGGCTATTTTGGATCAAACTGCTGTGAAGGTGACAGCCAAACAAGGTGCTGATCAGTTAAGCTTAAAAGCCAATGGTAGCTTAATTAAGTTCGAAGGTTGGCTCAAGCTTTATGGGAAAACTGCTGAGGTTGATGAAAAAGAAGCCAGTAATGATGAGAAACAGCAAATTTTACCTGAGTTAGCTGAGGGTGAAAAACTTGATTTAATTGAGGTTTTACCACTGCAACATTTTACTGAGCCACCTCCTCGCTATAATGAAGCATCACTAATTAAAAAACTAGAAGAACTAGGCATTGGACGTCCATCAACTTATGCTCCCACTTTGTCTACTATTCAGGAAAGGTTTTATGTGGAGAAAGTAGAAAGAAGGTTTATTCCCACTGAATTAGGTAAAGCAGTAACTGAGTTTTTGCTAAAATATTTTCCTGATTTAATGGATTATTCTTTTACCGCGGAGATGGAAGATAGCCTAGATGAGATAGCTAATGGTCAAAGACAATGGCGTAAACTCATTGGTGATTTTTATCAGCCATTTGAGAAAAAAGTAGATGAAACTGAACAAAAGGCAACTCATGTCAAGCTGGAGGTAGAAAAAGTTGATAAAAAATGTCCAGAGTGTGGTAAAGATTTAGTAGTTAAATATGGTAGGTTTGGTAAATTCTTAGCATGTTCGGGTTTTCCAGACTGTAAGCACACTGAAAGCTTTGAGGAAAAAATTAATGCCAAATGTCCAGATTGTGGTGGAGATATTGTGTTGAGGAAAACCAAAAAAGGCCGCCCGTTTTATGGATGTTCTAACTGGCCTACTTGTAAATATGCTTCTTGGACTAAACCCAAAGTGGTGGGTGGTAAATCTGAGATAGAGGAAAAAGACTAATTTTTGCTGGGTTGACAAGCTTACACAGGCACGATGTAGAATACTCCTAGGATTTTCAATAGCTATGGTTGAAACAGACTCGGTAGAATCTGTGCAATATAGAACAGGTGAGACCACTGGATCTTCCGGGAGTAAAGCGGACGATAAGAGTCAGGAATCTAAGTTTGTTGATCCGAAGGAGATTGTTATGGTATCGATGGTTGCCTTCGAGAGTGCTCTGTCGAAAGTAAACAGACAAATCGACAGCGGTGAAGTGATACGCCCTTATCAGCTATCTGCCTTTGCACAAGAATTACTTAATGTTGCTAATGGTGTGATGGCACGAGTGAACTCAGATTGGGTACATAGTGGACAAATGAGAAGAGATATGAATGGTGATAAATAACACTCTGAGCAATTTTTAGGTTGTTGGTTAATCCTCTAGGTTTGGTCATTTTTATCAGCTAAAGCAGAAAACCATGCTCGTTGGAACATGGATGAACGCTTAAATTATCACAGCTTTAGCTGTGAATCTGAGAAAATACCACGGCCGTTAGGCCGTGGAGCTTCATCAGAATTAATGTTTTAGAATTTTTTAAATAGTTATGGAAAGTTTAAAGTGTGAAATATGCAAAAACCGTGGCATAACTTGCCATACTGAAGCTGGTGGCCCAGAGACTGGCGTGTGGTTTAAAACTTATGGAAAATCTTCTATTAGCTATGATCAGGGTGAACCAATGTCTGAATGTTTGATAAGAATAAATTATTTAGCCTCTCATCGATCTTGGCAAAGAGCGCTCCAGAATATGGGTAAGTTATTCATGCCAGCAAGACTAATTGATAGATTGACGAGAGAAGCAGTAATGGGTAAAGTGGTGTAGAGAAAAGTCTTAACTTAATCTTTATGAGCATTAAGATTCAAAGAATCGATAAAGATCTACCCTTACCCCAATATTCTACAACTGGTTCAGTTGGTTTTGATTTTGTTGCTCGAGAAGAAACTGTGATTGCACCCAAGCAAATTGCCTTAATCCCTTCTAATAATATTATTGAAGTACCTCAAGGGTTTGCCCTGTTTGTGGTACCCAGAAGTAGTATGCCCAGAAAAACTGGTCTAGTTTTTCCACACAGTGTGGGGATTATTGATCAGGATTACTCAGGACCAGAGGATGAGATCAAAATTCAAGTTTTTAATAACACAGATCAAGAGGTAACAGTAAAAAAAGGAGAAAGAGTGGCCCAGGGAATTTTTGTCAAAGTGGAGGTGGAGGATTGGGAAGAAGTAGCAGAAATTTCTCAAATCAGTAGAGGTGGTTTTGGTAGTACTGACATAAAGGGTAAAGATGGCTGAAAAAGGTAGATTCATTGTTTTGGAGGGGATTGATAATTGTGGTAAGACTACCCAAGCTAAGTTACTTCAGAAATATCTGGAAAGGTTGGAGAAAAAGGTGTTTCTATCTCGGGAACCGGGAGGTACTGAGGCTGGGGAGGAGATAAGGCAGGTACTGTTAAAATCCAGAGAACCCATGCTTGATCCAGTTACCCAAACCCTGTTGTTTTATGCTGCCAGAAAAGAATTCCTCAACAATGTAGTTAGGCCAAATATTGATAAAGGTGTGACTGTGATCTCAGACCGTTTCGAAGCCTCTACTTATGTTTACCAGGGTTTCACCCAGGGTGTAGATTTGAAGCTAATAGATGGGCTGCATCATGAGGCGGTAGCAGCTACCCATTGCCAACCTGATTTATATATAATTTTGGATATCCCTGCAGAGGAAAGTTTTAAAAGGCTCAAAAATGACGATAATACTGGCCAGGATTTAGTATTTGAACAGCAGGGCTTGAAATTTATGAAGAAACTTCGAGCAGGCTACCTTGAGTTTGTTCAAAGAAATTCAGGCAAAACTGACAGTGTTTTTTTAATTGACGGTTTGAGTTCAAAAGAAGATATCCATCAACAAATTATTGATCTTTACGATAAGCAATGTGCAAATAATTAAATTATGACTGAAAGACCTAGGTATGAAGATTTAGTTGGTATTTTGCCGGATTGGGCTATTATTGAGGCAATTAAACAAGAAGAGATTATAATTGACCTCTTGTCAAAAGAGCCCCTCCCCTTGGCAGACCTGGTTGGTCCAGTTTCCATTGATTTTCATTTAGGGGCCAATCTGAAGGTTTTTAAGCGGGATGGCTTTGATACGATTGATACCAGATTCACTTCCCGAGAAAAAATTGAGGAGATGATGACACCTTATCATCTGGAGGTGGACCAGCCGTTTGTTTTAGAAGCGGGTGATTTTGTGATTGCTACAACCTTAGAGAAGCTAACTCTCTCAGATAGGATTATGGGTATACTCGATGGCAAAAGCAGTTTAGCTAGGCTAGGTGTTTTAGTTCATTCAACAGCCGGTCGCTTTGACCCAGGATTTACTGGTTTCCCAGTGATGGAAATAGGCACACTCTTGCCACATAAAAGGATTCTATTATACCGAGGTGGACCAATCTGTGCTTTTCGCTTTGAGAAATTAGCATCTTCTGTGAATAGGTCTTATGCAGCTATCGCCAACCGCAGCTTTCAAGGTGGAGTTGTTCCCGAAGCTTCTAATGTAGCCAGAAGTGGTCAGGTGATCCATAATTTAATTGATCTATCACAAAGCTCACCGGCAGAAAATTGGGAGGACTCTTTACTAAAGGAGTATAATCACTAAGAAAACAGATGACAGCAGAAAAAACAGAGATTGATTATCCAATTGTCCAGACCAAAAGGCCAGTAAGTGAGGGAGCTGAGAAATGGTTAGGTGTCCCCATTAAAGTTTTGGACCATGGTTTTGTTTATTTGGTGGATTATATGGGCAATGATGCATCCATTGAACAAGCAGCTAGGGTTTCTTATGGCGGGGGGACCAGAAAAGTTTCTGAAACTACAGGTTTGATTAGATACTTGAGAAGACACGATCATACCACCCCTTTTGAAATGATTGAAGTTAAATTCCATGCTAAGATGCCCCTTTTTGTAGCTAGGCAGTGGGTCAGACACCGCACTGCCAACATTAACGAGTATTCCGCCAGGTATTCTATTTTGGATGAAGAGTTCTATTTACCTGAACCAGGGGTATTAGCAGCACAGTCCAAATCTAATAAACAAGGCAGAGGTGAAGTAGTGCCTAAAGAATATGCTGCCCAGGTTAGAGATTTATTAATTCATGACGCTCAGACTGCTTATGGGCATTACACAGATTTGCTTAATGATAATGGAGAAGGAGAACCGCTCAATCCTGATAAACCAATGTTGGCTAGAGAATTAGCCAGAATGAATTTAAGCTTAAATTTCTATACACAATGGTATTGGAAAATAGATTTGCATAACTTAATGCACTTTTTGAGGCTGCGAATGGATTCACACGCTCAACATGAAATTAGAGTTTATGCTGAGGCCATGGGCAAGATCATCAAGGACAGTTTCCCCATTGCCTGGCAGGCTTTTGAGGATTATGAGTTAAATGCCAAAAAGTTCACCGGTCCTGAGTTAGAAATTTTGAAGTTGTTGTTTACTGGCAAAAAGCAGGTAAGTGCAGAGGATGTGATTCGCCTGGCAGATGGAATTGGTCTAACTAATCGAAGAGAGAAAGCGGAGATGATTGAGAAATTTGTTAAAGCAGGTATTGTGAAAGAAGCTTAAAATCCTACCTCTTTGGCTTGTTGGTTGAGTTTAGCAAGTCCCACTAGAAAAGTGAATTGTTGTAAGCAATTATCAACATTATGAGGTTCAAGTAAGTAGCCTATGTCAGGTTGTGAGCTTCGATAATATCCTGCGTTCAAGCTACAATCAGAAATCCCCGGGCATTTTAGATATAAGCCACGAGGAGATTGTCTAGTTTGCACTGAAAAATAATATCTCAAGTAATGCCTCTTATCCTCTGCCCTAGCCATTTGTAGATATGCTTGGTACATTGTCTGTTCAATTTCGAGATGCTTCGTGTCTTGAGGAAAAGAGGCTAAAAATGGCATTAATCTAGTAGATAAAACAGCGTTAATAGTGGCGTGTTCCAACATAATGTGTAACAACTGTTTTTGTGAGTCATCTTGTTTTCTGGATGCTAAATTAAAAAATCTGAATAAAAGATTTAGGCTAGCTGAAGTGTCGTGCATTCTTTGCCAGTTTTCTGGTGTGGGCGAAGAAATATCTGGTAGAGTGCAACTTAATAAAACTTGGTCAAGGGTTTGGGGATCTTCCCAAGCAAAGGTTTTTCCAAAACCCCATTCATCCTCAGATGGAGGAATAAAAGACGAGAGTTTCCAGTTCAAAGTTTTGATCAGTAGATTGATTCGACCATCTTTTTCTGAGGTTAGATTTTGAGTTAACTGTTCTGCAACCTCAGTAGGTATGCCAACCATTAAAGCATTAACTGACTGAGTAGGATAAAGATCATAAACTATACTTCGATCAGAAGTTAAGATGTCATGTTCAAGCATTGATATATAGTAAAAAACACAGGACTTAGCGCAAAGATATCGGAAATATTTAGTAAAGTCAATGAGTGCTGCCACCTATAACCTTTTTTTGTAGGGTTGACTTAAGGATAATGAGTTTAGTATGAATAAATGACACCCTGGTGTTGGAGGTTAGAAAAATGGGTGAAAAAGATATAACTTACGTTGGAAAGATTGAGACCTGCTTAGTTTGTGGCAAGGGAAAGTCAGATGCTGTCTTAATTGATACTGATCATTGTTACCCGCGAATGCTTGCTAGATATCCTTATCAAGTTTTTGGTGGAGCGCTGACAAAAAGACATCCGCTTGTTCCGTTAATTAGTTTGCATGATAACAAATTCAGATTTTGCCGAGCTCATCATGAAGAGGTTGATAAAGGTAAACACGAAGCCCTGACAAGTTCAAGATCTTCAGGTTTGGATATCGACCCCCATGAACTATTACTTTATTTGCAGGATTTTTATCCCATTACCACTGGTAAATACCGTAGTGTCCAAATTGCCCAACTGATTAGAGTTAATACTGCTTATATTGAGGTGGTCAGAGGTCTAAATGGGGAATTGCCACAAGATTTAAAAGATTCTTACCTAAGATCAGCAGATGTAGCAGAAAGTTTTATCAGCAAACTAAAGAATGTCTAAAAAGGTTTATGTGAGTCCGATTTAGGAAACTTTCGCTACAAGATAATTCCTTAGTTAAGTTTGCCGCAGAAAACTATTCTAGAGCAATTAATCAAATTGCAGATATCTAAGGCTGAATACTGGATGTAAAAGAGTATATCTTATAGTATAATACAAATATGATAGATCAGCTGGAGACATGGCCGGGTCAGTGTCAAATAGGCATTGGTACGGAATTAAAAAGTTATAAGGTTTCTAGTCAACTCTCAGAATATATTGAAACAGTTGTTGACCCTGCTATTTTAGAATCTAATTATGGTAAGGTGCTGTTTACCCCGAGACAAAGTGCGCATTCACTAATTCCTAGCCCATTATTGTTTAGACGAGGAATATATCATGATCGTACTTTTGGTTGCCCTATGGGTGACCAATTAAGAAAATACACTCTTAACATTAAAGGCGGTGATTTAATAAACAGAGATTCAGTTTCTAAACATGAAAGTGTTTATGAATTTGGAGACTTACCTGGTGGCGCAATTTTCTCTGAAGTCGGTTTAGAGTTTGATAACGCATTATTATTACAAAGTCTTTCATGGCAAAAGAATAGACGACCGACGCATACTGCGCTTCCTCTCTTTGTAAAAAGCGTTGACAGTGTGCCTATTCCCGATGAAGATCCATTGCCAATTGATCGTTTTATTAATTCTCGATTTTACCCCAAACCTGAAAACGGAGTCTTGAGAAAATACTGGATGCCCCAAAGTGAACTACTAGGGGCCTATTTTGCTGGAGAAAATCCTGCTTCTCGAGCGGTAGAATATTGGTATCTTTGCCCAGAACTCGATGTCCGAATTAACGAGATGCCCAATCTTTTAATAAATAGCTGGAATAAAAATAGCCTTCAGGATGACCTTGCTTATATCACAAACGGTTTAGACAACTACGGAGATATGTTGATCAATGCTAATATTGCTACTGATAACCTAATTAGAGCTATCTATCAAGAACTAGGCAGATATTATCGTTTTGATTCTTCAGCTTATCTTCCGCAAAGAACTATCGATTTAGCAAGCCAGACTCAGGATTTAGAAGGTATCAAAGATGGTTTGGTAGAGAGTGGAGTTGCCATAAATGTTTTGCATCGCTTCACTGACAATATCACTGAAGTTGCAGCATTAGGTCACACTCATGGTTATGCCTTTTCCCTAAAAATGAATGTTGGCGGCTCCCTTGTTAGCAGGAATGTAACTTATGCAGGAGTTGTTTTAGATTTGGATACAATGAAGCCTTTTGAGGATAACTTGTTGCAGCTACTATCACAGGATTTTACCGAGATGGTGGTGAGTGTTGCTTGTATGAGACGATTAGTCTCTTCTCGCCGATTACCAGGTTTATTTGATTATCTGATGGATACTTATCTAGCACAAGTTGCTTTATATCACGACGAACAAACAGTCTACCGGCAGCTAAGAAAAACTGTCGGGGCAAGTTTAGTACAGAATGGTTTATTAGAGTTGCTTTAGTTTAGGATTGAATTTTAGCGATTTCTCTGATAAAATAGCTTCATCAAACATCTGTTGCTTGATGTTTTCCTGAAACTGCAAAGGCAACAGAGAAGTTGAAGGAAAACTAAACATGATTGATACCCCTTCGATGCAACAATTATTAGAAGCTGGTGTTCATTTTGGGCATCAGGTACGTCGTGGCCATCCCCATATGCTGCAATTTATCTATGGTGTGAGAGATGGAGTCCATATTATTGATTTAGAACAATCTGAGAAAAGATTAAAAGAAGCAGTGAGGGCAGCTTATGAGTTGGGAGAAGAAGGCAAGACCTTACTTTTAGTGGGAACTAAAAAACAAGCTCAACCTATTATTAAACAAGCAGCTCAAAAAGTTAAGATGCCCTATATTGATGTGAAGTGGTTGGGAGGATTTTTGACTAATTTTGAAGAAGTAAGAAAAAATATCAAAAAACTTAATGAACTAAAAGAAAAGCAAGCCAAAGGGGAATTAAACCGTTATACCAAAAGAGAACAATTATTACTAAGTAGAAAAGTGGAGAAATTTAACAAACAGTTGGGTGGGGTGACTGACTTAGATCAACTACCTGACGCACTTTATATTATTGATTGTGTCAATGAAAAAATTGCTGTGGCTGAGGCTAATCGGATGCATATTCCGATTATTGCCATTGCGGATACTAATTCCAACCCTAGCTTAATTGATTATCCTATTCCAGGTAATGATGATGCTGCCAAATCAATTAAAGTACTGACCGAAGCGATAATTGATGCCTTTGCTGAAGGATTAAAAAAGGCTGATAAGGTAAAATCAGACAATGCTGAAAAGAAAGAAGCTAACAAGAAAGATGAGGTAACAGAAAGTCAAGACTTGGTAGCAGATGTTCAAGCTGCAGAAGAAGAAGTGGAAAAAGAAGAAGTCAAAGACTCAGAAAGAGTGGAATGATAAGTTGATGGTTAAAATTGAAGACATTAAGCTCTTAAGAGAAGAAACAGGGGCAGGAATTGCTGATGTAAGGATGGCCTTAGAAGAAGCAGGTTCTATAGATGAGGCTAGAGAAATTCTTAAACAAAAAGGTATTGATAAGGCTGGTAAAAAATCAGAGCGGGAAATTAAAGCAGGACTGGTAGAAACTTACTCTCATGGAGGTAAAATTGGGGTTTTAGTTGAGCTGGGTTGTGAGACAGATTTTGTGGCCAGAACTGAAGATTTTAAAACTTTAGCTCATGAGATATCCCTGCAAATTGCCTCGATGAATCCAGAGTCAGTGGAGGATTTATTAAAACAAGAGTATATTCGAGATAACTCACAGACTATTGAACAGCTGATTAAGGTTGTAGTTGGTAAACTTGGTGAGAATATCCAAGTTGGTAAATTTAGTAGAATTGAACTTGGCAAGGATTAGTTAATAAAGACTAAACGAACACTAGTTCTTTAGTAACAGACAATTCGGTAGTTGAAACTGTTTGAACGGTATAAGATAAGTCCGAATTTGTCTGATAATAGATTATGGATCCAGTTTTAACAGAGGCAAACACCAGAATCCAGAATGCAATTGAACACCTCAAAAGGGAACTTTCCGCAATCCGTGCCGGGCGAGCGAGTCCTAACTTAGTGGAAGATGTACCTGTTAATGTTTATGGTGGCAAGATGAAATTGGTTGAAGTGGGAACGATTTCTGCTCCCCAACCACAGTTGATTACAGTGCAAGTATGGGATGCTTCGGTGGTACAAGATGTAGTCAAGTCAATTCAAGAATCTAATTTGGGTTTAAATCCCTCATTTGAAGGACAAACCGTGAGGTTACCGATTCCTCCTTTAACAGCTGAGAGAAGGGAAGAATATATCAAGTTAGCCCATCAAAAAATGGAACAGGTCAAAATTGAAGTTAGGCAAGTTAGACAAGAAATTCGAGAAGATTGGGAAAGGCAACAAGACTCAGGTGATTTTGGAGAGGATGAGTTTGATAGACGAGCTAAATTATTACAAGATCAAATCGAGCGCGCTGTTGATATGATTGAACAATTAACCAAGCAAAAAGAAGAAGAGTTATCGCAGGTTTAAATTTTTGCTTAATGATTTTAACAGCAATTGTTTTTTTACTAACTCTATTAATCCTCATTTTATCTCATGAGTTTGGGCATTTTTTTGTGGCTAAAAAATGTGGAATTAAAGTTTTGGAATTTGGTTTTGGTTTGCCACCACGGGCTTGGGGTAAAAAAATTGGCGAGACAATTTATTCACTGAATTGGTTACCAATTGGAGGCTTTGTTAGACTTTTGGGTGAGGATGAAGTTGATAAAAAAATCTTAGATGATAAAAGATCTTTTCCTAATCAACCAGTCTGGCAAAGAATAGCGGTAGTTACAGCAGGAGTAACCATGAATTTGTTACTGGCGATAATTTTGTTTTATATTATTCTAATTGCCCAAGGTTTTAAAGAAGAGATACCTTTACTTACTGATTTTACTTTTCAGGGGGTTAATCAAACTAACGTGAATGAGGTTCTGATTGGCTTAGTGGCTCCAGGTTCCCCAGCGGAAGCAGCTGGAATTAAAGCTGGTGATCGAGTGATTGCTTTAGATGGACAATCTTTACAAGATAGTAAACAATTAGTTGATTTGACTAAACAGCATCTAGGTCAGTCAGTACAACTAACTTTAGTTAATCCAGAAGAAAATACGAGGACTGTAACACTTACTCCGCGCGAAAATCCTCCGCAAGGTCAGGGGGCTTTAGGTTTAGAATTAGGTAGTGTGGAAATGGCTAAGTTAAGCTATGATACTCCCACTCAAAAGATTTTTTCAGCTTTTTCCCGGAGTTATAATTTAACAGCTTACTCACTGCAAGTCTTAGGGGGCATGATTTCTACTGCTTTTCAAACAAAAAATATCACTCCAGTTTCAGATTCAGTTGCTGGGCCAGTGGGATTAACTTCAATTACTGGCACAATTGTCCATACCCAAAATCCCCTTTTGCCATACCTTAATTTTCTTGGACTACTTTCTTTAAATTTAGCAATTATTAATATCATTCCTTTTCCAGCTTTGGATGGAGGAAGATTAGTCTTTTTGGGTATTGAAGGTATTTTTAGAAAAAAGGTCAAAGCTGAGATCGAAAAATGGGTACATACGGTGGGAATGGCTATATTACTATTGCTGATTTTATTGATCACCTTCTCCGATATCAGTAAATTCTTTATGTAATATAATCTTTGTATATGTCTGAAGACTCAAGCGATAAGCAAACATTAGAGAAATTTATAGATAAGCAACCATCTACGATAAGGACAATTCTTAAGTTAAGAGAAGAAATCAACAATGTCATGTCTAGTTTGTCTAAAGAGGCGGCTGCTATACCCTTAAGAGAAAAACCAACAACTTTGGGTGAAGCTCTATTTTTTGCCAAAGATTATTTAGAAGATCTGGGAGAAGAAGATATTGCTTTGCTTCATGTGTCCAAGCCCGAGCCTAAACCTCCATCTGAGCAGCACTAGTAGACTTGGTATACCTGTTGTAGAATTAAGTCATGTTAGTTTCTCAACTTTTTCCACAAACTTCTAAAACTGCTCCCGCTGGGGCAGAATCTTTGAATCAGCAACTTTTAATTAGAGCTGGTTTTATTCATCAGGAAATGGCAGGAGTTTATACTTATTTGCCCTTGGGCTTAAAAGTTTTAACTAAGCTTTCTCAGATTATTAGAGAAGAGATGGATCGAATTGGTGGACAAGAGGTACTAATGCCGGCTTTGCATCCAGGGGAAAATTGGAAAAAAACTGGCAGGTTTGAAACTTTTGATGTGTTATTTAAATTTAAAGGAGCTTCTGGAGCAGATGTAGTTTTAGGTCCAACACATGAAGAAATTATCTACCCACTGCTGACTGAGTATGTCACCTCTTATAAAGATTTACCGATTGCTTTATATCAAATCCAAACTAAGTTTAGAAACGAATTAAGGGCCAAGGCAGGATTGCTGCGAGGCAGGGAATTTTTGATGAAAGATCTTTATAGCTTTCATGCTAGTGAGCAAGATCGTGATCAGTATTATGAAAAAGTTAAAAAATCCTATTTAAAAATTTTTGCTCAGATTGGTTTGCCAGTACTGGTGACCAAAGCAGCAGGAGGTACTTTCTCTGATTTGTCTGATGAGTTCCAATCTTTAACTCCATCTGGAGAGGATACAATTTTTGTTTGTCAAAGTTGCCAACGGGCAGTTAATCAAGAAGTTTTTGATGAGGAAACTTGCCAACAGTGTGGTGGTGAATTTAAAAAAGAAAAATCAATTGAGGTAGGAAATATTTTCCCTTTAAAGCAGTCTTATGCCAAAGCATTTGGTCTTTACTTTACTTCTGAAAAAGGTGAAAAAAAATTAGTTTCAGTTGGTTGTTATGGTTTGGGAATTTCGCGCGTCATGGGGGCAATTGTGGAAGTTTTTCATGATGAAAAAGGTATTATTTGGCCAGAAAAAGTAGCTCCCTTTCAAGTCTATATAGTTGGCTTGGACCTAGAGAGTAAAGATATCTGGGACAAGGCAGAAAATATTTATCAAAATTTACAAGCCGAGGGAATTGAAGTTTTGTTTGATGATCGCAAAAGTGTGTCGGCTGGAGAGAAGTTTACTGATGCTGATTTGTTAGGAATTCCTTACCGGGTAGTAATATCTAAAAAAAGTGAAAGTAACTTGGAGCTAAAAAAAAGAGGTGAAAAAACTACTCAGCTTGTTAGCTTGGCAGAATTAAAATCTCAATTAAAGTAATTTTAGAATTGATTTTCAGATAATTTTCTGTTAACCTTTACAGACTAATGGTCACAAAAACAATTACCAAACAGCCAAAAGCAGTTACTGAGGTGCAAATTACAGTACCTTGGACAGATGTGGCTGCTAAATGGGATCAAACTTTGCAACGAATGGCCCAAGATGTGGAGTTGCCAGGTTTTAGAAAAGGCCAAGCCCCTCTGCCAATGGTTGAGCAATCTCTGGGGCAAAAATTAACTGATGAGTTTTTTAAGATTATTTTTCCTGAAAGTTTAGTCCAAGCTTTGCAAGGTAGCAATGTTGTGCCTATTGATTATCCTAAATACCAGCTTATATCTTTTGTCAAAGGTCAAACTATCACTTTTAAAGCCATTTTGACAGAAAGACCAGCAGTTAAAGTGGGTGATTACAAAACCCTGAAGGTGCAGCGACCAGCAGTTAAAGCTGTTGCTGATGAACAAGTGGATCAGGTTATTGCGGACTTATTTAGACGTTGGAAAGTCAGGCAACCTGCTCAAACAAATAATTCAAACCAGCCAGTCAGTGGGACTTCAGGCTCAATGTCTTTTAATGGACAAACTCAGGCTGGTGGGTTAGTAAATGCCTCAGGTCAACCCATCTCGACTTCTACTGACCAACCAGATGATAATTTTGCTCGAGCAATTGGTGCGCAAAGCCTGCCTGATCTAAAAACCAAAGTTCGTACCGACTTGGAGAATGAAGCAAAGTACAACAATGAATTAGATTTTGAAGAAGCGATTTTACAAAAAGTTGAAAGTCTTACTGAGACAGAAATTCCAGAAGTCTTGGTAGAAGACGAGTTAAATAGAATGTTAGTTTCACTGCAAAGAAGAGTGGCTGATATGGGACTTTTGTTAGAGGATTACTTAAAGGGTCAGGGAAAAACTTTAGAAGGAATTAAGACTGAATGGAGGCCACAAGCTGAGAAAAATGTCAGGATGGAGTTGGGGTTGGCGGAAATAGGGAGAATGGAAGAGATCGATGTTTCTGATGAAGAATTGCAGGCAGAAATTGATAAGATTCAAGATGCCAGGCTTAAAGCTCAATTCGAAGCACAAGAGCCCAGACTTCATTTACGCCATAGCATGCGCCAAGTAAAGACTTTGGATACTTTGAAGAAATTAATTCACACAGCTTAACTACTCTTCAGAAACTGCGGACTTTCCTTTTAGTTTACAAAAAGGTAAAATACTTTCTAATAGTTATAAACTTGAGGAGGTGTTTTTTACTACATGTCAATTATCGTCAAGCGGGGTGTCAACGACACCAATGATTCTGTGATCAGAAAATTCCAGAAAAGGATTATCTCAGAAAATGTTATTCAAGAATATAGAGATCTAGAATATCACAAAACTGCCTCAGAAAAACGTCAAGAGAAGCGAGCAGAAAAACAAAGAAAGATTATGCGTTATCGTAATCACAATTCTTAAATCTAACCTTTATGCTATTGGAAATAATACAGGATGATCTTAAACAAGCACAACTGGGTCGTGACGAACTAAAAGTTTCGACGTTGCGGTTACTGATCTCAGAGATAAATTATGCCAAAATTTCTAAAGGTTCAGATTTAACAGATCAGGATATTATAAGCTTGGTACAACGGGAGATTAAAAAAAGAAAAGAATCCGCTAGTGCCTTTCGCTCTGGACAAAGAGAGCAGCAGGCTGAGAAAGAAGAACAAGAAGCAAAAATTCTGGAAGATTACTTACCTGAGCAGATTTCTGATGATCGATTAGCTGGGATTATTGGTCTGTCTATGGAGACAACTGGAGCATCATCAATGCAAGATTTTGGTAAAGTAATGGGACAAGTAATGTCTCAGGTGGGTCAAACTGCTAGTTCACAAAGAGTTAGTGAGATGATAAAACAGAAGTTAAGTGGAGTAAATGAAGTGTAACTTCTTTCTCTATGAAATGAAGCAGAGCTTCTTGCTTGTGAAAAAAGACATATTATGATCAATGTAATTGTTTCTTCAGACCCTCGCTATCAAATTAACCGTGGCTTAGTCCAAACGTCTGTCATGACTGTTTTACAACAGCATGGAGTAGCAGGTAATGTTGAAGTGGAGGTTAATATTGTAGGAGATCGAAAGATGCATGAGATAAATCGTCAATACCGAGGGATTGATCAAACAACTGATGTTTTATCGTTTCCTTTTGAAGATCCTAGTACACCTACTCTGCAACATATTCCGCGAGTTGGTTTTGTGGCAGCTCCAGATAATGTCTTAAGGCTTGGTTGCATCTTGATTTCCTATCCACAAGCATTAGAAGATGCGGCTTCAGATAATAAACCAGTTGAAGATGAGATAAGTTTCCTGGTTGAACATGGTACAACCCATCTTCTGGGTATTCACCATGACTAATTGGTTGGACAGATAGTTGTATTTTTCCCAACAACTAGTAAACTAGTTTTAGCAATTTAAAGACTGATGGTCCTTTACCGTAAATATCGCCCACAAAATCTGGAAGAGTTAACTGGTCAAACAGCAGTTAAGATTGCTTTATCCTCAGCGATAAAAGCAGGAAAACTAGCTCATGCCTATTTATTCTGTGGGCCTAAAGGTACTGGCAAAACCTCAACTGCGAGAATTTTAGCTAAAATTGTTAACTGTCAGGCTAGTAATCCTCCTTGTGGCCAGTGTGAGAGCTGCTTAGCCATTACAGCAGGGACTAGTTTGGATGTAGTAGAGATGGATGCTGCTTCTAATCGTGGGATTGAAGATATCAGATCTCTGCGAGAAAACATCAAACTAGCACCCAGCAATGCTAAGAAGAAAGTTTACATTATAGATGAGGTGCATATGTTAACTGGTGATGCTTTTAATGCCTTGCTCAAAACCTTAGAAGAACCTCCAGAACATGTTTTGTTTATTTTAGCAACCACTGAGGTACAAAAAATCCCAGCAACTATTATGTCTAGAATCCAAAGATTGGATTTTAAACCAGCCTCAACAGATGAGGTTATTTCGGCTTTAAGAAAAGTTGTGGAGGGTGAAAAAATTACCATTGAGGAGACAGCTTTATTGGACTTGGCTAAAAAAGCGCAAGGGAGTTTTCGTGATGGTATTAAATACCTTGATCAGCTTTCTGCCTTGGGTAAAATTGATAGCTCAATAGTTGAACAGCAACTGGGCAGTAGCTCTGCTGAAGTTAGGATTAAATTGCTTAATTCAATTGCTACTAAAGACTCGAGTCAAGCCTTGCAACTACTTAATTCGGTTTTAGAGTCAGGTTTAAATCCTAAGGAGTTTAATATTTCGTTGTTGGACACTTTACGCTATTTGCTCTACATACAACAGAATTTAGGTACTCAGTTAGTCAAATCAGAGGTTAGTGAGGAAGAATTTACCCAACTTACCAAATTAGCTGCAGACTTTAGTACAGAACAGTTGATAGAGGTGTTAAATAATTTTCAAACCAGCTTGGAACAAGCCAGATTTGCTACAATTGCCAGTTTGCCTTTGGAGGTAGCTATTGTGCAAAGTTGTTTGGTTAAAGTAGAGCAGAGTATTCCCAAAACTGAGAAGTTGGAGGTTAGCAAGGATACTGATAAAGTAGATACAGCAGAAAATGAGTTGGAAGCAGTCAGTCAAAATGGTATGAACAAAACTGATTTGGCAGTAGAAATAGCTGAGGAGACTCCTGTACAAAAAGATAAGGTTGCTAGTGATGATATTAAGAAAATTCAAGATAAGTGGGCTTATATTTTAGAAACAGTCAGGCAGTATAATTTTTCCCTGGAGGCACTACTTAGGACCTCACAACTATCTGAATGTAATGAGAAAAATGTGGTGATTGAAGTGCCTTATTCTTTTCATCAAAGGATTATTGAAGCTCCTAAATCTAGGGAGTTATTGGAATCTGTTTTTGGGGATATTCTAGGCAGAAAAGTTAAGGTGGCCACTGAGCTGGGTAAAAGGCAGGTTAAAAGAGAAGAATTGGCAAATGTGGAAATTGCTGCTGATGATGAGATTGTTAGGATTGCGGCTGAAATTTTTAACAATGATGGGGTTAACTAATGTCAGACAAAATTTTCGAATTAATTAAACAGGAAGAACAAAGGCAAAAAGTTGGTTTGGAAATGATTCCTTCGGAAAACTATGTTTCCAAAAATGTCTTAAAAGCATTAGGTTCAATTTTAACTGATAAATATTCTGAAGGGTATCCTGGTGCCAGACATTATGGTGGTAATGAGATTATTGATCAAATAGAAACCGAAGCGCAAAGGCTAGCTTGCCAGTTGTTTGGAGTAAAGAGTGCAATTGTCCAACCTTATTCTGGTTCACCTGCCAACTTAGCAGTAGATTTGGGATTAGTTGAACCAGGTGGGGTGATTATGGGACTCAGTTTATCCTCAGGTGGACATCTAACACATGGGGCGAAGGCAAGTTTTACTAGTAAAATTTTTCAGGCCATTCAGTATGAAGTAGGTGAAGATGGCAAAATAAATTTGGAGGAAGTAACCAAATTAGCCCAGCAGCATCAGCCAAAATTAATTTGGGTGGGATTAACAGCTTATCCTTATACATTGGATTTTGCTGGATTTGCTAAAATTGCTCAGAGTGTTGGAGCTTATCTGGTTGCTGATATTTCCCATATCTCTGGATTGGTAGCAGCCAAAGTATTACCTTCCCCTGTACAATATGTTGATGTAATAACTACTACCACCCACAAGACCCTGCGAGGGCCTAGAGGAGCGATGATTTTAATTACCCAAAAAGGTTTAGATAAGGATCCACAAATTGTGGAAAAGTTAGAAAAGGGGGTTTTTCCTGGGCTACAGGGTGGACCTCATGATAATGTCACTGCAGCTATTGCAATTGCCCTGCAAGAAGCTAGCCAACCTCAGTTTAAAGAGTATGCTGAGCAGATTTTAAAAAATGCTCAGGTTTTGGCTAAACAGTTGGAGACTAAAACGGAAAACCATCTGTTGCTTTTAGACCTTTCCATGTATGGTTTTGGGTTGGGATATCAAGCCCAAATTGCTTTAGAGTTAGCTGGGATTACAGTTAATAGAAATACTATCCCACATGATCCAGCCTCTGCTTATTATCCTTCTGGTATTAGATTGGGCACACCTGCTTTGACTAGCAGAGGAATGAAAGAAGAAGAAATGGTTAAAATTGCCTCTTGGATTAAAGAAGTGTTAGAGATGCTCAAGGGCTTTGATTTACCACAAAACCAGCCAGAGAGAAAAGATTTTATTAAAGAATTTAGAAGTCAGATGAAGGAAAATTTAAGATTAAAAGAGATAAAAAAAGAGGTAGAACAATTTGCTGCTCAGTTTCCTTTACCAGGAGTTACTGATGAATAATTGCAAAAAGACGGGTTTTTCTAGGATTTAAAACCTTCAGAACTCATTTGGCCACTTTGACCTTGGCTACTTGCCCAACCACACCACTGTCTGGCCACATATCTTGTTTGGTCGTCTAGTCCTACCAACCGACACGGTAAACTGCCTCGGTAAAAATCGCAATTACTACAAAATTCGGCTATCTGTTTTCTAGTAATAGAACGAATGGTAAGTTGAGGTGCCCTTACAGCATCTACTGGGGTAATATCTCCTCGTTGCATAGCGACCTTAAGGACTAGGAAATCTTTGAATTTCCAAGCTACGTCTATTTCTTCGTTAGGATCAAAATAATCAGGTCTTTCTGCCATTGCCTATCTGTATTATGGGTTGATTGTATCTTATTATTCATTCTTGTCAAGAGATTTGTTGCTCAGTGTTGTGTTAAAATGCTGATTATGGAAGATGCTAAGTTGATTGATGGGAAAAGATGGGCCAGAAAACTGGAAGAAGAATTAAAAATTGAATTAATTAAACTTTCCAGAAAGCCCAAAATTGTTAGTATTTTAGTAGGAGATGATCCTGCTTCTGTTCTATATTCCCAGATTAAGCAGAAAAAAGCTAAAGAGGTGGGAGTGTTATTTGAGTGGATTTCTTTTCCTGAAGATGCTGATTTGGTAGAAGTAGCCATGGAAATAGAAAATTTAAACCAAGATAATGGTGTGGATGGAATTATGGTGCAGTTACCTTTACCTCAAAGATTTTTAGAAGGACATGATGAATCAGAAATTATTGGCAGCATTGATCCAGAAA
>JAMCSY010000026.1 GCA_023379125.1 Patescibacteria group bacterium | reverse complement strand
TATTAGTTGGGTCAATGGGGTCTTGTTCGATTGCTCTAGCCATGCGAAATACGTCAGTGCTAAACTGCTCGTCTTGATCAATTGAACCGCCAGAGAGAAGATACATGGTGATAGCGCTGGCAATCGCTTCAGCACTTTTCGGCTGACCAAGTAATGTCATTCTGGCGGTAAAACTAGCTGCTTGGTGAGCAAAGCGAAATCCTGTGTTTGGTCTCACGCTTCTGGTGCGAACTAAGCCACCAAGCATAAAAGCTAATCTGGCGGCTTGGTCAAGATTAATGTCTCTATACTTTTCAAGAAGTGGTCGAACAAAAGGCATTTTAGTAGTATCGTACATAGTGCCAGAATCAACTTCACTTTTGCTAAAAAGAAGACTATGGTTATCAGGTCCAACAAAAGATACTTTCCGGAGCGAAAATTCATCAAGTATTGACGAAAGAGCATCAGGTTGGAATTTCCACTTTAAACCTTTAGTCGTTTGCTCTTGGCAATATCCATTAGCCTGCATAAATAAAGTGGTAGCTCGGTGAGTACCATGTAGGCTACTTTCAAGATCAATAGGAGGGTGAAAATTGTTGAGGATAGTGGAATATAATGGATTTTCTGGAGAATAGCTACTCATGATTAGTGATTACAATTTATTCTTAAATCTTAGCAGGGGCAGGAGTTGTGACTGGTATTCTTGGTTGTTCTGGTGTTTTTGGGAGAATAACTGGATCTTTGCAGGGTAGAACGTCTGGAGCAAGGGGATTGTCTCGTCTTGCTGGTTGTTCATCTGGAATACTTGGACGAGCTGCTAGTGGTTCTATCAATCTTTCTTTAGCCATATCTTTTTCAAAAATATTATATATAAGTAGTCAATAATTACAAGAGTGCCAGTTTAGAAAATCTGCTGTAGTTTGAGAACTTTATTAATGTTGTTCATGATGCCTAATAACCTGCCCAACATTAACCCGCCTAAGCTGCTATAAGTAAAAGCTGATAGCTCGCTATTAGGGATAAACTCATTAAAAAAGTATCTACTGGAAATTCTTAAAATGATATAAAGAGCAATCAATAAAATACTGAGTTTATCTCGGGTCAGTATTACTTTTTGGCTTTCCTCATGCCATTTCACTCGAGCAGCCAAAGCTGCCACAAAACCAATGAGAATTCCAGTCACGAGCCCTAAAAAAGCTAAAGGTAAGCTAATCTGTCTTTGAATTAAATCAAAACTGACTACCCCTAACACTACTAACACAGCCACTACAAAAATATAAAGTTGAATCAGAACCCTCTTGTGGACATATTTATGGGCAGCGCGGATTTTATGGATCACTGGGATATTGTATCTTACTTCTAGATAAAAGTTAAAGCTTTACCAGCTTTTCCCGCCCGGCCAGTTCTGCCGATGCGGTGAATGTAATCATCATAAGTTTCTGGCAAGTCATAGTTAATCACATGGGTGACATTGTCGATATCCAAGCCTCTGGAAGCTACATCAGTGGCTAGTAAAATCTGAATTTGATTTTCTTTAAAGCTCTGTAGAATTCTTTGTCTTTGGCTTTGTCTTTTATTGCCGTGAATTGCCCCGACTTTAAAACCTCGGCTGATGAGCTCTTTATTCAGCTGTTCTACACCACGTTTAGTCCGGTTAAAAATCAGCACCTTATCAAAACCATCTTTTATCAACAGATCATGCAATGTGTCTATCTTTTTCCCCGGGCTAGAAGTCATGACCACATCCTGATCGATATTTTCCACCGTATCTTGCTGTTTGACCGAAACAGTAATAGCATTGCTAACAAAATTCTGCAGAATTTCCTGAATTTTGGGAGAGATTGTCGCGGAGAAAAATAAAGACTGGCGGGATTGAGGTAGCAGTGAAACAAAGTATTTTACATCATTGATAAAGCCGATATCAACCATTAAATCCACCTCATCCAAAATGAAGGTTGAATAATCGGCCAGGTAAATAGCTTTTCTTTGGATCAAATCTCTGAGTCTACCCGGAGTGGCGATTAAAATATGCGGGCTGCGTTTGCACACTTGAATCTGTTTGTTAATATTGGCTCCGCCAATTACCACAGCGCTATATATTTTCATATTGGCGGTGAATTTTTGCGCCTCCTCGTAGATTTGCATAGCTAACTCTCTAGTAGGAGCGATAATTAAGACACCCTGATCCCTGTTTTGATAGATTTTATTGATCACGGGAATCAAAAAAGCGGCTGTTTTACCAGTACCGGTATTAGCCAAACCGATCAGATCACGGTCTTGTAAAATAGGCTCAATTGCCTGGTCTTGAATTGGCGTAGGGATAAGATAACCATGGTTTTTAATATTAGTTTTTACCGCCTCGACCAGGTTAAATTCAGCAAAGCTTTGATGGATAATTTCAGCTTCCGTAGTCTCGGAAGTGCTAGCCTTTTTTATAAACAAGCTGGGATTACTAGATAATGATCTGGAATTTTGTCCGTTAAACCTGCTCCTTCTATAATATTGAGGTTTCGCAAAAGAACCACTTATATGTGGTTGGGAAAACCTATTTTGTCCACCTTTAAAAGAGCGGATGTGATTATGCCTTTGTAACATAGATTTTGGCGAACAATCCTGCGCTAAATTTTAGCCAACAGCCAAAGGAAGGCACAGGATGTTCTTGATTGAAAAAGAAAAACGAAGAGATTGATAAGCCGATGAACGGAATCTTAAATCCTAAGAAGCTGCTCAAAAAATATTATCCCGCGAACCATATCGCTTTCTGCTTAAAAAATTTGGCAGTAAATGAAGGAAGAATTATCTGAAAAGCTTAAATTCTAAATCAACTGCCATTTAGTATAACATATCTTGAGTAATTTAGCAAATCCTATCAGCTAAAATAAAGCTTTAGCTGTGAGATTGGGAAAATACTATGGACGTAAGTCTGTAGAGTTTTATGGCACCAATGCTGACTATCTAGACGGCAAAAAAGTTCCCTGGTTCACATTGGTTATAACTATTCGACATAATTTAGCCGGTTAGCTGAAGTTATGCTTGACAAGCAATATTATATCTGGTGTACTTAAGGCAAGGGGTGACTGTCCATGTTTAATCCAAAACTTATTGTGATAGTTTTGCTGATTTTTGCACTTATTACTGCTTTCTTTTTCCTGCAAAATAAGTTTTCCTCCAGTCCAAACAATCCGGCCAGTAATAATCAATCACTGAATAATTCTAATTCCGAGAATAAAACAGCTTCTCCACTAGTGCAAAATAACTAATCTACCGCACCAGAAAATCCAGCTTCCACTGCGGCCAATCCTACTGCGGATACGTTTGATGACCAGGTCTTAAGCCAATGCATCAGAGGACAATTTGTCGTTGCTGACGGAACAGGTGGGGGTTGGTCTTACTGGGTAAAGAGAGCAACAGATTCAAGATCCTCACCAGGCGATAAATCAGTATTTGAAGAATTATAGGATTGAGATTGTTTGATACTGTTGATTATAACCAACGTTTCCAGCAAGAGATAAAAATCACACGTCCTTTTTCTTCTTTGTATACAACTCCAACTTCATAACCATCGTGTTGGTAGACTCTGGTGCATTTAGACATCCCATCTTGCCAATAATCCCACCTATGGGCATCGTTGTAAGTTGCAACGATACCTTCTCTGCTCAAATTGTAATACTTAATCTGGCCCAAGATTTTATTGGTAAAGTCATACTTGCCCCAATCAACATCAGCCATCTTTAAGCCAATTATACCAGTAAATAAATGTTTATTTGATTAACAATCTATTCATCTCTTGATATATTCCCAAACAGATGGAAACTGATAAGAGTTGGCAAGTAGCTAACCCCCCCTTGAGAGCTACAACAATCTTGGACCAAGAGAACAAAAAGCAGTTTGGATGGCTCTGCATGGAATTGTGAGCTGGCATGATAGTGCAAAAGAACCTGCTCTAATGAGAGTAAGGATTAATCCAGAAAACCCATTTAATTTAAAGGGATTTGCAAGTGTACTTCTGAAATGAGAATTATCTTAGAAAGGGATGGTTTAGGAAGGATTATTCACTCTCAATTACCAAGGATTCAGGTTTTAGGGTAAGGGGGTTAAATAGATTATTATATGATTTAATGATCCGTTGATTGGTGGGAGATGTATGGAGGGTAGTTGCTTAGCCTGTCATTAATCTCTGCTGCTAAACGACCTGCGTAAACCCTTGTTCTATCTGATATTTTGGACTTACTAATTTCCTCGAGTAACCTAGTTTTGTGCATAATTAAGGCATCGCGTACTATTTCTGCCTTAGTTCCTGCATCGAATTCTACGAGAGGTAAGTAAACCCCTGCTGTCCTATCAAAGGTTTCTAATGTTTTCTTTATTTGAAACTCGTACTCATTATCACTCCACCTGAATCTTTTATTTAATTTATAACCTAAATCAAATAACTTTGTATAGAATAAACCAGGACGAACATTAAATGCTAAGTTAACTACAGCTTCCGCACGATCTATCTCCTTGGAGGGCTGAGTTGGATTACTTTCGCCCACCTCCCTTCCCTGTAATGAAGCTATTTGGGTTACGATTCCAACCCTTCTTCTATAAGATGCATTTTCCCACCGATTCATTAACCCATTTGCTGGGACCATAGCCAGCAAACCAACAGGCCAACCGTATAATTGTCTATAATGGTAAGCAAAAGGACTACCAGGGTCGATAATTAGCGAATAAACAGCTGCACCAATATTTACCGGAACTAATATAGAAGGTAGATTTCTAGATGTAGCTCTACGCTCTTGATTATATAAATTATATAAATGAGCTAGATGCTGTTCTGCTTCAAGATTCATCGGGGAGTAGTATAAGTTACTATAGTAATTAAAGCAATGGTATACTGCAGAAAAAGATGGACTTTGGACTCTAGGGTAGTCATAAACACACTCCTACCCCATGTTTAAGAATATAATCCCAACTGAATTAGTATAAATTTTTGGTACAATACTATCATGTCATCTCTGAAGGTAGGGAAGTGTATGACACAATTACAACAAATTCTCCAATAAATATTCCTTTCCAGCTTGTTTTCCATACAACCTCTATTTAATTCAGGTATTATCCTATAATTGATAAAATTAGTAACAAAAACTATAATTTAGCAATGGTAAATAGCAGAGAATCTATTGAGGTTGCAAGCTTGGCAGCTAGAGAACTGAGAAAGTATTTAGGTCTCAGAGTAAAACCGGTACTAAGAAAAATAGATGTTAAACATGGGGTAGGAGTGTG
>JAMCSY010000025.1 GCA_023379125.1 Patescibacteria group bacterium | reverse complement strand
GCTATTGCCCTAGGAATTACAGAAGGTTTAAATTTTAGTAGTGATTTCCGTGGTTGGTTAGTTAGTCAAGCTATCTTGGAAATGATGGAGATTTTAGGTCAATTAGGTGGCAAATCCGAAGTAATGCTAACTACAGCAGGTTTGGCAGATTTCATTGCTACTGGATTCTCAACCCACTCCAAAAATCGCCGTTTAGGCTTAGAGCTGGTTATTACTAGTCGTTCTTCTCTTAGAACAGAAGGTATGGTTTCCTTGCCCATTTTATTGCAATTACTTAAGTTTCCAACGGGTAGATATAAAATATTACAAAGTCTCGCTGAAATTATTATCACCAAACATCAGGCGAAATTTGTCTTTACAAATCTTTTAAATCATATCTAGCAACTAGTTTCTTAGTTATTTATTACTTTCTTCCGACGTAATGTTTACGCCGTCACAATAGAGTAGGTACATGTTTACTTTACCAGATCTTCCTTATGACTATCAGGCCTTAGAACCTTTTATCGACGAACAAACAATGCACGTTCATCATGATGGACACCATGCCGCTTATGTTAAAAATCTAAACGAGGCTTTAGCGGACTACCCAGAATGGCTAGACAAAGAAGTTGCCGAAGTATTAAAAAATCTCGTGCAAATTCCTGAGGAAATTAGAATTAAAGTTAAAAATAATGGCGGCGGACATTTTAATCACAGTTTATTTTGGGAAAGTTTAAGTCCCCAAGCAGAAAAAGAACCTAGTGGGTCGTTACTTAAAGATATTGAGAAAATTTTTAGCAGTTTTTCTGACTTTAAAAAAGAATTCACACAAAAGGCAATGGGGCTATTTGGAAGTGGTTGGACTTGGTTAGCTGTAAAAAATCAAAAGTTAATTATTCAGACCACCGCTAATCAGGATTCACCAGTAGCAGAAGAAATCATACCCATTTTAGGCTTAGATGTTTGGGAGCATGCTTATTATTTAAAATATCAGAATCGGAGAGCAGAATATATTGAGGCTTGGTGGAATGTAGTCAATTGGAGAAAAATATCTGATAAATATAGTCAAAACCTCTAAAAAATACTAGTATTACCTCATAATCAAGGATCATACTAGTATCTTTACACCTACTTAGCCAAAAACTATCTAAGTTTCCGTAATGTAGGTAGGCCAGTACGTTTATTTTCCACTACTTCATAACCATTAGGCAAATCATTAATCGCTTTTGCCCCTGGTTCTTTTGCAAAGTAATAAATAACTTTTTGTAAGTTACTACCCTTCAGCACAACATCGGTTGCATGTAAATAATACATTGTGCCTTTTTTATTTTGGTATTGATAAGCCATTATTCCCTCCTTCCTAGCATATCTAATCTTTAATATGCTAATCTGGACAATTAAGATATAAACTAAAACATAGTAAGAAACTAGTAATAGCCCTGATATGAGTTTGGTTCGTTGATAAAATAGGCTCATAATAGCTTGAGTTAAGATAAAATTGTTGATATAATCCCCACGATGGCAAAGACGGTGTTGGTAGTTGAAGATGATCTGGGACTACAAAAATACCTCAAGGAATTACTCCTCGATAATGACTATTCTGTGCAAACTGCTACTGACGGAATCCAAGCACTTAACTCTGTACAGAAATTACCTCCTGATTTGGTTCTCTTAGATCTTGGTCTACCCAACATGACCGGCGAAGCGGTATGCACTGAGATAAGGAAAAAACATCCCGATTTACGAGTGATCATCTTAACTGCCAAAGACGGAGTTCCAGATATCATCCAGGGTTTAAATTTAGGAGCCGATGATTACATGACTAAGCCCTTTGTGGCGGATGAGTTACTTGCCAGAATTCAAGCTAGACTTCGTTATCGAGAAGGAACTGATAACAAACTAACAGTTGGAGATTTAGTTCTAGATGCACAAAATCTGATCGTGAGTCGCTCTGGCCAAGAAATTCAGCTAACACCCCAGGAATTTAAACTTTTACAATATCTGATGAGTAACCGTGGGCGTATTCTAACCAGAGAAATGATTTTAAATCGTGTTTGGTTATATTCTCCAGATATTGAGACGAGAGTTGTTGATGTCTATATGGGTTACTTACGCAAAAAAATTGATAGTAATAACCCAAAAAAACTACTACATTCCGTCCGAGGCTTTGGCTACATGATTAAAGAATAACCCTTCTTCAATTGACAATTCTTCGCAGTTTTACTTCAACAGTTGTTCCCACATTTTCTTTTGAATGTACAGCAACATTACCATGATGTTGAGAAACAATTGTTTTAACTAAGAAAAGCCCTAATCCTAATCCTTGCTGATTGTTTTGTTGTGTTTTATAAAACTCACCCATCACCTTAGAGATATTATTAGCAGCTATTCCCATTCCCTCATCACGTATAGTTATGAGAATATTTGTCCCTTGTATTTTTGCTTCAATGGTAATTTGAGTCTGAGGACCTGAGAATTTTATCGCATTATCAATTAGACAATCCAATACTTGTAGTAATTTATCAGAATCTCCAATGATCACTTCTTGTTTCTCCGTTAAGAAATTATGAAAAATAATTTTACGTTCAGGATAGTTTCTTTTAAAATCCATAACCGCTTTGTTGATAATTTGGCTAATCCTGCATTCACTCCAAATATAATCCAAAAAACCTGCTTTAATTCTATTAAGAGTCAACAATTCATTGATCAAACCTGTTAATCTGCGAGTTTCCAAAGACAGTTGTTTCAGCCAAGTTTTTTCCAGGTGATTATCTGGTATTTTTGTTTGCAATAAATGAACATAACCATTAATGGTGGTTAGAGGTGTTCTCAGTTCATGGGCCACCATCGCAATAAAAAAATCACGAATCTCTACTGCTTTTTGAGTTTCATAGTTAAGTTGAGCTTTACGAATAGCAAGAGACGCCACTGAGCCAAAAGTTCTCAACAAGTCAAGATCATGTTGATCAAAGCTTTCAGTTCCTTTTGACTGAACAACAAGCACTCCGATTGACTGATGACGATAAATCAATGGAATAAACAACGCAGATTTTATCGCTCTTTTAGTCACATCCGGATAAGTTTTTGCTATCTGTGATTGATTTATTAAAAAAGTCTGTTTTTTAGTAAAAGCTGCATAGACATAGCCATGTTTAAAAATTTTACGGGGTACATAGGCTTCTTTAGGAAACGCATAGACTAGTTTAAAACGCCTCTGTTCATAAAGAATAATCCGACCTTCATCACCTCCAGATAATTTAATTGCCTGTTGCACAATTTCCATATAAGTTTCTTGGAGTGTGAGTGGGGCCAGGAAATTTAAGCCCGCCTGGTAGATATTTTCCAAACTACTATCCATATCAAAAGTTAGACCATCTTAGCAAAAACAGTGGTATTTTTGTTAGAATTTAAAATTACTAATACTCACTTCTTACAACTTTATAACCCTGAAGGCAAAAAAGATATTTTGAAATTATGCCTCTTTGGTAATATCAGCACCTAAATTTATCAATTTTCCTGTTACATCTTCATAGCCTCTTTCAATCAGTTCCGCTTTTTCAATAACGCTTTGGCCTTTGGCGATTAGCGAAGAAAGTACCAGGGCCATCCCCGCCCTGATATCAGGAGTTTCTAATATACGACTATGCAGTTCAGTTGGTCCATATATCAATACTCGATGCGGGTCGGCTATAGTAATATTAGCACCCATGGTAATTAATTTATCTACAAAGAACATACGTGATTCAAACATCCAATCGTGACATAAAGATACACCTTTCGCTTGAGTCGCCAAAACGATAATTACACTCATTAAATCTGTTGGAAATCCCGGCCAAATATTAGTTTTTAAATGAGCAATCGGTTTCAGTTGCGTTGCAGTTACTCTAATTCTTTGCTCATTTTTACTAAAATTAATCCCCATCTTTTCTAAGATAATCATGATTGGATCGAGTTCTGGCAAATTTTTATTTTCAATCTCTATTTCTCCACCAGTCACAGCTGCCGCTATTGCATAAGTACCAAACTCCACATGGTCCGCTGAAATAGTAAAATCAACTTTGTGTAATTTCTTAACTCCGGTGATCTGCAGCGTTGACTCACCAACACCGACAATGTTTGCTCCCATTTTGTTGAGCATTTTACATAAGTCAACAATATGCGGTTCTTTGGCACAATTTTTTAATGTTACTTGCCGTTCACCGATTACACTACTGAGAATTAAATTTTCAGTAGCTGTTACTGAAGCCTCTTCCAAAAAAACCGTTATCTCACTGCTTTTGAGGGAATTACTCTTAACCAAGTAGTGGCGGTCAACTCGGGTAAATTTATAGCCTAGATGGACTAGTCCTTCCAGATGTACATCAATACTCCTTTTACCTATGACATCTCCTCCTGGATGATAAAATTCTGCTTGGCCGAATCTAGATAGTAACGGTCCTATGACCAAAATCGATGCACGCAAGCGATGCATCAGATTTTCAGGGAGAGTCTTTCCGACAACCTTCGAACTATTCAGGACAATTTGGTGATCTCCAAGCTGAACTTGCACACCTAAATATTCTAAGATTGTTAAAAAAGTGTTGACATCGGCAATTTGAGGAGTGTTCTTCAAAACGACTTCTTCGTCAGTAAGAAGCGAGGCAGCTAGACAAGGTAGGATAGAATTTTTATTGCCTGACAGTTTAATACTACCTCGCAACTTTTTTCCGCCAGTAATAATGTATTTAGCCACAACAATAAGCCAATCTTTGCCTATCAAATAATAAGCTAGAGTAGATTATAATCTTCTTTAGCCTGAAAGCCATGCTTTTCTTTCAAGATTTCAACCACTGATTTTTAAACATTCATCTATGATCTATCGAAGACGATTTTCTGTTTAAGTTGGCAAGGCAAATTTCAGCTAACCGTTCAAGGTGCCTATCACTAATTAGGGGTAAACTTATGCTTTTCAGTTTACCCCTAAGCTTGTCCGCCTGCTTGTGTTTAGATCTGGTTTATTTTACAAATTTGAGTATACTAACAACTCTTTAAAAAAAGATTGTATGTTGGTAAGGAAAAAGCAAGAGTTAGGTGCCGTAAAGTCTATGGGAAATTTGGATAGCGTTGTATTACTAACCTAATTCGTTCCACAGTTTTTGCCTCACCAATTATTTGGATACTTTCAAACAAAGGAGGTGTGACTAGCTGTCCCGAAACAGCAACTCTGATAAGTTGAAATATATCAGCATGTTTCACTCCTAATTTATCTGCCAACTGGCGGAATTGTTGCTCAAACGATTTAGCATCCCATGGTTTAGTTAAATTTTCTAGAGTCTCTAATATTTGTTTTAAAACTTCCAACTGATTGTTTTGAGCAACTTTAATTTTTTCAAAAATGGCCAGATCGTATTCTGGCTCTTCCCATAAAAAATCTGTTAAAGGAACAAAGTCTGATAGTTTCTTAATCCTTTCTTTAATCAAGGGAACAACTTGTCCAATTTTCTCTTTTGCCGGATGATCAGTTAAAAACTGTTGTAATTTTTCAGTTAACTCTTCATCAGACATCTTTCTGATGTATTCTCCATTCATCCAATCCAATTTAGTCACATCAAAGATGGGGTTATTGATATGTATTGCAGAAAGGCTAAAATCTTTAATCATTTCTGCAATAGTGAGAATTTCTTTTCCTTCTGGTGGTGTCCAACTAATCAAAGCCATATAGTTTAATATTGCTTGTGGTAAATAACCATCTTCGCGAAAATCAGAAGCTGGTTTAGCACCATGTCTTTTGGATAGTTTAGATTTATCTGAACCCAATATCAGTGGCAAATGTACAAAGATTGGTAATTCCCAACCAAAAGCTTGATAAAGAGCGATATGCTTGGGAGTCGAAGAGATAAATTCGACTCCCCTAACTACATGACTTATCCCCATTAAGTTATCATCAATTACTACTGCAAAATTATAAGTAGGGAAACCGTCTGATTTTATCATTACAAAATCTTGTTGCAAAGAATTTTCAATACTGATTTGTTTGTCACCAATTACCTCTTGCCAGGTGGTTACACCCGCTGTTGGCATTTTAAACCAAATTGCCCCCTCTTTCTCAAAAGCTTTTCCCTGCTTAAGCAAAATTTGAGCATGTTCTTGATAAATCTGCTTCCTGGTAGATTGATAGCTTGGTCCCTCATCCCAATTTAAACCTAACCAAGCCAGGGTATCGATAATATTTTCGGCGGAGCCTGTGACTAATCTGGCACGGTCAGTATCTTCTAATCTTAAAATAAATTTTCCATTATTTTGCTTTGCTAATAGATAAGAGTACAGCGCTGTTCTAACTTGACCTATATGCATTAGTCCAGTTGGAGAAGGTGCATATCTTGTAACTACTTGTTTCATATAACCCATATTTTAGGATAGAGTGAACTCTTTGTACAGATTTGCTATACTAATTAGTTCCACAACCACTTAGTTTTGAAAAATCAGTATAATGGAAAAAGCAATGGACTTTTGGGCAACCAACACTCAATAATAAGATAGATGCGCCCAAAACAATCCAAATCCTATTTATGACCTTAACAGAAGCTGCTGTTTGGACCAAAAAAATAATTACTGGATCAGCAATTTTTATTGCTGCTGCTCTTTTTATCCTACTTATTTATAACCTCTATCAGCAATATCAAATATCTAAACAACCCAATCCTAGCGATATTCCCCAAAACAGTTTTGGAGCTTTACCAGCAATTAATTTCCCCACCTCCAATATTTCTTCATCAAACTACTCTTACTCGCTTGATACCGAGACTGGACAACTTCCTAGTGCTCCCAAAATAATGAAAGTTTACTTTATCCCTCGCACTGGAGTTACACTGCTTGCTCCTGATAAATCAAAAGCGCTTGCTCAAAAATTAGGTTTTAATAATGGACCAGATACTTCTTCCTCAACTGTCTATAAATATGATGATGGCAATGGTGGTACTCTGATTATGGATCTAACAACCGGCAATTTTCATTATTCGAAAAATTCCCTAGATATTCCTGATCAGAATCCTAATAATAAACCTTTAACTTTACCTGATAATAATACAATAGTAAGCAATTTCAAAAATTATCTCAGTTCTGCAGATCTTTTACCAGCAGAGTTAAATAATGGTCGTACGAACGTGACATACACTAATACAAACAACACTGATTCTGATCAAGCAATCGTTTCTATTTGGCCTGATAATATCGACAAAGTTCCAATTGTCACTGCTAATTTTGTGCATGGTTTAGTTAAAGCAACCGTTTCTAAATACAAACCTGGCCAGGTAAGTATTAATCAGGTTGATTATATTTATTGGCCAGTTGATAAAACCACTTCTTCTACATATTTACTAAAGACTCCCGATCAAGCTTATGCTGATCTGCGTTCTGGAGCAAGTTTTGTTGCCGTCCAACCTCCTAATCCAAATGTATCAATTACCTCAGTTTTTCTTGCCTATTTTGAAATGCCCGATTATACTCCATATCTACAACCAGTCTACGTTTTTCAAGGTCCAAATTTTGCCGCGGTAGTCCCCGCTGTTAATTATCAATCAGTCACCAATCCAACTCCTCAACCAACTTCAGCAAAATGAAACCCTGAATATTATTAAGAAAGACTTTAGACAGAGAATCAACATTAAGCAATCTGATAAAAATTAGTACATCACTACTGAAAAACAAAATTATTAAAGGTCCAATCAAAGAGGTTTTCAGTCTCACCGAAACGATCATCGCTTCCTAAAACTACAGTTAAAATTGTTTGATTATCACGTTTAATTAAACCTACAAAATTTTCTTTAGCCGCGGGGGTATAACCAGTTTTAATACCTTTTACTCCAGGAAGATCAAGTAAAATATTTAAGTTTTTAAGTTGATGGGCAACACTATAATCAACTGAATAAACGGTCATCTCCTTGGTAGCTACAATCTTTGATAGTAATGAATTTTGAGTTAAGCTTTCGGCGATTTTAGCAAGATCCGCAGCCGAAGAGTAGTGCTGTGGGCTATCAAAACCAGCGGGATTATCAAAGTGAGTATTTGTCAGATTCATCTGAGTAGCTTTCTCGTTCATCGCATCTACAAAAGCACTCACTCCTCCAGGATAATTTGCCGCTAAAGTGAAGGCAGCATCATTACCAGAATTTAACAACATTCCATACAGAACATTAATAAAACTAATCTTTTCATTAAGTTGTAAACCCATCGCTGATCCGGAAACTGAAGCTTCTGGTGTCACGGTCAAAATATCATCTGCTTGGTAATATTCAGTCGCAATTAAGGCTGTCATAATTTTGGTTGTTGAAGCAATTGGTACTCTTTTTGCTGGATCTTTAACATAAAGAAGAAAATGATGATTTAGATCTTCTACTAAGGCAGCATTAGCAGTCAGTGTTGGAGGTGGAATATTTTTGCTAATTGGTAGATAAACAACTGGGGCAGCAGAGGCAGTTGCCACTAGATGTTCTCCTAACACTAAGTTATTGGGGATGGCGGGAGGATTGATTTTAGCCTGCACTAAACTAACAATTTTGGGTATTCCTAAAACTGCATTAACAGACAGAACTAAAATTACCAGTCCATAGACAAAGGGCATCATTTTTGCGAGGATAATCTGATATCGACTCTCTCCATATCTCGAGGAAACAAAGAAGCTTGTCTGACATTCTCTAAGCCTAGAATATTTTGAGTAATTCTTTCTGACCCAAAGGAAAATCCGCCTTCTGGTGGCATACCATATCTAAACGCTTGCAAGTACAATTCACTTCTTTTTAAATCTATACCACGTTCTTCAGCGTTAGCAATTAATTTTTCCAAATCATTAATCCTTTGCCCACCTGTTAACCATTCTGTACCTCTGCCAATCAAATCAAAGCTGAGTGTATATCCGGGATCCTCTGGATCTTCAAAAGTATAAAAAGGTCGCTTTTTAACAGGATAATGAGTAACAAAAACTAATTCTGATTGATGTTCTTCTTGCGCCCACTTACAAATTTCTCGCTCATCATCGGGCTGTAAGTCTGGCTCTTGCCTATTATCACGTCCAGTTCTTTGATAAATGATTTCTTGTACCTGCCTCAACTTAATACGGGGAATTTCACGAGAGGTCTGGGGCACACTTGCATCTAATAACTTTAATTCAGTCTGATTCTCTTTAGCTACGCGTTCAAAAATATATTTAATAACATACTCTACCATTTCCATTATTTCTGCCCAATTTTTGATAAAGCCAAACTCTGCATCTAATGTAGTCACTTCAGTTAAGTGACGCGTAGTTACTGATGGCTCCGCTCGTAGTGTTTTATTAACAGTAAAAACCCTTTCAAAAACTGGGACTAGAATTTGTTTATAAAACTGTGGACTTTGGGCTAAATAAGCTTTGTGGTCAAAGTATTTGACTTCAAAAACCTCAGCGCCACCTTCAGCTGTCTGTGGAATAATTACTGGTGATTGAAATTCAGTAAAATCTTTTTTCTGTAGCGCTTCACGAAAAGCATCAATCACAACTTCTTGAACTTTAAAAACTGCCTTGACTTTGGGATGCCTTAAGGTCAATCCTCGGTAATCCAATAGAGTAGGAAGCTGCAGGTTAAGGTCTTTATTACCCATATCAAAGGGTAATTCTTCTGCTTTGGCTAGTACTTCAATCTTGCTTGCTTGTAGCTCGATTGTGCCTGTTTCCAAATTAGGGTTAATTAAATTATCTGGTCTTTTAGCAACCTTACCTTCTATACTAATCACATCTTGGCTTCTTAAATCACCTGCCAAACCTTCTGTAGCCACCACCTGAACTACTCCTGACCTATCTAAAACATCTAAAAAAACTATTTTGCCATGATCACGCCTAACTTGTACCCAACCAAAGACTCGTACAACTTCCGCTATCTTGTTATTACAATCAATAATAAGTGTTCTATCCATCTCAAGTTATCTTAAGCCACGCAAAGGTTTTTAGAAAACTCCTTTCTGGCACTGATCATAACAACTCACATTATGCTTGGCAATAGCAAATCTTACAATATTAGGTGCAGGTTATTTACAAACCAGCACCTAATATCTTTAAATTCACCAGATGTTTTGTTCAACACGCCTTGGTACTTGCATCTGTATCCCGTCAGGACAAAGACTAGTTCTAACTTTTGTTGCTAATGCAGATTCACCAGACCGCGGTAAAGCAGCTCTTTTAGCTAAAAATATCTCTAGGATATTACAACCAGTGCAGCTACCTGTTTGTTCTACCAAACACTTTGGTTCACTTCTTCCCGCTTGCCCCAATAAAGACACGGGAGTTATGTGCTTATCTATTAGACTTTCCAAAATCCTCACCTCCTTTCGAAATCCCACAAAAAAACCTCCCTTTTGAGGAGGCTTGGAATGTCTTTTTCTTACTTTTACTTTAAGTTAAGACACTAAACCCCCCTTTGAGGGAAGTAAAGTAAAAGCCAAAAAAATATATTGTTTGTCCTAACTTCATCCTAGCTAAATGCAAGTATAACAAATTCAGTTGGTTTGACAAGAGTGTTTTTCTCTATTAAAATTAGTTAATGACTTTGGCAATAAAACAAAATATTATTACAGTCCTTTCAGGATTGCTCCTTATTTGGGGCAAATCTGTGGGAGGTCGTTTTAGATAAAATAAAATCTAAAACGAAAGTAGATTCTACCTCCCGCAAGGGAGGTTTTTTAATGCATATTATGGAAAGACGATTATTTTTAACATCAAACGGTTTATCCAATCCTACCTTAAAATCTGAATTCAGTAGTTTGGCTGGTCCTCGTGGTGAATTAAATAGCTCTTTAGTTTGTTTAATTTCTTGTACCAAACCACAGTCTAGGTCCAGAAAGAGTAATCCAACCCAGGGGTGGTTTAACTCCCAACGTTTTAGTACTCAAGAGATCAATTTAGCCAATTATCCTCCTGGGATACTGGAAAGAAAACTTGGTAAAGCTGGAATTTTATGGTTTTTGGGAGGAGACATTTATTTTTTGCACCAACAACTAGACAGACTCCACTTACACGACCCAATTCAAGAATGCATCGATAGTGGGATTATTTATGGTGGAAATTCAGCAGGGAGCATACTTGCAACTGAAGATTTTAGCGCTGTCGCCCTTCATCCACAAAACAAACCCTCAATCCAATACCAAGCAGATTGCCGAGGTTTTGGACTAATTCCCTTTCTACCCTGGCCACATTTCATTGAAGATAATTATCAGGAATTAATTTTGGCAGAAGCTACTGAGTTAGGCACTACAGCAAACATTGTTCCCATCAAAGATGGAGAGGCAATTAAAGTAGAAGGAGCACGGTTCCAAGTTATTAACAAGCCTGAAAGTAAACCCACCGCTCAGGAGCGTGATCTCTTAACAGAAATCCGTTTCACCATTACCATGGTCCAAAAGCTTGCCAATGAATATAACAATGGGACAAGAGTTGCTACCAATGGTGAGCTTGGTATGTTAACTGCTCAACAACGTCAACTTCGCACATTAATCTGGCAATTAAAGCAACCAAATGCCCATAGATTCCAAACATCAGCTTGGAGTATGTTAGCAAAATCTTTTGAATTACTTGTAGAAATTGATAAGTCAGTTGAAAGGAGGTGAAAAATCTATGACTGAGGGATTAGAAGGAAAAGAATCGGGAGTAAGAGGTATCATTTTAACAACTCGCGAAGGCCATACCCTTACTGCCTCTGCTGGCCCACTCGCCTCACTCCTCACTGAGCATCATCAAACTACCCAAAAATTAGGGCGTTTTAAATGCAGTCTTGAACGTTTTGACCAGTGGTACGTTAGCTTAACAATCTCAGAACGCGCACTTAAGACATCAATATATGATAAGGGAAGAGAGAAGATAATTGGGGTTATACAAGCAACTGCGAATAAACGTTCAGAAACCAGAAGGCAGCTGAGAGGTCGCAACTGGTTAAAAGCCTAAAGCTTTAGTGATTATAATGTTATTTATAAGCACTTTTAATTTTTTTCTTTGCTAAAGAAGTTGCTACAAAGAGCAACCAATCTCTGCTGGGCTTTTTAGTAGTGTCTTTGGATAAATTTAGCTGGACCACATCAGCATTTTTAAGTTTTGTGTCCAAAGATACTACCCGATTATTAACACTGGCACTAGTAACTAGATTACCTAAATTTGTATGCACCTTATACGCAAAGTCAATGGGAGTAGCTCCATTGGGTAAATCAATAACATCACCCTTGGGAGTAAAACAATATATCCGATCACCAAAAAAATCTGTTTTTATTGTTTTTAGAAACTCTTGATTATCAGCAATCTCTTTTTGCCACTCGGATAATCTTTTGACCCATTCTAATTTTTCCGCCCCAGCCGCAAACCCTTGGCTAATTTTTTCATCACTGTTTCCCTGAGATTTCATGTCTGCATAATTCCAGTGAGCAGCTACTCCATATTCTGCCTCTTCATGCATCTGGTGAGTCCTGATTTGAATTTCAAAAATTATATTACTTGGACCAATTACTTTGGTGTGAATTGATTTATATCCATTTGGTTTAGGATGTGCAATATAATCAGTCGTTTGTCCTGGAGCAGGAGGAAATATTTTATGGACAATTCCTAAAATCTTATAGCATTCTTCTTCTGTTTGGACTAACAGTCTTAAAGCAATTAAATCATAAACTTTATCCAAATCCTTACCTATCTCTGGTCTTAATAGTTTGGTATAAAGTGAATAAACGTGTTTAACTCTACTCTCAATATCAACTGGAATTTGCTGTTGATTAAAAGCAATCATAAGTTTGGCCTTAACCTGCAACATCATCTTCCCTAACTTACTTAACCTATTTTTAGTATAATTTTTGACCCATTTATATCCTTCAAAATTATAAAAAGGAAAAGATAGATCTTGTAAATCACCTCTTAACTCACCCATACCTAACCTCTCTGCCATCGGCGCAAATATTTCAATGGTTTCTTGAGCTACCTCATGTCTTTTATCTTTTTCCAAATAACTTAAAGTTTTTAAGTTATCTTGAATATCAGCCATTTTAATCAATACCACTCTTAAATCTTTGGCCAAAACCAGAAACATTTTACGCAAATTTTCCACAAACATCTCGGTTTGTCCCTCACCCAATTTAACAATTTTCAGACTATCAAAAGCTCTGATCATCGCTGTAACCTCTTCACCGAAATTTTCTGATACATCCTTATAAGTTGCTGCCCCATCAGCCACGCAATGATGTAGCACAGCCGCTACTAAAGTAAATTGATCAGTTACATTCATGGCCACTAAATCATTAGCAACCCTAATACAATGATCAATTACATCTTCACCAGACTTTCGTTTCTTTCCCGCCAGAGAAAGTGTGGCAAAATCAATCGCTTGTTTTAATAATTTCGTCTCTAAAGGATTCATATATTTTCAGCATGTAAGTCCACAATTTTTAATTGGACTTTTTCCGCACCGTTAAATTTATCAATTTCTAAGTTAAATGCCAAGTCAACCTTTTGTCCATTTACTAATTTCGACGCCAGTTTCCCTTGAGAAAAAGCAATCGTTTCAATTTCACCAGCTTTAAATTTTAAATGTTGTCCATTACCTACAGTTTTTATATCAGACAAGGGGACAGCTTTTAAAGCAAAAATGGGCTGGGGATTAGCCATTCCAACTGGCTCCAAAACATCTAAAGTATTAATCAAGTTTTTGTTAATTTCAGCTAAATGCAGTTGCACATCAATATTCAGTGGTTGTTGCTCATTTAAGTCAACCATCTCCATCAAATCTTCCATTCTCTTGACAAAGTTTGCTGTCTGATCAGCTTTAATCGTAAAACCAGCTGCTTGTGGATGACCACCAACGTCTAATAGCAGCTCGCCACCTTTTCTTATGAGGTCAACAATATTAACCCCATTTACCGAACGAGCTGATCCCTTTGATCCATTTACTCCTTCAGCAATTACAATAGTTGGTAAGTTATACTCTTCACTTAAACGACTGGCAACTAAACCAATGATGCCCGGAATCCATTCAGTAGAATGTAAAATTAGAATTTTCTTTTGTAAAAAAGCACCGTTTTGCTGAACAATCATTTGCTTAGCCAGATCGACTGCTTCACTAGTCAACTTCTTTTTCTGGTCGTTGGTTTCAGCCAACAGTTTGGCTAACCTTCTGGCTTTTGCAATATCTTTGGTACAAAGTAATCTTAAAGCATCAATGGAATGTTCTAACCGACCAATGGCATTTAATTTTGGCCCCAGCAGATGACCAACCCTAAAACTATTAACCTCACCTAAGTTAATCCCTGATTCAATAATCAAAGCCAGTAAGCCTACTTTTTTGGTATTGTTAAGCTGTTTTAGTCCTTCTTTAACTAAAGCCCGATTGACACCTAGCAGCGGGAGTAAATCACCAATAGTAGCTAAAGCTACCAAGTCCAATAATTCCTCTGCCTCTTCTGCAGGGAGTAAACTTTTAATCAATGACCAAGCAACAGCAGCACCACAAATTTGAGTAGAATGGATTATTGATAAAGCATCAGGTTGATCTGTGGTTGCGGTATGATGATCAGTAATAATCAAATCTAAACCCAACTCTTTGGCATATTTTGCTTGCTCCAAAGCTACAATCCCATTATCTACAGTGATGACTAGTTTTCCACCTTTTTGCTTAACGCTGCTTAATCCCTCTTTTGACAATCCATATCCCTCTTTTTCTCGATGAGGAATATAAGGAAAGACCCTAGCCCCAATACTAGTAAGTCCAAGGTACATAATGGCGGTGGCACATACTCCATCTACATCATAATCTCCATAAATAATAATCAACTCGTCGTTTTTAATTGCTTGTAATATTCTTTCCCTGGCTAACGATATTCCGGGGATTTGGAATGACTTGGTATATTGAGAGAGCTGAGGGTTTATAAAATCTTGTCTTTCCTGATCGTTTCTAATATTCCTATTTAACAATAGCTGTTCGATAATATCTGCTTTTTTGCGCGGGGGAATATTCCAAACTCTGGGCATAGCCAAAGCATTGTAACATAAGCACAGTAAGAGTAAAATCTGAAAGTAATGAACTTAAATTTAAGTCAGAAGAAAATGATGACAGAGCTTTTACCAAAAACCGTAAAAACATTTATGGACAAAATAACTAACAACGGTTTCCAAGTATTTGTGGTTGGAGGAGCTGTTCGCGATCTAATCATGCAGCGCCCGGTTGATGATTGGGATTTTACAACAGATGCGCGACCAGACGATATTGTTCAAATGTTTCCACAAAGTTTTTATGATAATAATTTTGGTACAGTCGGAGTCAAGATTGAAGATGATCATCAAGAAACAATTTTTGAGATTACCACGATGCGCAAAGAGGGACAGTACCAGGACAGCCGACATCCCCTTGAGGTTTCTTGGACAAATAAAATCGGGGAGGATTTGGCCAGACGAGATTTTACGATCAATGCTCTCGCTTTATCTACTCAAGGCAATATAATCGACCCTTATACAGGTCAAGAAGATTTACATCGGAAAATTGTCCGTGCGGTTGGTCACCCGCAAGATCGTTTTCAAGAAGACGCTCTACGTCTCATAAGAGCAATCAGAATTGCAACACAATTAGGATTTGATATAGAAAGTAATACTTATCAAGCAATCAAGCAAAATGCTCAGCTAATTAGTAATATTGCACCTGAGAGAATACGTGAAGAGTTATTCAAATTACTTGAATCAGCGAATCCATACATAGGAATTAAAGAACTTCAGGAGACGGGGATTCTTGATATTCTTTTCCCAGAACTTACTCGATGTTTTGGCATTCAGCAAGAAGGTCCTAAGCACACTCGTATTTACGATATTGGTGAACATAGCGTAGAAGCGCTTAAATTTACCCCTTCAACTGATCCCCTAGTCAGACTAGCAACATTGCTACATGATATTGGTAAACCGGATACTTATAATATCGATCAAACAGGGAATGTTACTTTTTATAACCATGATCTTGTGGGCGGTAGACTTATTTTACAGATTGCCAAACGATTTAATTTGTCTAAAAAACAAACAGATAAATTATACCGGTTAGTTCGCTGGCATCTTTTTACAGTTGATGATAAACAGACTGATGCAGCCATTAGACGCTTTATAAAAAATGTTGGTAAGGAAAATATCAATGACATGATTGCTCTGAGAATCGGTGATCGACTAGGTGGTGGGACACAAAATCCTGTTTCTTGGCGTATGGAAAAATTCCGCTCCAGAATCAATCAAGTTTTACAAAAACCATTTAGTATTACAGACTTACAAGTTGATGGTCAAGACGTCATGTCAATACTTAACATTCCGCCAAGTCGCAAGGTTGGTGAAGTATTAAAGATGCTTTTTCAAGAAGTAATTAATGATAGTAGTAAGAATAATCGAGAATATCTAATCACACGAATTAAGCAACTAGCTTAAGTCATTTAATGTCCCAGTTTTTCTTCCCACAAACTCAGTAAGGCTGTCGCATTAAAAATTGATGAATAGGTTCCGGAAATAATTCCAACAATTAGGGCCACAATAAACCATTTAATGGTCTCTCCACCAAAAAGATAGAGTGCTAGCAGAGTTAGCAAAACAGTCAATGAGGTATTGAGTGAACGCCCTAAGGTCTGTGTCACCGAAATATTTGCTACAACCACAAACGGACTGGACAGGTGTTTGGGTAAATTTTCTCTAATTCTATCAAAAACAACAATTGTATCATGAACTGAAAAACCAATTATTGTCAGTAAAGCCGTAACAAAGAGAACATCTACCTCTACTCCCAAGAAATGTCCTAAAATAGAGAAAACCCCAATCAGCAATAAAACATCGTGTAGTAATGCGCCAACAGCTGTAATACCAAAACGCCATGACGAAGCCGGTTTGGGAACTTTTCTAAACGAGAGGGCTAGGTACAAAATAATAGCGATCGAAGCAATCAGGATAGCAATTACCGCATTACGAGTTGTCTCAGCGCCAATCACTGGTCCCACATTTTCCACACTTATTTCATTAACCTGACCAAAATCTTGAGATAATAAGTTTTTAACCTCAGCGATTTTACTCTCCGGTATAGATTTTGTACGAATTAGATATGTATTGTTGTCTGAATAAACAATCGAGGAGACATTGACATTGTCTTGAGTAAGTACATTTTGCAACTTAGTTTGTTCAATTGGCTGAGTGAATTGATATTCCAACAAAGTTCCCCCAGTAAAATCTACACTAAGTTTTAAACCGAACATGATTAAGGAAATAACACCAGGAATAATAATTAATAACGACAAAGCAAAATACCAATATTTTTTACTCATAAAATCAATCATTTTATATTAATTCTCCTCTCCTTTCTTTGAGTGTTGAATATCTGCTAATAATTCTTCAGTTAGGTTTTTTACTGCTTCTATAAGCTCATCCTCAATACTATCTATTTTGGACTTGGCAAACACCATTAATTGTTTATCAGATCTATCTTTTGCTAATTTTTCTACAAATTCTTTTTTATCCACTGCTGCAAGCTTAGATAAAACTAAATCCAGCACTTCTTGAAAAATCAGTTCATCAAAGAGCTGTGCTAAGTGCTTTTTCTGTTCCTCAGATAAGTTTAAAGTATCCAACTCTATTACTACACTGTCTATTTCTACTAAATGTGAATAAAAATAACTCATTAATTAACTTTCTATCCCCTTAGCATTAATTGGTCCTAAGGGAATTTGATCATTTGGGTCATCAATAAAAAAATATAACACTGCTCCTTTCCGAGAACCAGACCCCAAGCCAAGGGCCTGCATGACTTCTGGTGAACCACCTAATTGCTTACCTGTCCATTCAGCTGGTCCAGCATCAGCAATATCAGCCACAACTGCTTGGCCTGTCTGCGGGTTGACTACTAACATCTTGCGGTATTTAAAAAAGTCCCGATAGTTAGCAACATTTTCAGCAAAACTGGGTGCTAGAAATGTTTGTACAGCAATATAGTACTTTTCCCGAGCGATATCTTCCGCTGTCAACTGGGCTTTAGATGGAGCAAAGTAACCCCAAGCCCCCAAACCTGGAGCCATACCAGCTGATCCATACATTGCCCAATCAACAGTCGTATCCATTTGGTTAAAAACAGTATCACCTGGATAGCGGTAGAGGTGCTGTTCTCCTCCAATTAAACCATATGAGCGATTTAATCTAATTCCATTTATCTCAGCACTGACTGGCATATCAAATTCCTCAGATAAAGTTTTGGCAATATTATCCTCTTGAACTTTATTTAGTGACCCAACTTGATCAGGTATAATACCTTGTAAGGTTTTGGCCAAAGCAATGTTCTTGTCTTCTAGGCTAGTAATTTTTTGGGCGCTATCATAAATTTGTTGATCAGGCATGGCCGCACTAAGGCCAGGAGTAGTCAACATCACCAACCCACCTAATCCACCAATTGTTAAATGTCTGATCAGGGAACCATGTTTTTCAATTAATTTTTGTGAAGAATGAGCTTGTTTGGCAATCCATTTTTTTCTTAGGTATTCGTACTTTTTATTTGTAGTTTTAAACTGCATATATTAAATAATTTTAACTATTTCTTGTGAATCTGAGTCCTACTAAACCGCGGCAATAATCTGAGTAACGTTCTGGTCACAAAGATCGCGGAAAACATTGAGACTAACACTCCTACAATTAGGGTTAAGGCAAAACCCTTAACTACACTCGTGCCAAATATATATAAAATTGTGGCCGTAATAATCGAGGAAATATTTGAATCTCTGATTGAAGTCCAAGCCCGATTAAAACCTGCTTCTAAGGCAAGACTACCCACTTTACCTGATCTTAATTCTTCTTTCATACGTTCAAAAGTTAGCACATTAGCGTCAACTGCCATACCGATAGATAGGATAAATCCAGCAATTCCTGCCAAAGTCAAGGTAAAACCAGCCACTCTAAAAACAGCCAAAACCACCAAAGTATAAATCAGCAAAGCACAATCTGCTAATAAACCGTAAACCTGATAATAAATTAGCATATATAAAATTACCGTCGTAATTCCAATAATTCCGGCAATTAAACTTTTTTGCACAGAAGAGTTCCCTAATGTTGCTCCTATTGTTCTTTGCTGGATAATTTCAATTGGCACAGGTAATGCTCCCGCGTTTAACTGAATGCTTAAGTCTTTAGCCTCTTGGAGAGTAAAATTACCTTCAATCACAGCATTACCACCAATAATTTCTTGGCTCACAGTGGGAGCTGAGATAGGTTGGTCATCAAGAAATATCACCAAAGGTCTACCAATATTGCGTTTGGTAATTTCAGCAAATTTCTGCGCCCCTTGATCAGTAAACTGAATTTCAATTACGGGAGTACCGTTTTTATTTGTACCATTAAAAGAAACACTGGCTTTTTTTAAATCAGCTCCGGTTAAACCGGTTGGTTGGGCAAAATAAACCGCCGGTATCCCAGATTTACTTGCCTCAGCTTCAGCCGAGGCTGGAATTTCTCGAAAGTCTAGTTGCGCAGTTTTACCCACCAAATTTGCAGCAACTGAGGCATCTTTAACCCCAGGTAACTCAACCAAGATTCTTCTTTGATCACCAAGTTTGGAAGATTGTACCACTGCTTCTGATACACCATAGAGATTCACTCTATTTTCAATAACCTGACGAGCTGCCTCTAAAGCAGTATCGCGATCAGCAGGAGCAATCTTATCCATATTGGTTTGCAAGGTTAGCTCAGTCCCCCCTTGCAAATCCAAACCTAGCTTAATCGGAAACTTATCACTGATTTTTTGTACCACCGGATCAAGATATTGATCAGCCACATTTAGGTTAATTTTTTTACCAAAAAGATCAACGCTGGTTGGCAGTAGATTGATCGCTGGCAAATTGACCCATATCGCCAGCAAGGTCAGTAAGATAATTAACCACAAATTTATTTTTGGACGCATATACAGATTATACTTTACCTTCAATCACTCAACATATAAAGCTAATCAGCTTAATATGTAAAGCATAAAAACCTTACGAACTTCAACTTAAAAGGTTTCCTTCTAAATATCCATCTAGGATGCAGGTGGAAGTTATATCACAATCCCCGACAACATTTCATCCTCATCCCCAATCAACATAATCTTGGCCTGTGTGAGCACCTTGAGAATGAATGGATCTCGACGGCGCACCCTGAATTTAAATTCTGCTTCATCCATAAAAGAATAATTGATCTCTTGACCACGTTTAGCTTGTTCATTAGCTACAATCGCTTGTAATTGTGGCATAACAATCTGGCCAACGATTAACAAGTCAACATCTTCTGGACCTGAAGGAATTTTTTTAATCAGTCTAGTAGAAACCATTGCGTATTTAATTTTGCCTAAACTATTTTTCTTTTCAACAATTTCTCCACCCAAACCAGTTGTTTTAGCGACCATCCCTAAAATTTGCGGGTAGAAGATATAGTCCTTGCGAAAATGATACAAACGTCGATTAGCTCTCCACTCGGAAGAGACCATCCCAAACTTTTCCATCCTAAGAAGTTCTCTTCTAATGGCATTAATTTCCTCACTAGTGCGACGTACAATCTCACGGACATGAAGTAATGGTTCAGTTGCAGTTAAAAATAATGTTAGAAGCTTGACCCGGACACGCGAAACAAACAATTCTTCCATACTCTATTATAGTTTTTTAGCTAGAAAATTCCGGCCTTAAACTATAATCCCTTTCTCCCCCCTTTCCGGGCAGATAAGTTAAACCACAGTTTAGTAATCGACTTTGGCTCCCTCCGGGACAGTTTGGATCCAAATCACCCCACGATTAAAAGCAATTTCTTTACCCTGGCTATCTTTATAAATAGTGCGATCAGTGCGCGAAGCTTTATTCCAAGTTCCTTCAATTACTTTGCCATCTTGGAAAATTAAGGCTTTGCCTGAACCGATTGTTTTATAAAGCAAGTGTTCGTTATTTTCATAGCCATCGTTGGCGCGAGATTCTTTTTCGAATTGGACAACTACATTTTTAGCTGTTAACTGCTGGTTATTGTCTAGATCAATATGTGGTGCTCCACCATTAAATCTTTTATAGCAATCACAGGTACCATCAAACTGCCAAGTTACGTTAAAGTCAGAGTATCCTTGCCAAAAAGTAACATCAATCTTATCTGCTATCGCACTACCTGCTGGGGTATTTTTATTATCGTCTTTAAACTTCCAAGGCACAAAAGTATCTGACCATTTATTACCCTCTGAATCTGCTGCTACATAACCCTTCTTTGCAGCAACATCCCATAACTTGGCAGTTGTAGAATACATTGTGTGTTCTGTGGCCACATTTCTACCCAAACGTTGATAATCACGCCAATAGGTTGGAAAACCGATACTAAATTGATTCAAATCTTTAATATCATACTTCACAATTTGACTTAAAGCATCAGCTGGTCCAGGAGTGTTAGCACCTCCCACATGAGCATAAACAGCATCATACTCTGACAACCAGTCTATAAAATATGTTCTTGCAGAGCGGACTGGCCCTACCTGCGCTTCACCTAAGTTACATAGATAAATTGCCATAAAACGGGTTATACCACCCTCAGCTACTGCCTCATAGACAATATCTGCTGATGATAAACCAGACTGAGGTCTGGCATCAGGGTGATTTTCTATCATCACAGCTAAAGGTAATCTGGTTGACCAATTATCTCGAGCTTGCTTAGTATGCATTGACCCATTTAAAGGACAGCTTTCGGTTTTGGGTTGGGAAGGATCTTCAGTGATCACCTGTGATGGCCCTGGTAAAGGTGAGTTATCTGTTGCACTACTGAGTGGACTGTTCTTAGAAAACACAGAGTAAGATAAACCAGCAGAAGTAAAGAAAAGCACTAAAGCAATTATTGATACCACTAAACTTCTTTGCAAAGAGCTTAAACTACTAAAAAGTTTTCCAAGATTTAACATTTTAATTTGATAATCTGAATAGTTGAGGATCTCTTCCAGCTTACTTGGCTTAAAAGCCAAAAAAATTCTCTATCTGGATACATTCCTTACTCTTTTAAACTATACACGCGCTGGGTTTATTTTGTCAATGAGCATGAAATGCAAGTAAATGACCACAAAATCTCTCCTTTTTGTGGTAAGTAAAATTTGCCAAACGGGGGGGGGTTAGCAACCATTCTTATCGACGAGAGGAGTTTGTGCCAAGACAGATAAAACTTTCTGGCTAGGCTTGACAGGCATATTTTTTCATGCTAGGCTCAAGTGAGCTCAGACAAGTCTTACCTAGTAAATAATTACAAGTGAGATTTGTAAAAATCTGCTGATAAAAGTACTGATTATGGCCTATTCCCAGAGCAAAAAAAACACTGATTTAGAAAAAAGGCTACAGCTTATAAATGACCAACTCTACGGCAAACAAACCAAGCTACACCATTATTCCAACTCTGCTGATCCAACCAAGCAGACAAATAACCCAGCTTCTTTCTTATCGCCTTCAGCTCAAACAGCCGATAAACATGAACTAGCTTATCTTAAAGAAGATATGACCAAAATCGCGTTTTTAACAGCCGGAGCTATTATTTTACAGATGGCAATTTTTTTATTGTCTAGTCGTGGTTTATTTACTTTATAAGAAGATCTTTTTGAGAGGAGGTGAGAAAATCTATGCAGATGTATTGTGTAAAATGTCGTGCGATGAGAGAAGCTAATAACGCCCAAAACACCACCATGAAAAATGGAAAAAAGGCGGTTAAGGGCACATGCTCTGTTTGCGGAACTGGAATGTTTAAAATTGGCGCTCAAGTCTAATTTAAACAACCTAGGATCTGTTTTTGAAAAAAGACAGATTTTCACCGTTTACAAAAGGCTCTCCTTTGGGGGAGTCTTTTGTTTTCTCGTTAGACTTCATCATGGGGACGATACGTTAGGCTCTCGGCTATATGATCAGAGAGAACCTGTTTGGAATCTGCCAAATCAGCAATTGTTCGCGCTAGCTTTAATATTCGGTGGTAACTTCTGGCAGATAAATTCATCCTGGAAACAGCTAGTTTTAATAAATTTAAAGCTTCTTCATCTAGCTGTACAAACTGTTTAATAAGCTGATTATTCATTTCCGAATTAGTTAAAATTCCCTTGCCAGCAAAACGCTGTAATTGAGTTTGGCGAGCTTTTTCAACTCTTTTCCTAATAGCTAGAGAGCTTTCCCCTTCTTCTTGGTTGGTCAATTTTTCTATTTCTACTGGGGGAACTTCTAGATGAATATCAATTCTATCTATCAAAGGTCCAGAGATTTTCTTTTTGTATCGCGCGATCTGTCCTGGTAAACATACACACCTTTTATTAGGGCTACCTAAAAAACCACATGGGCAAGGATTATAAGCAGCAAGTAAGATAAACTGTGAAGGAAAAGTGAGTGATCCTACAGCTCGGGAAATTGTGACTACTTTATCTTCCAAAGGTTGTCTTAAAGCCTCTAACACTTGCCGAGGAAATTCAGGGAGTTCATCCAAGAAAAGTACCCCACGGTGAGCTAAGGATATTTCTCCTGGCCGAATAGTATTACCTCCACCTACTATCCCTACATAAGAAGCAGTGTGATGAGGAGAGCGAAACGGCCTTTTTCTCATAATTGGAGTTTGTTGAGAAAGATTACCAGAGACTGAGTATAACTTTGTCACCTCTAAAGCTTCTTCTTTGGTCATTTGTGGCAGAATCGAGGGAAAAGATCTGGCAAGAAGTGTTTTACCCGCTCCAGGTGGACCTTTGAGTAAGACATTATGTCCCCCTGCTGCCGCGATTTCTAAAGCACGTTTGGCCTGTTGCTGACCTTTGATATCTTTAAAATCATATTCATAAGATTGTTCCATCTCGACAAATACATCAGTTGTTGGCTGAGGACTGATAGTAACTAAACCATTAATATGCTTGACCACTTGCTCTAAACTCTCAAAGGCATAAACCTCTAGTCCATCAACAACTGCAGCTTCTTCAGCATTTGCTTTGGGTACAAAAATTGCTGCTAAACCAATCTTTTTAGCAAGCAATGCAAAGGATAAAATTCCATGCGTGGGACTCAAACTCCCATCCAGAGATAATTCCCCCACAACTAAAATATCGCTTATTTTCTTCTCAATTTGACCGGAAGCCATTAAGACTCCCAGGGCAATTGGCAGATCAAATGAAGGACCTTCTTTGGGCAAATCTGCTGGTGCTAGATTAATCGTGATCCGGCGCGGTGGAAAATCAGCGCCGCTGTTTTTAATAGCTGATCTGACTCTTTCTTTTGATTCCTCTACAGCCCGATCAGCCAATCCTACGATTGTCAGTGAGGGCAAACCTTGTGCAGCAATATCTACTTCCACAGTAATCGGAATTGCCTCTAGTCCCTGATTTACACCAGATATAACTTTGGCTAACATATTAAAGCCAGTATACCAGATATAGATCCCTTTTAAGGACAAGTACTCAGAGGCATTTGCGTACTTGGATTACCATGTTTCACCCACTGACCATTCTGACAAACCCAGTTATCCTCACCACTAACAAGCCTAATAAAAATTAGAGCAAATATTATTATTCCAAGTGCCAAATAGACTACTTTCATCTTTTCAACCATATTTTTAAACAATAAAAATGAGTAAATGATTGGCAAGAGTGCAGCTAAAATAATACTGGCAAAAATTATTCCTGGGGCAAACCAAATAACTATCCCTTCAATCACAGTAATTATTCCAGCAACCACAAAACACCAACCAGCAAAACGATGTGTCTTATTCCAATTATCTTCACTGGCCAAAGTCCAAGGCAGCTTGACCCCAATAAAGTAATTTTGTCTAACTTTAGCCAAAAAATTACCAATTAAAATAAAAAGCAAACCTAAGCCAATAAAAATAAAATGCTGAATTTGCATCGTAGGATTTAAGGCTAAATAAAAAGTAACAAATTCCATATAGGCAAAAAAAGCAATGATGGCAATTTGCATAATTTGCCACTCTCTTTTAAAAAATGCATATTTATCACGCTTTGGATCAAGCGAGGGCAGAATTTTAAATAGGCCAAATACCAGCAAAGCTAATCCTGGCAATAACCAGACGGCATAAGTTTTGGGCAAAAAACCATCAGCTTGCCCATTAATACCCCAATGTACTGGTAAAATACTGGGCAGTTCCGGATAAAGCAATATCGCCCCCGCAATCATAAGCCCAATTAATCCTAAGTTAAGTTTGTTCATTTTTTCTGCTTTCTGTTAAAAGTATTAAATATTTTTTGTAAAGCATCTTCTAGTACTGACATATTTAGAGAATACCAGATAAACTGCCCCTTACGTTCTGAAATTACTAAATTAGCTCTTTTCAGGATATCCAGATGGTGTGAAAGTGTTGCTCCAGAGATATCAAAATACTGAGCAATTTCACCAACTGTCATATCTTTTTTCCTGAGCACTTCTAATATTTTTCTCCTAGTATTATCTGATAAAGCTTTAAACACCATATCCATAATTAGATAATTAGATAAGCATCTAAATGCTAATATAAATAGGACGTTTTGTCAAGGAACTAAGGAAAACCTAACCTACCTCTTTTACTAACTGCGCAATTTTTTTCCAGAATTTCTGCACACCATCGCTACCCAGCTCATCTGTATGATTATAGTCTCTTGCTTCAATAAATGAACCAGCCATTGCAGTAAATAACCCTTCATTTAGGCACCACCATATAAATTGTGCAGCGTGTTTTGGCTGATGAGGTATGATGATACCTCGCCAGTGTGCAGCTTTTTGCACTACCTCTTCCCCTCCTAAACCATCTGAGGGCAAACCTCTAGCTGCTTTCTGCCATAAAGCCTTTTGTTCAGATTCTAGAGGAATTAACCCATGTCTTCTTAAAAAATCTAAATTATCATATTCTTGTTTACCGACAGGTTTAGCAAAAAGCAAAATTGAACCTCCTCTTTGGTTAGGATTAAACAAAGCTTTAAATGCCTGCTCACTCGGCTTGGTCATTTCCAAAGAGATAACCTTTCGCTCATAAACATCTTCATATTTATCAACTATCTCTCTAGTTGAAGGTGATACTTCTAACTCAGCGAACTGTCTTTCCGTTAATTTTGCCAAAAACGGCTGTGTGTAGGAAGCATAACGAGAAATAATACAAAAACGGAAACGGGCTGATAATTTATGTAACTCATCCATCAAGATTAAAGAAAAATCCATTCCTACTGCTGCCCCGGAAATAGGAATTGCTGTTTCAATCATACTTTTACTATCTTTATCTAATTGAGCGAGTTTGTTTTGCATTTGTTCTGCTGTTAACTTTTCCGCTAAAGCAGGCGTAATTGGATAAGGTAAAACTTCAAAACGGACTGGTGGTAGATTGTGTATTTTTCCATAACTTTCCAAAGCTTTTTTAGTTTTTTCACTCGGAACAAAAATCATATCTGCTCCAGGTACATACCAGATATGTTGATCCGTATCATCAGTTACCTGAACAACTAAAATAATTTTTACCCATTTATCTAGTTCTAGCGCTTCCTTTATCTGAGCCAGTTGGTGAGCCAAACCAAAATGAGTAGCTACCACCAAAACAGTTTTTGGTAACTCAATCCTTTCATCAAGAATAGTAGACATTTGCTGATATAAAGTCTTAGTTTGAGAACGAAGTAGAAAGCGATAGACTTTTGTAAAAAGAAGTTCTGGCAACCCTTTTTGCGACCATTCTAAAAAAGCAGGTCCACCAGGCATGATACTGGTCACATAATGCCAAAACTCACCTTGAGAATCTTGTGCTCGAAGTAATATTGAGTTCACTTCAGGTGCTAAACCTCGATAGAGCGCTTCTGTAACTCGTAGATGGCCTAATCCTGTGGGAGCATAAGCAAAAACTAAAACCAAATGTTTCTGACTTAGAGTAAGGTCAACATCATTCACATTTTTTAGTTTAAACAAAGTAGTTCCCTGAAGCAAGCAAGGAGTTTGAAAAGAAGTATCTGAGATTCTCTCAATGCCTAGGAAGCTGTAAGCCAGATTCTGTCGCTTAATATTATTGAGAATTCTATTAAGCTGACGAAATTTATCTATGATGTGATTAAAAAGTCACTTCATCTCCGTATTTGACGGAGTGCTCCTGATTTAAGTCTTAGGACGAGTAGTCCGACTAATTCTAGGATTGCAGCAGGGAGGATTGTCTCCACAAAATTATGGAATCCAGTCGCTTGATCGTTTCATCTGGCGCCACCCAGCTCGTCTCTGTTACTCTAACTAGGCCTTACGGCTCCACGCCTTGTGGCGGGCACCTTACTCTATGCTGTCTGGACTTTCCTCTCAAAATTACTTCTGAGTATCGTCCACCTCCTAGGCACAAAAATTATACCATTTTCAGGTAATCTATATCAAATCTCATGCAGATGAGAAGGGGTTAGAACCTCTTCAATTATCACTTGGATAACAACAGCAATAGGAACAGCGAGTAGTGCTCCAGCTATACCTAATAAACGTCCCCCAACCGAGATAGCAAGGATGACTAGCAAAGGATTTAACCCAACTGCTCGCTTCATCACCTGTGGTACCACAATATGTCCTTCTAATTGCTGAATCGCTAAATATAATAAGGCAACCAAGGCAGCAGTGAAAGGCGAAATAGTTAAGGCAAGTAAAATTGCTGGAATGGCAGAGATTATTGGACCAATTACTGGCACAACTTCTAAAAATCCCGCCAAAATAGCAAGTGGCAAAGCGTTCTCAATCCCTAATATGCGCAAACCTGTATATGACAAAATGCCGATTAAAGCCGATAATATTAATTGACCTCTCAACCAAGCACCTAGTTTATATTCAATTTTCCTAATTAATCTTTGTACCTTCTCTTGATTTCCAGTAAAAAGACCAATTGTTTTACCTTCAATTTTCTCCCGGTCTAACAACAGATAAAAAGTCATTACTACTACACTGACAAAGCCAATTAAATTCTCAAATAAACCCACAGTAAAATTAATTACTTGATGAGACAAGCTACTCAACTCTTGATTGATGATCGATTGATCGACAAATTTTGAATTAACCAAAGTCCCAATGATATCTGCTAATTTTTCCGATAATCCAGCAATCTGATTAATTAATGGTGTAAATCCAAATGTCACCATCAAGATAAAAGCTCCAACTATAAAAATAAAACAGATTAAAATAGCGAGTGGGCGAGGTATTCTAATTTTAACTAATCTTTCGACTAATGGTGAAATTGCCGACATAAAGATGAAGGCGACAAAAAGCAGTAAAATAATGTCTCGAATCAAAAAAAGGATCCATAAAAGCAGGAAAAAAATCGTGATAAAAACAACCGTACGATAAGATATATCAACTCTTTTATTCATCAGCCCAAAGCTCCCTCTTTGCCTGAATAGTACCATGAGTGTGTTAAATTATCTACCTGAGTAGTCCAATCTGTAGCAGTAATATCAAACCAATACACTTTTTTTACCTTCTTGAACCAAGTCCATTGTCTTTTGGCAAATTGGTGTATTTTATTTTGTAAATCCAGTTCAAATTGATGTTTGTCTATTTGTTTTGCTAATAAATCAGCTAAACAACCATATTCTAAGCCTAACTCTTTCATCCGATCTAAACTCAAGCCCTGACTATACAATTTCCTTGCCTCTTCCATTAAACCTTGCTGAATTCTTGCAGACAAACGTAAATTAATACGATTGTTAATTATAGGCCGTGGAGCAGTCAAACCTATTTTTAAAACATTAAATTTAGATTCTAAACCCAATTGTTTTATTCTTGTATTGCTGTATGGATTCATATTTAATAATTCAATAGAGCGGAGAAGTCTTCTTGGATTCTGACGATCTGACATATTTAGAGATTGCCATTTTTGCGGACTAAGTTTAATTAATTGCTCCTGCAGATCTTTAAGATTCAACTTCGCTAGATCTCCCCTCTTAGAAAGATCGTCTGGAATAGCCAAGTTTGGCAAACCCTCAAGTAAAGCTTTGAGATATAGTCCAGTACCACCCACTATAATAGGAAGTTTTCTGTTCTTTATAATATTGCTGATGACTTCCTCAGCCTGGTCAGTGTAATTTTTCACCGTATATCTTTGTCGAGGATCTGCTACATCATACATATGTACCAAAACACCATCTATTCTCCAATGACCAGGAAATTTTTCAATTTTGACTGTTTTTTCCTGACTAGGCAATTTACCAGTGCCAAGATCAAGACCAGTAAAAACTTGTCGCGAATCACAAGAGATTAACTCGCCATTAAGTTTCCGAGCAAACTTAAGCGCTAAATCGGTTTTACCGGTGGTAGTCAGACCCATTATCACCAAAATTTTTTGGTTCATCTGTCGTAATTATATCCTATGAGCTTTTTTTGATATTGAGTCAAAAATGTTAGCTTATCAACAGGAAGGAAATACGATTGGGTTTACTGAAGTTTTGGCGTCCCGCTTTCTCACATTTCGTCATCTTTTTGAACAGACTCAAGATCAGAATTTTTTAATTCTGGCTAAGTCATCAGCAAATTCCGCTGTTGAAATCGCTAAAAATAGCCATGATCCACAGGCATTGGCAGTACCCGCTTTATAATTTAGCCAAAGCTGAGGAAACTTTAGGCAACCACCAACAAGCTGTCAAGTTCTATCAAGAGGCTTTAGCAAACATGCTACATAACCCTCCGGCAAGCTTTAATCGTCCAGTGATAGTTACTGATATTAAAATTCACCTCAGCTTTGCCGAATATCAAGTAGGTGATAAAAGCGCTCTTGTGAGATTATCACAACATATCGCTGAACTCGAGGCCAACCAAACCGAGGATAAGTACAATAAAGATGTCTGGGTTTCTGGCGGATACATGAAATTGGCAGAACTTTTAAAAGATATTGACCAGGCAAGCCTTAGAAAAAGCAGATCACATTATAACCAGCAATCCAGATTTAAAATTATGTCGGCAACAATTAAACAAACTACGGGAAACGTTACAGTTACTCTGATCTACCAAAAATCCAAGCAGTTTTGCCAGGAACTTTTTTCATTGTTCGTCTGCTATGAGGATTCTTGCGCAAGCTATGTTTTTGGGCCATACGGGCCACTCTAACCACTGTATCCGTGCCTACCTTAGCTTTTTCAGCCACCTGACGAATAGACAAACCTTCATCAAGCAGATTAATAATTAATAGACGCTGTTTAACCATCCTGATTTCACTATCAGTTAATAGTTTACGGATCATCTCGTCAGGTACGTTAACAACACGGTCAATACTTGGCTTTGACATGTATGGATACAATATATTACTGACAGAAACAAATGTCAAACAAACAAGGGGAGTTATTTAATTAATCTTTTAATAGTTTTTCCTGCTGTAAAACCTGGTAACTTTTTTCCTGGGATCTGTATCGTCTGCCCAGTTTGAGGATTGCGACCACGCCTAGCAGCACGCTTCCTAATCAAAAAAGTGCCGAAGCCTGTGATGATTACTTTCTCACCGCGGGTCAGCGAATCTCTGATCAAATCAAAAGTTGAATTCACCGCGTCTGCGGCTGCTCTTTTCGTCAGTGAAGACTTCTTAGCAACTTTTTCAATCAACTCATTTTTCGTCATAGTACAAATATGAAAAAATAATTAGCCTTATTTAATATCTTTTGACTAAAAGGCTAGATTATATTCTTGATCATACCTGAATTGAATTTAGCAAAAAAGCTAGACTTTGTAAAGAGTAAACAGACTAGGAGGTCATTGTATACTCAGCTGCTCGCACTTCTCTAATCGCAGTCACTTTAACCTGGCCAGGCACCATTACTTCCTGGGATATCTGCTGAGCAATATCATGAGTGAGTTTAGGTAGCTCATCATCAGAAATTTTGTCTGGAAATACTATTACTCTTACTTCTCTTCCTGCAGCTACAGCAAAAGCCTTATCTACCCCTTCAAATGAAGTAGCAATTTTTTCAATGTCATCAATTCTCTTGATATAGCTTTCAACATCCTCTCTTCTGGCACCTGGCCTGGCTCCAGAAATTGCATCAGCAATATAACAAATAATTGATTCTACTGAAGAGAAGGGTTTATCCTCGTGATGTTCAGCAATGCAATTTATCACTGCATCAGGCAGTCCATACTTCTTGGCAACTTGAACGCCCTTCTCAACATGTGTTCCCTCATCCCCTTCAGTAACTATTTTTCCGATATCATGTAATAAACAACCTAATCTAACAATATTTACATTGGCTCCAAGTAGTTTAGCCAAAGCAATTCCTATTTTTGTTTCTTCTAAAGTATGTTGAATCATATTTTGCCCATAAGAATATCGATATTTAAATCTTCCTAATAAGCAAATAAGCTCTGAGGGCAAATTATAAACATTAACTTCATGGCAAAGATCCTCACCAGCTTGGCACATTAGTTTTTCCACATCAGCACGGGTACTGTCCACAATCTCTTCAATACGTTGTGGCTGGATTCGCCCATCTTGCATCAACCTTTGTAGGGCAATTTTCGCAATTTCTCTTCTGACTGGATCAAAAGAAGACAAAATTAATACTCCTGGTGTTTCATCCATCAAAACATCCACACCAGTAGCATTTTCAAAAGTACGCACATTACGACCTTCTTTACCGATAATCCTACCTTTCATTTCTTCATCAGGTAATTCAACTTGGGAGGTAGTAAACTCTGCTACAAAATCTGTTACTCCGTGTAACATAGCTTCAGCCAACAATTCTCTGGCTCGCTTGTCTGATTCAAGTTTAATTTCATCTTCTGATTGCTTAATACGTTTAGAAATCTCTGAGGATAAGTCTTTCTCTACGTTTTCTAAAAGTAATTTCTGGGCATCATTTTCAGACATAGCTGCTGATTTTTCCAACTTAGAGATTAAGTCTTTTCTCTTTTTTTCCAAATCAGCTAAATGTTCATCAACTTCTCTTTGTTTTTCAGATATAATTCTTTCCCGCTCTTCTAAAATTCCTTCTCGACGTGCTAGCTCTGTTTCCTGTTTGACAAAATCCCCGTTTTGACTAGGGTTTTGATCATTTTGATTATTACCTGGACCAAAATTTTTTTGCATTATTTCATATGGACTTTTTGGATTTATCTACTAACTAACGTTAAGCTAAAATGCCAAAAATTCATGATACCTTCTGCTGACTAGAATAATCTCAGAAAGATAGTTGCATCAAAGTTTCCCCTAAATTAGGGGCTGAAGAAAATATTGGTTATGGTTGTCAACTCCTTTAATATCCATAATTTCCTCAATATCTTTCTTAAGATAAGATATTCTACCTTTTTTGGGAAATCTTTGCAATAAGATTAGTAACTATTGAGTAGTTAAACCCTCTGCGAAGTAAAAATTCAGTAGCTTTTTTTCGAAAATCAACTTGAGGCAATTGACTCCATGCTTTCAGTTTTTTCTGCAGAGCCTGTTCAGCTAAAATTTCTTCATCAAACTCAGAATGATCTTGAGCTAGAACCTCCTCAATAATCTCTCTTGATATTCCTTTCTGGTAAAGCTCAGTTTTTAAAGCTTGTAGACCTTTTTGTTTAGATTTTCGCCTGGCTGCCACCCAACTTTTGGCAAACTGTAAATCATTGATTAAAGCTTTTTGTTCAAGTCTTTGTATCAGCTGATTAACCACAGCATCTGAGAGAGGATCTTGATTCTTGATCTGCCTTTTAAAAGACAGACGATGCAAATAATCGACAATTTCTTTTTTGGACCTTTGCCTGATTGTTAAAAGTCCGTACAGTTTTTCCAATAGCTTACCGATCTCAGCCGCAAATAATAATTTATCTAGTTCTTGTTGAGTAATTTCTTTACCTGAGATAATTTTGTACTCAACTAGTAGATCATCGTCTGCACCAAAAGCAAACTGACCATCAAGATAAACATTAAAACGATGAGGGTTCTTTTTTTGCAGTTCTACAGTGGTAATTTTTGGCATTAGTCTTAAGCCAAGTTTGATAAGATTAAACCTCTTCTTTAGCTACCCCATTTTCCTCAACACCTTCTTCTTTACCAACAACTATTTCCTGACCAGTTTTCTGTTTGTTCCAAATTTCCCTGATCTCTTTTTCTAATCTTTCTGCTTCCTTGGAATTTTCCTTAAGGTAGTCAATGGCTGCTTGCCTGCCTTGCCCTAACATCTTATCTACCCATTTTATAAAAGCCCCAGATTTAGTTAAGATCCCTAGCTCAATACCAATATCTAAAAGTTCACCGTTATGAGAAATACCATCAGAATCCATATCAAATTCGGCAGTTCGAAATGGGGGAGCTACTTTATTTTTAACAACTTTGACACGATGCCTGGAACCCACAACTTCATTATCTACTTTAATATTTTCAATCTTTCTGATATCTAACCTGACCGAGGCATAAAATTTTAGGGCCAGCCCACCCGGAGTTGTTTCCGGATTGCCAAACATCACCCCGATTTTTTGTCTTAACTGATTTGTAAAAATCGCAATAGTATTAGTGTTGGAGATTGCTCCAGTTAACTTTCTTAAAGCCTGAGACATTAATCTAGCCTGGACTCCCACCATGGCATCACCCATTTCACCTTCAATTTCTGCCTTAGGTACCAGTGCGGCTACTGAATCAATAACGATAACATCCACACCACCGGAACGAATCAAAGTTTCCGCAATTTCCAAAGCTTGCTCACCAGTATCGGGCTGAGAAATTAACAAATCATCTAAGTTAACACCGATCCTTTGCGCTCTGACCGGATCTAAAGCATGCTCGGCATCAATAAAAGCAGCTACGCCTCCTCGCTTTTGAGTCTCAGCAATGACATGCAAGGCAATACTGGTTTTACCTGAAGCCTCCGGACCATATATCTCAACGATCCTGCCTTTAGGCAAACCTCCTACGCCCAGGGCTAAATCTAGCGCTAAGGAGCCGGTGGGAATTGTATCGATGGACATCTTCTCTACCCGCTCCCCTAACCTCATAATCGAGCCAGTACCATATTGTTTTTGGATTTGCTGCATAGCGGCTAAGACAGCAGCAGATTTTGCAGTGGAATTTGTCTGAGGCATCTTAATTAGTATTATATCAACATGTTTTTATATTTCAACTATCCAGATTTGATATTGCTTTGCTGTATGGATACATACTAATAGAGTAGGGAAGCTATAAGAATAATAGCTTTATCTAGTAAATTTTGCTAAAATCTTTACATAATCAGAGAACGTCAGTGCTTTTAAGCTAACATCCACTGACCTCTTCTCCCCTCTTGCAGATTCGGGGTGTAGTTCACCGGTAGAACGCTGGGCTGGGGGTCCAGATGTAGGGAGTTCAACTCTCCCCACCCCGACCGGATTTTTTACCCTTTACTCTAAGAAACCTTCTGTGTTAACCTTAAAGAAGCTTTCTGCCTATGCAAAGAATTATTTGGTTTAAAGACCTAACCATTGCTGATGTCCCCAAGGTTGGAGGTAAAAATGCCTCACTGGGAGAGATGTACCGCAAGCTGACAAAAAGAGGTGTTAATATCCCTAATGGTTTTGCCATTACTGCTGATGCTTACCAAGAATTTCTCCAGGCAAATCAGCTGGATGTTTTAATTAAAGAAGTTTTGGCCGACTTAGACACCAAAAATCTGGCTAATCTACAAGCAAGAGGTAGAAAAATCCGCCAAGCAATCGTTGATGCTAAACTCCCAGAACAATTAATAACAGAGTTAGAAGAGGCTTATCAGCAATTATCTCATCAATTTAAAGTTGCCAACGTCGATGTGGCTGTTCGCTCTTCAGCAACTGCCGAAGATTTACCCGGGGCATCTTTTGCTGGCGAACAAGAAACTTACTTAGATATTGTAGGTATTGAGAAGCTGTTAACTGCCACCAAAGAATGCTTTGCTTCACTATTTACTGACCGGGCTATCTCCTATCGGGAAGATAAAGGTTTTGATCATACTAAAATTTATCTTTCAGTTGGAATACAAAAAATGGTTCGGTCAGATAAGGCTTGCTCCGGAGTAATGTTTTCAATTGATCCTGATACTGGCTTTCCAGGAGTAGTGGTTATTAACTCTTCATGGGGTTTAGGAGAAATGATTGTCCAAGGGGCAGTAATTCCTGACGAGTTCCAAATCCACAAAGAAACTTTAAAAAAAGGTTTTCCTTCAATCATCGCCAAGGAAATGGGGACTAAATTACAAACTCTCATTTATGGCAGTGAAGCAAAAGCTACTAAGTTAATTGACACTCCCAAAGAAAAACAGCAACAATTCACTCTTAAAGACAAAGAAATCATTCAGCTGGCTAAATGGGCTGTACAAATCGAGGAACATTATGGCAAACCCATGGATATGGAGTGGGCCAAGGATGGTGTGAGTGAGGAATTATTTATTGTCCAAGCCAGACCAGAAACTATCCATGCAGGAAAATCCACGACAGAAATAACTAGCTATATTATGCACAAGAGCACTGAAATGATTGTGAAAGGGGCCTCTGTTGGTGCCAAGATTGCTGATGGTGAAGCTCATGTAATTTTATCAGCTTCCCAGATCAATCAATTTAAAAAAGGCGAAGTTTTGGTTACCAAAATGACTGATCCAGATTGGGAACCAATTATGAAAATTGCCTCGGCAATAGTGACCGATGAGGGGGGACGTACTTCACACGCAGCGATTGTCTCCCGGGAACTAGGTATACCGGCAATTGTTGGCTCACAGTTTGCTACCGAAAAGATCAAGAATGGTCTGTTAATCACAGTGGATTGTTCAACTGGAGCAGAAGGTTATGTTTGGAAGGGTAAGTGTGACTGGGAAGTAAAAACATTTTCTTTAAATAACCTAAAAAAGCCAAAGACTAAGATTATGATTAATATCGGAAGTCCTGATGAAGCTTATGAAGCCTCATTTTTACCTAACGATGGTGTCGGACTGGCCCGGGAAGAGTTCATTATTGCCTCACATATTAAAGTTCATCCTAATGCCCTTATCAACTTTGATAAGCTGACCGATAAAAAATTAAAAGAGCAAATTGATCAACTGGCATTAGGTTATCCTGACAAGGTCGATTTTTATGTTCAAAAATTGGCGCAAGGTGTAGCGCAAATTGCTGCTGCTTTTTATCCTAAGAAAATTATTGTTAGATTCTCTGATTTCAAAACTAATGAATATGCTACTTTGCTTGGTGGAGAAGCATATGAACCTAAAGAGGAAAACCCAATGATTGGCTGGCGTGGTTCTTCTCGCTACTATGACCCAAATTTTGAACATGCCTTTGGCCTAGAGTGTAAAGCGATTAAAATTGCTCGCGAAGAATGGGGCTTAAAAAATATTGCGGTAATGGTACCGTTTTGTCGTACTCCAGAAGAGGGACGAAAAGTTGCCCAAAAAATGGTGGAATATGGTTTGAAAAAAGGTGTTGATGATTTGCTGGTCTATATGATGGCAGAAATCCCTAGTAATATTATTGAGGCTGAGGAGTTTATTAAGATTTTTGATGGTTTTTCGATTGGCTCTAATGATTTGACACAACTGACCTTGGGGATTGATCGTGATAACGCTCATCTGGCCCATATTGCTAATGAGAAAGAAGAATCAGTCAAGGCAATGATTAAGCAAGTGATTAAAGTTGCTAAAAAACATCATAAATATGTGGGCATTTGTGGCCAAGCCCCATCTGATTATCCAGATTTTGCTCAATTTTTAGTCGAGTTGGGCATTGAGAGTATTTCTCTCAATCCTGATTCTATTATCAAAACAACAATGGCTATCTTAGAAACTGAGAAAAAAGTTCATCGAGGAGTTAGAAAGTGGCTAAAATAGATTCTGTTGATACAAAGATTATTCAAGATTCACGGGATAAAGACACTATTGAAGTGACTCTGTCAGTAGGCAGTATCAAAGCCACTGCCTCAGTCCCTGCTGGGAAAAGTAAAGGTGAGCATGAAGCAGTTAGTCACAGCGCCCAAGATGCTGAAAAAATTATTACCCAGCTTACTAGTACTCTAGTTAAAACTGATTTTTCTGGACCAACCAGTTTTGATCAATTTTTAATTGCTACTGATGGGACAGTACAAAAAAGCAATTTGGGAGGAAACACAACTTTGGCACTCAGTATTGCTTTTTTAAGATTGTGGGCACAAACTAATCGTTTACAATTACACCAAGCAATCAGTCAGATTGCTGGTATTAGTCCAACTGGTTTTCCAATGTTTTTCAGTAACGTGATTAATGGAGGCTTACACGTTGATCAAAATTTTAACCCCCTAGCTTTTCAAGAATATATGGTTGTTCCCCAAAGCAAATCTCCTACTAAATCTCTAGAGATAGTCAATGGAATAATTGAGACGATTAAAAATATTTTAACCTCCGAAAATCATCCACTCAACTTTGGTGATGAGGGAGGTTTTATTGTTTCTGGAGATAATCCTGAAGACGGTCTAAAAATCTTGGAACAAGCGCTTAAAACATATCAATCTACTGAACAATCAAAAATCGCCTTAGACATCGCTGCTTCTTCTTTTTGGGATCCTAAAAACCAAAAATATAGTTGGCGCAGCGATAACTGGACTACTCAACAATTAATCGATCTCTATCAAAAAATCGTGGCCAATTACCCTATTATGTCAATTGAGGATCCGTTTAATCAGGACAATTTTGATGATTGGGGAACTTTTCATCAAATCACTGATGATTCCATTTGGATTGTCGGCGATGACCTAACAGTCACTAACACTAAAAGGATTGAGGAGGCCAAACAAAGTGATGCTGCTAATGCTATGATTATAAAACCAAATCAGATTGGCACCTTTACGGAAACTATTGAAGCAATCAAAATGGCTCGGCGTTTTGGCTGGAAGATTATTGTCTCCCACCGCAGCGGAGAAACAGAGGATGATTTCATTGCTGATTTGGCCTATGGAGTAGCTGCTGATGGACTCAAAGCTGGTTCACCTCTACAAAAAGAACGCTTGGTTAAATATCAAAGATTAATCGAAATTGAAAATTCCTAAGTTGGTAAGTTTATATGAAAATTGGTTTCTTTGAAACACAACAGTGGGAAGCAAAGTATTTAAGCCAAAAACTAGTAGATTTTTCCCTCAACTTTAGTCAATCACCTCTTGATAATGATCAGCTCAGACTAGTGAGCGATTATGATGCCATCTCAGTTTTTACTGGATCTAAAATCACAGCAGAAATCATGGATAGTCTACCTAATCTAAAATTAATCACTACCAGAACTACAGGCCTTGATCACATTGATTTAAAAGCAGCTCAAAAAAGAAAAATTGTTATTTCTTATGTGCCAGGCTATGGAGATAATACTGTTGCTGAATATGCTTTTGGATTACTTCTTAACCTCTCTAGGAAAATCTATCAAGCTTATGAAGAAGTAAAAGGTCATGGTTCGTTCGATAGTGGCAATCTACAAGGTTTTGATCTTTTAGGTAAGACTTTGGGTGTAGTCGGTACAGGCAGAATTGGGCAGTATTCTATTAAAATTGCTCAAGGTTTTGGTATGAAAGTTATCGCTTATGATGCTTACCCTAAGCCATCCCTGCAAGAAGAGCTAAATTTTCAATATGTAGATTTTGAAGAGTTACTAAAAAATTCTGATGTAATCACTTTACATGTCCCCTACCTGCCTTCCACACATCATATGATTAATAAACATAATGTAGAGATGATAAAAAAGGGGGCAGTTTTGATTAACACTTCACGAGGAGCAGTTATTGAAACAGAAGTCTTGATCCAAGCTCTACAGGCTGGAATCTTATCAGGAGCAGGACTGGATGTTTTAGAAGAAGAGGGTGGGATGAAAGATCAAGAAGATTATTTATTAACAGAGCACCCGAAAAAAGAAGAGCTCAGGACAATGTTAGAAAATCAATATCTAATTGATCATGAAAATGTCATCATTACTCCACACAATGCTTTTAATACACAGGAGGCAGTGAAAAGAATTCTAGATACTACTATCGAGAATATTATAAGTTTTTCCAAGGGTAAACCAAGTAACACTCCAGCTGCTTAAATATCTCCCAGCTATATATAACTATAGGTTGTAGATCTATCCTTTCTCTGCTATACTGTTCTCTCTTTCTCAAAAGAGATCAGTAAAAGATGAGTACTTCTGAAAGATCTTTACCAATTAATTACGAATTATTTTCCTCAACTGCTGAGGCACTTTCTATGCACCCAGAAATGATTTTACAACCTCCACTAACTAACCTCGTACGCTATCCTGAGGATTTTAGCTATTCTGAGTGTAATGGTCAAGACAAATATACTGCTGAGTGTGAGTGTTGTCTAGGGCTAGTATTGAGTGGCAAACATCCTAACTCCGGACGAACATTATCGCAAATGTTCCATATTTCTCCAAATGTTCTATTAACAGGATTTTTTGCTGATAGTTTTGGGGTAATCACTCATCGCTTCCAACAGAATACTTCACCAAAAAGTCGAGTAGCACTATTGATCGGAGGATTAATTGCATCAAGAGAATACTCGCCTCATGGGGTAAGAAATTATAGTAATGATTACGCTGAAATGGTTAAGTTGATCCAAAGACTCACCAATGCACATCTTAAAACTGAGTCTTGGATAATCAAAGGCCCAAAGACTAAATTAAATACATACACTGACATTTACTTTCTGACAGCAAAAAATCTGTTGATCGCTATTGAACCAAACAATTCAAGTTTAATAAGCACCGACAAATTCTTGCCCTCTCATCAGCTGCCTCTAGCAATGCTAAGATGGAATAACTTAGTAAACCTTAACCATGCTAGTTAATAATCAATTAAGTCAGTTAATCAAAGAAGGAAAAATTGCTGTCATCCCGACAGATACCTTATACGGCATTGTTGGTTCAGCCTTAAATCCTCAAACTGTGGAGAAAATTTATCAGTTACGTAAAAGAGACTTAAGCAAACCAATGATCATCTTAATTGCCTCAATTAAAGACCTAGGGTTATTTAATATCCAACTTGATCAGAAGACAATACAACTGATTGACTCTGTTTGGCCTAATCCACTAAGCATTATCTTTCCCTGCCCAAACGAAAGGTTAACTTATTTACATCGCGGCAGTAAAACTCTTGCTTTGAGAATACCTGATAAGCCTGATTTGAGGGCATTGCTTAAAAAGACTGGTCCCCTGGTAGCCCCAAGTGCTAATTTAGCTGGAGAAAAACCTGCCCAGAATATTACGGAGGCCAAGGTCGCTTTTGGCGAGCAAGTGAATTATTATCTAGATCAAGGCAAGTTGTCTGGACAATCCTCAACTTTAGCAAAATTGGTTGATCACAAATTTGCAGTGTTAAGACCAGGAGCATATACTATTCCTACTCAGTTAATTGCTAAGTAATGGATAAACAAGAGCAGCTCAAAAACTTAAAGGAAAAAATGCTCAAAGACCAAAGTTTACCTTTGAGAAAAGGGGCAACTCAGCTTGTTTTTGGGGAAGGAAATCCGGATACTAAAATTTACTTTTTAGGAGAAGCTCCTGGATATTGGGAAGATCAAAAAGGCAGACCATTTGTGGGACAAGCTGGACAATTATTAGAAAAATTACTCACTAGTATTGATCTGAAAAGAGAAGATGTTTACATCTCCAATGTGGTCAGATTTAGACCACCCGATAACAGGGATCCTTTGCCTGAAGAGATTGCTGCTTTTACTCCATATGTGGATCAGGAAATCGGAATTATTAAACCTAAGCTAATAGTTACACTTGGTAGGTTTTCCATGGGCAAATTTCTACCTTTTGCTAAAATATCTCAAGTTCATGGCAAGCTACAAAAAGTTTTCTGGCATGGAGAAGAGATATTAGTTGTCCCCATGTATCATCCCGCCGCTGCCCTAAGAAACGGAGGGGTAATGGAGGCAATTAAAGAAGATTTTCTCAAACTAACTCAAGTGTTAGAAAAAGTGACTGCCATTAAAACAGAGCAACTCAGTTTAATTTAAAGTTGTGCTACCTTTTCAAGATGTGGTAGTATGAGCTACGAAGGTTAGAGCTGATTTTTAATTATTCGATTTAATCATTGTTTAAGTTATGGTATTTTTCGAATAATTATAAAAGACCTCTACCTCTTTAAATCAAGTTATGGCAAAAGTTACTCAAACAATGTTTCGCGAATATGATATTCGCGGCCATGAATCAGCTGAAGAAATTAACGATACCTCAATTTACTATATAGGTCGAAGTCTAGGAACATACTTACAAAAAGAAGATATTAATGAAGCGGTGGTAGGACACGATGTCCGAGCATCTTCTGAAAAGTTTTCCCAAGAAGCAATCAAGGGTTTGAACGAATCTGGTGTAAATGTGACCAATATTGGTGAGGTTACCACCCCAATGGGCTATTGGGCTCAACACTTTTTTAAGATTAAAGGCGGTTTAACAGTTACCGCAAGTCACAACCCAGTTGGTTGGAATGGAGCTAAAGTTAGTGATAATTTGTCTAAAACTTTGTCTGGTGAAGAGATTCAAAAACTGTATCAGTTAATCATTAGTGAGGACTTTACCACTGGTCATGGTCAAACAAAAAATTCAAATATCAAAGAGGGCTATATCCAAGATTTATTATCTAGAAGTAAAGTTGGTAAAAAATTTAAAATTTTGGTTAACACAGGTAATGGCACAGCAGCAATTGTAGCTCCAGAGTTACTAAGAAGAGCTGGCTGTGAAGTAGTTGAGCATAATACCAATATTGATCCAACTTACCCTCATTACACACCTAATCCAGAGAATATCGCTATGATGAAAGATACAGCTGAGCAAACTATTAAAAATAAATGTGATTTTGGTTTTGCTTTTGATGGAGACGGAGACAGATTAGGAATGGTAGATGAAAAAGGTAATATTATCTTGGCGGATGTGATTTTAATTTTAGTTTCGAGATTGTTTTTGAGTCAACATCCCGGAGAAAAAGTAATGTTCGATGTCAAGGTCTCTGAGGTCTTACCAGAAGATATTAAAGCTCATGGTGGAATTCCAGTGATGTATAAAACTGGACACTCATTAATCAAAGCCGAAATGCATAGACAAAATATTTCTTTAACAGGAGAGATGAGTGGACATATGTTTTTTGGTGAAAAGTTCAATTTCTATGGTTTTGACGATTCAATGTTTGCTGCCCTCAAGGTACTTGAATATTTATCTTCACAAAATAAACCATTATCAGCCATCATTGCAGAGCTTCCACATTATGACTCAACTCCAATCATTAATATCGATGCACCTGATAAAACCAAACACCAGATTATTCAGGAAATCACCCAACAATTTAAAGAAGATAAGTTAAAAGTAATTGATGTGGATGGAGCAAGAGTTTATACTGATGATGGCTGGGGTTTAATCAGAGCCTCCAATACAACTCCAATGTTAGTACTCAGGTTTGAATCAAAAACAGCAGCAGGTATCGAGAAACTAAAAGCACTCTTTAAAGAAAAATTAAGTAAATATCCTCAAGTCAGTACCCAATGGAAGGAAACAGCTTAATGATTAACCTGGATGACCCCGGAGAAATAAAAAAGTTTGACTCAAAGGATGTTTTAGGATCTACTAAATCTTTTGTTAAACAATGCTACCAGATTCATGAAATGTTAGGCGGGGAAGATCTTATTGCCAGAGTGGGTAATGTGGAAAGTATTGTTTTTGCTGGCATGGGAGGGTCTGCTTATGGAGCATATATAGTCAGTGGTTTATTTAAAAATGAATTAGAAATCCCTATCTATATTAATAATGATTATGATTTGCCTGGCTTTGTTAATGATAAAACTTTAGTAATTTTAACTAGTTACTCTGGATCAACTGAGGAAGTTTTAAGCTGTTTACAAGCTGCTTCTAAAAAGGAGGCTAAAATTTTAGGTTTTACCAGTGGGGGGGAACTTGCCCAAACTCTCAAAGAACAAAAGCTACCATTGATTGTTTTTGATCCAGTACATAACCCTTCTGGCCAACCAAGACTTGGTACAGGTTATCTAGTTCTAGGCACTATTGATATTTTGAGAGCTCTTGGCTTAATCAAGGTACCTGCTCAAGTAATCACAGATACCTTACAATATTTAGATGAAAATAGCAGCAGAATTTGTGAAGAAGCAAAAGCTTTAGCCAAAGAAGTCTCCAATAAAATACCAATGGTTTTTGCTGGTTCATTTTTATCTGGCAATGCCCATATCATCCGCAACCAGCTTAACGAAACAGCCAAATCCATCTCCATGTTTTCCTTCTTGCCAGAGCTCAATCACCATTTAATGGAAGGGTTAAAGAATCCTGAAGATAAGCACTTAACTGTTCTCTTCCTAGATTCAAATCTTTACAGCGAACATCTCAAAAAGAGATTAAGTTTAACTGAAGAGGTAATTAAACTAAACAATGTAGAGAGTATTAAATACCATCTAGAAGGTGTTAACAAACTAGAGCAAGTTTTTGAGGCATTATTATTTGGAGGATTTTTCTCTTTCTTTCTGGCAATTTTATATCAGCAAGACCCTAGTGTTATTCCCTGGGTTGATTATTTTAAAGAAAAATTGAGTAAATAATTCTAACCTCTAAACAAGATTCTTTTCCCCAGAGCCATTAGCGCTGCGCCTAGTATTTGCGAGCCAGCTAAGCTGAAAGGTTCAGTATAAGAGTCACTTTGTTGCCCCAAATTAAAAAGTAAATATCCTCCTAAGAGAGCTCCTATTACCCCACAACAAACATCAGCTAAATTTACTTTACCAGATTTATAGATTGAGGAAATAATTAATCCCACTAAAGTCCCAACTAAAATGGCTAGTACTATATTTCTAATCAAATTAGGGTGCAGATAAATAAAATCAATTAACACGCCATCAGTTTACAACAACTGGGACTAATTGTCACATCATATGTTACAATAACTAACATGGAATTTAGAAAAGTTGGCAGTAAATATTTTTTAAGAGTCGATAAAGGTCAAGATATTGTCCAGACTCTTAAAGAGTTTTGTATTCAGGAAAACATCAAATTAGGAACTATTCAAGGAATTGGAGCAACTAATAATGTGACCGTTGGGCTTTATGACCCAGTTGAGAAAAAATATTATTCTGATAAATTAACAGATAATTTCGAGATTGCTCCACTTTTAGGTAACATTACTACCAAAGACAAAGAGGTTTATTTACATCTACACATTAATCTCTGTGATAAAAATCATCACAGTTTTGGAGGACATGTTAATGAGTGTATCATTAGTGCCACTTTTGAGGCAGTGATTGATACTAGTGAAGAAACCATTGAGCGAGAATTTAGTGAGGAGATTGGCCTGAACCTACTAAAGTTTTAGCTGGCTCTAATAAGTTTTTATTCCCATCACCTAGATAGATGATAGAAAATTTATCTCCCATTAAGATTGCTAAATCAAATTGATCTTTAGCTAGACTGTTTTTACGCTGAGCGGGAACAATATGAACTGTTGTTGTTTCAGGCTTCCTTAAATAATAAAAATCACGCGCATCACTATCGGCATCAAGTACTGTTTGTTTTTCTATCTTAAACCTATCCAACCTTTCGATTATATGGATAATACTCTTATTTAACTTTTCAATTTGACTACTTGTCAGGTTGTCATCAGTAGCCATAATTACCATGTCCAAATCTTTGTGGTAATGATTAGGCCATTTTAAAGCACCGCCCACCGCTACCAAAACCATACCAGACAGATCTTCGTTTGCGTCTACCAGTGCTTCGACAATAGCCTTAACATTCTCAGCATCGCGAGGTTTAATTTGCGCTAAAAAATCACTAGGTGCGATTTCTACATGAGACCGGCGCCATCTATATACTTTTTCTCCAATACTCTTTAAACGCTGAACTAACTTACTCGATTTAGGAACATCTTCTTCAGGAGATGTCTGGCCAACCCCTACCACTCCCTCATTTATTTCCATCTCTATCATCATACTATAGTACTATCTCAAGAGGAATGTTCTGCAGGAATAATAACTGCAGCTAAAATATATACAATTAAACCAGGTGCCAGACCAGTAAAGACAGTCATTACCACCCAAACTAGTCTCAAAATAGTTGGATCGACATTAAAATATTTTCCCATATTACCAAAAACTCCAGCAATAATACGATCTTGCTCACTCCGATATAGTTTTTTATTTTTCATAATTTATATTTTTTCAGATAGATAATAGTGTGGCAAGTGGATTACTTTCTCCGATAAATCCCAACCAACTGTGTTTGAGTCAAAATATGATTTTGGACGCTATCAAGAAAACTAGCCAAATCAATTCCCTCTGGTAGATTCAATTTACTGTCTAGAGCATAAAGGGTAAAAACATAATGATGAGTTCCAGTATTAGGACAAGGGCCAAAATAGCTATTTTCTTCAGCACTATTAACACCCTGACTTGCTCCAAGCGGAACTTCCCCTTGTTGTATTTGAGTAATTTGTGGATCAATATTAAAAACAATCCAATGAGTAAAAGAGCCTGAAGGTGAATCAGGGTCAACAACTGTTAAAGACAAACTTTGTGTCTGATCTGGTAAATTACTAAACTGAAGTGGAGGAATAATATTCTGACCATCACAGGTAAAAAGGGCAGGGATCATTTGATTACCGTTAAAGGCCAAACTTGTTAATTTCATTTGGTTTAGAGGTACCATTGTAGACATAATTGTTGGACTAATTTGACTACCAATTAACAAACTCCGCTCAGCGCGCAAAAATTTAAAATAACCCCACAACCCACCCCCTATTAATACTGGAATAATAGCTAATAAACAAACTCTTCTCATTAAGAGCTAAGTAATCTTACAAATCTTTTAACAAGACTATGAATTATTTCTTCTTTTTCTTGGCTTTTCTGGGCACGAAATAAATCACCCCCTAACATGGTAATAACAGAAGTGTTACTAAGAGTCAAATTAGTTAACTAACCTCTGTGTTTGTCCACCACTTTGACCTTCACTAGAAATTAATAGTTTACCAAGTTCAGCTACAAATCTCTCAGCATGTTCCCTACTCATACCAATTCTTGCTACTACTCGAACCTGATTAGTAGTTCCGACTCTTTGCATCACATCCAAAGTAACACCGAGTTGGTTTGCTGTCATCGAGATACTGTCAGTATATAAAATTGGTGTGCTATCCAAGTTTAAGCTAACCTGCATCTCAGGACCAGGATTAACTACTGGAGCACTAACTTTTTTTGCCATTTTAAAAACCCACCTCCTTTTTTAAACTCTGCGCCATTGTACTCTCTGTAAATAAGACAATCAAGAAATAAAAATAAAGCAGGGTAACTGCTTGCTAAAATGGTCATATTCTACACAACCACTTTCCTAGAAAGTCTCGGCGCAGAACCTGTTTATTAGCTTCAAAATAGCTAAATAGGTCTTTACTAGAAGTCGAATGTGTAGAATTCACACAGTAAGCAGTAATTGCTTCTGGTGGAATATAATAAAAAATCGTTCTTTCATCTTCCCCAAAAGCTTTCCCTGTTATTTCAGCTGTTCTGACCAAATTACTGGCAGGAACCTTTATTTCAAACAGGTAATTCCCATAAAACCGTTCTCCTGACCCTACTCTTTGCAGTCTAGCTTCTGTAGTTGTACTAATGCCTAATCTAGTACTGCTACCTATATTAAAACTCTCGCCCCAATGAACATCTCTTAATAGATTACCTTTTGACATCAGCAACGTTCTTGCAGTTACATACTCATAATCGCTACTTTGAGCGAATCGTCCTAGCCACGGCAAACCCCATAAAGAAAATAGTGAACTAGTAAACAGTGCTTCGACATCTGGCGATTGCCAGAGCCCTTGGGCAACGATACCATACTGACATACTAGCGGAACATCGTCCTTATGAAGCTGCATACCCCGATAAACAGTCTGCATTTTTTCTCCTTCAGCAAGTCTACTTAAAGCACCCTGCCATACTGCGCGGCGTTCGGGATATTCTTGGAAGACCTCTTCTACTCTTGACCAATTACCTGCTTGAAGATCGATAATCTCTTCTGTATTCAATAACACTTGTTTCCTACTATTTGCTACTATCTGTTCATAGTGAATATCTTCTAATTTCAGAACTCTGTCAAGTATTCCGGCTTGCTGGTCACTAAATGGATCACCTCTTAACAATTCAGTAGTTTTTAAAGCAGCAGCACTTTTACCTGTCACATCGTCTATTTGGCTACCGGTAATTCTGGCTAGCAAATCTTGAATTTCTAACCTTCTGTCTCCATCAGATTTGGGAATCGGTGTACGTTGCCAAAAAGACTTGGCTGTTTGGACAGCCTGAATATATCTTTGTTCATCTATATGACGTTCAGTCTCACCATGAAACATAAAAGTCATTTTATCATGAGATTAGTTTTAAATCAAACTATAGGTTGATACTAGGAAACTCAATAAAAGCAAATCAAAACTATAATTTTTACCAATCTACACATAGTTTGAGTTATACCAACAGACAAACAAACAATACCTACTACAAAATTAATGGTTGTTAACAAACCCCATCCGCTAGATTTATTTTTCTCTTTCTAGAGGTGCTAATGTTTATATGCCAAGAAGTATGGTAATTTATCTAGACCAATATATTTAAACATCCAGTAGTTAGATCGTCTGGCTTTGTCTGAAAGCTTGTATTTTTTTAAATTTGACTTAGGAATAAATGGATAAAAACGAATCTCATGTTTTTCTTGCCCTGACTCTATCCATTTAAAATTAGCAAGTAAAGGCGGTGTAATAAACCCAGATTTTAAAACCTTATCCATAATCTCCCAGCCAGCTCCCAGAATCTCTGTACTAGGTTTAGTATTATTTGTTTTTATTTGAGCTCGAAAAGCACAACCAGTACACTGCACATCATACATCGGAAAGTTTGCTGGCAAACACATCAATTTTTTACCACAATTCGGGCAAGGGACATGCTCAACAACCTCCTGCTCTCCAATATTTCCTATTTGTTTATTATTCATATTTGCTATCATAACTAATACCTTTTGGTAAAACAACTTCAAGCAATAATTCTTTTACCTCTTGCATATTTAATACCTGAATTTAATCTAAAGAATATTTCTTTTTGCTTATCTTGGCAAAAGCTTTTATTTGCTGGTAAAATAGTCAAATGGCTAAAATTCCTAAACCAATTATTGAAGTTAAAAACTTAATCAAAAAATATCGTAAGGCTGAGAAAAATGCTGTAGATGATATCTCTTTTATAGTGCAACAGGGAGAGTTTTTTGCTTTTCTTGGTCCGAACGGAGCAGGAAAAACTACTACTATTTCCATCCTGACTACTACTCTATCCAAGACAGCTGGACAGATTGATATTGCTGGTTTTGATCTAGATAAAGATTCGGCTAAAGTGAGAAAAAATATTGGAATTATTTTTCAAAACCCATCGCTGGATCTAAATTTAACAGCTGAAGAAAATATTAGGTTACACACTATTCTTTATGGATTATATCCCTTTTCTCCCAGCTTTTCACTAATGCCCCAACCTTACAAAGATGACGTGACTTCTCTTGGTAAGGTATTAGGCATCGAGGACGTTTTATTCCAACCTATCAAAACGCTTTCCGGTGGAATGAAAAGAAAAATGGAGATTGTCAGATCCCTGATGCATAAACCAAAAGTTTTATTTTTAGATGAGCCAACATCTGGCCTAGACCCATTATCAAGGAAAAATTTGTGGGACTATTTAATGCAGATCAAAAAAACTGAAAACACCACCATCTTTTTAACTACTCATTATTTAGATGAAGCAGAACATGCTGATCATGTCTGCATTATTAATGAGGGAAAAATTGTGGCTCTGGGAACTCCAGCCAAAATTAAACAAAATTTAGTAGAAGAATATCTCTTAGTAGATGCTCAAAACCACCAGAAATTAACTGCTGAACTCACCCAGCTACATATTAAATTTGCAGAAGATGACTTAATCAGAATAGATTTGGATAGCAAATCTGCACAAAAAGTTATTTCTTTAATTAAAACCCCTCTCTCTATCCTAAGAGTACATACCCCCACTCTGGAAGAAGCATATTTAGAAATAATAGAAAATAACAAAGAGAGGAGTCCTAATGGAACAGTTTAATGCCATTTTAGCTATCGCTTATCGTGATTTTATTAAGTTCACTCACGATCGACCGCGAATTCTAGCCACATTTATTTTCCCAGTACTTTTTATTGGTGTCTTAGGCAGCAGTTTACAAAGTGGTTTTGGTCCTAATATCGGCTATAATTTTTTAACTTTCACCTTTACCGGGGTATTAGCACAAACTCTCTTCCAGTCAACTGCGGCAGGGATAATTTCTCTAATTGAAGATCGAGAAAATGATTTCTCGCAAGAAATGTTTGTATCTCCTATTTCTCGATATGCAATAATCTTTGGCAAGATATTAGGGGAATCAACTATTGCTTTAACTCAGGGTCTAGGTATTGTTATCTTTGGGCTTGTGATTGGTGTTCCTATCAGCATTCATCAAATAATTGCTTTACTACCTATTTCTTTAGTGGTTTGTTTATTTGGTGGAAGTTTCGGATTACTAGTACTTGCAAATCTAAATAGCCAAAGGTCAGCAAATCAAATTTTTCCTTTTATCATCTTCCCTCAGTTTTTCTTGGCTGGTGTTTTTAATCCTATCAAAAACTTACCCACTGTTTTATCAATCATGTCTCATTTAGCTCCTATGACTTATGCTGTCGATTTTATCCGGAGTATCTTTTACCTTAATCAGCCAGAATATCCTCAGGTTGTCTTATTAGATCCCCTTTATAATTTATTAATCCTTTGTGGATTATTTATTATTTTTACTGCAATCGGAACCATCATGTTTGTGCGAAATGAGCGGAATAAATAATTAACTATAACGAACAATTCGTACCGGTCCACCCATATAAGCGTTCGGACAGGGAGGTAGTTTAATGCCTTGCCGATCTAGTAGTAACTGATGGCCAAAAGCATCATAGACTTCATATTCCCCCTGAGGAGTATGATAGGCCGAATTGCTGGCAGTGTTAGCCCAAATAACTTCATATTGTTTATCAATCAGCACTCTAACCATAAAATCAGATTCTTCCAAACGCAAATCATGATTTTCAGCAAATAATTTACCCGCTAACACAAAACCATTATAGACACCGTCGTTCGGCCTGAGCATGTATTGACCGCTTTGTGTATCCTCCTTTTTTGAATCAACAATCCTCACAAGTGAACGGTTAGGATTAACTCGATCCAAAAATGCATGGTAACTATATAGATTGACTAAACTATTATTAGCTTCGTCTTTATTAGTAATTCCCTGAGCAGCACAAGACAACAAAGCAATTGCTTGGAATAACCAGCAACTCACCTGAATCTTATCATCTAACTCTTGTCCCATAACTTCTTTACCAGGATAACCAAATTCAGTTAGATAATAAGGCATCTGGGAAAAACCAGCCTCCGCTTTGATTTGATCCATTGATTTAATTCTTGCTAATAAACCCCAAGTGGAATCTTTCGTTTCTAGTGGGCCATAAAAATGATCACAACAAACATCAAACGGGTTTTGCTGATGATCTATTCGAATTTGATTTTTAATTTTTTCAAGAAATCCTGCGAGATATTCACCTTTGCCAAAGTATGCAACACCAGGTGTTCCTATTAAAATATCCTCACGGTGCTTTTGCTGTAAAACTTCTTTAATAATCTTCGCACTGCGATACAATCTAGGAAAATTATCCCAATTGGGATGCGCCGGATCATTTGTCTCGTTACCTACTACAATAACACCACCATCCCCCATTAAATCAGCTAATGCCTCAGCCATATCACTAGTTTTTGCATCCGTTAAATCATTAACTATTTCAAGCACAGCTATTATTCGTCTGCGCATTCCAATTGTTTGATCATATAGCTCACGATCCAAAAGGTCTAACGGTTTATCAAAACGATAACCAAGTGCATCGCCACGATTAGCAGCCAAGGGGAAAAATTGTTCGCCATTATACAAATAAAAACTGGTAAAAGGATTGAAGGGAACTAAAACCGTTGCCGGTAAGTGTGGTATATTTTCAGCAATTCCTAAATGACTATTAACTGCTCCTAGGTAAGGATTATCTGCCAAGTTTATATGTTTTAATACTTTCCCTAAATCAGTCTTATCAACTTGACCAAAGTAAGGATTAGGTCGTTGGTTTTTTTGCCAATTTGCGTAACTTAATAAAGCTTGCTCCCGAGTTCTAAATGGTATGCTGGGTTTTTCACAAACAGTTGGTGTCCAATCAGCTGCAACAATTCTTGTTGGGGTTGTATTTTGAGTTTGCTCTATAGGTCTCTGAGGAGTATTACCAGTTGATTCGGGTAAGCTAATTGCTAAGACAGAAGTTGCAGCCACCTCCCCAGCAAATTTCAAAAGCTGACGACGTCCAATTGACTGACGTACAGGCCTTTGTTCAACTGATTTATCCGGGTTGGACATATTTTCAATCACTATAGGCAGTATAGCCCAACGGGGCAAAAATTTAACGCTTGGGAGATTGTTTTTTGGCTCGAGCTTTATGGGCTAAACCAAACTTTCTTCGTTCTTTAACTCTAGGATCTCGAGTCAAAAGTCCTTGCTTTTTTAAAGCTAAATGATAATCAGAGTTAATCTTGCCTAGTGACCTAGACAAACCATGGACGACAGCTTTAAGTTGGGAAACTTGACCACCACCTTCTACTTTAACAGTTGCAGTAAGTTTACCTAGAGTTTTAGTAGCCTCAAAAGGTTGCTGATAAGCTTTTTGAAAAACTATTCCTCTAAACACCTCGGAAATAGGTTTACCATTAACTGTTACTTGGCTATTTCCTTCCAAAACTCTAACCCTTGCTACTGCTTCTTTTCTTCTCCCGACACTACTATAGACTTGTGTGGGCATTTATTTTCCCTCCTTTGCTAAATTAGTTTTGAAGGGATGTTCATTACCAGGAAAAACATGCAACTTTTTAAACATCTGTCTGCCTAATTTGGTTTTAGGTAACATGCCCCAAACAGCATGTTCAAGCAATCTTTCTGGATGTTCTTGGCGAATACCAGTTACAGTTTTTACTCTTAGTCCACCTCGAAACATTGAGTGAGAGTAATAAGTCTTATCTTGTTCTTTTTTACCAGTTAATTTAACATCGGCAGCATTAATGACCACCACATTATCGCCACTGTCTAAATATGGTACATAATAAGCTTTGTTTTTGCCTAGAAGCAGTTGGGCTATATCTGAAGCAATTCGCCCTAATACTTTATTTTTAGCGTCAACTAAATGCCAGTTTCTTTTAATATCTTTGATTGAGATTGAACTTGTACTCATTTTTATTTCAAACAAATTTTGATCTTTTACTTGCTTGATTATCAAGCACTGACTACTGAATTGTCTGTAACCTCCTTATCTTTGCTACTGGCTTTTTTGTTTTCTGAATGACCTTTTTGGATATCTGACTTATTTGCTTGGTTTGGTTTCTTGTCCTGCTTAATCTCATCTGCTTTGATAAGACTAATCAGCACCATTTCAGCTCCATCACCCAAACGCTTACCCAACCTAACCATAGTAGTAAAGCCTGACTGACGATTTTGATATCGAGGAGCTATTTCTTTAAATAATTTATCACTCACTTCTTTTTGGGGGATAGTTGAAGTAACAACTAATTTGGCAGCATTAGTATTTTGTTTACTTTTAACAATCAAACGATCAGCAAGCCCTTTAATCGCCTTGGCTTTAGTTTCTGTAGTTTGGATACTTTCCTGCAAGAAGAGATTGCGAATTAAGCTTCTATACAAAGCTGTGCGTTGATTTTTGTTACGACTAAGGTGTTTACCATAAACTTTATGCCTCACTTAAGGTTAAACCCCTTTCTGTTAGCTTTTGTGAAATTAAATTCAGCGACTGTACACCTAAGTTTTTAGCTTTTAATAACGTTGATCTGGGAACAGTGGTTAGTCTTTCTACCGTATCTATATCTACGGCCTTTAAAGCATTTGTAATCCTAACAGGCAGATCTAACTCCTCAACACTCATTTTTAAGACACTATCTGCAACCGTGGGTTCTGCTACTATTTCTTCACCATCATAAACTGGTTCAAAAATTTGTTTAAAATAAGCACTCATGATCCGAGATGCTTGATCTAAAGCTTCTGTCGGTTTTATTGTGCCATCAGAAGTGATTTCAACAATTAATTTATCAAATTTAGAATTACGACCAACTCTTGTAGGCTCAACTTTGTAATTAACAGACAAAACAGGAGTATAAATAGAATCTATAGGTATTACACCAATTTCTGAAGACTTTTTATCATCTGCCATAATATAACCAATACCCTTTTCAGCAGTCATTTCGATTGATAACTTAGCAGAGGGAGCATTTAATGAAGCAATATGTAAATCAGGATTAACGATTTCACCATTACCTAAACAATCAATATCACGCGCTTTTACCTCTCCTTTGCCAGAAGCCTTAAGTCTTAATTTAATTGGCTGATCAGAAAATACTTTAATACGAACGTTCTTTAAATTGAGGATCAGTTGGATGACATCTTCAGAGATACCAGAGATTGTAGAAAACTGATGTGATACTCCATCAATTTTGACTGATGTAATTGCGGCACCTTCTAAGCTAGAGAGCATGACTCGACGCAAAACACTACCTAAAGTATGACCAAAACCAGGCTCGAGTGGCTCGAAACTTACAACTGCCATACGATCATTTTTTTCTTCAATATTAGTCTTAAAATTAATCATATTTTGATTTGGACTTTCTGAACATACCTTTGACTGTTTGCTAACTTGCTACAATCAAAAAGTCCAGCACATACCTTTTTCTTGACTCTTTAATCATGTCAATCAATACTAAGCCGTGTACAAGCTTTTTTGGCAGTGTCTGTCTATAACAGTACTGGAACGGGCAAAAAAGCTTAAAGCATTATCTACTATAATACTCAATGATCAACTGCTCATTCAACCCTTGTTCCATCTCATCCCTGTTAGGCAGACGTAAAACCTTGCCTACCGTGGCTTTTCTCTCCAACCACTCTGGCAAGGTTGAGTTTTCCAAGCTTTTTTTGACCTGTGTATTATCTAACATTTTATCTAAAATAGCAACAGTTGTTCCAGGTTTAATTTGGAAGGATGGGATGTTAACTTTTTGGCCATCAATTTTAACATGACCGTGAGAAACCAGCTGTCTTGCAAAGGTTCGTGAGCTGGCAAAACCTAACTTATATACTACATTGTCCAATCTAGATTCTAATAAGATTAATAGAGTCAAACCACTATTACCTTTAGATTTGCTGGCTTTTTTATAATAATTAGCAAACTGTTTTTCTAAAATGCCATAAAGCCTTTTTGCTTTTTGCTTTTCGCGCAGCTGCACACCATATTCAGACAGCCTTCTTCTGGTTCGACCCAAGTGCACACCAGGGGCAACAGCACCCTTGCGTTCGATAAAAGGAGCATCTTTAGCAAATAAAGCCATTCCTTCGCGTCTACTTAATCTTCGTTTTGGTCCTGTATATCTAGCCATTTTTATACTCTCCTTTTCTTCTTTGCTCGAGCTCCGTTATGAGGAACTGGAGTAACATCAGCAATCATTAAGATATTCAATCCAGCACTACGTAGCGCCCTAATTGAAGCATCTCTGCCAGGTCCTGGACCTTTTATGTAGACTTCTGCTGCAGTCACACCCATTTCTTTGGCTTTGCTGGCAACTTTTTCCACTGCAGTGATGGCCGCAAAAGGAGTAGATTTTCTGGCTCCTTTAAAACCAGAGGATCCAGACGAACTCCAAGACAAAGTATTACCCGCCAAATCAGTTAAGGTAACTAGGGTGTTGTTAAATGTTGCAGTCACATAAAATCTCCCCGTTGAGACTTGTTTCGGTGTCGATTTTTTACTTGTTTTAGTTGCTTTCTTAATAGTCTTTTTAGCCATTTTTACTTTTCTTTCTTGCTTGTACCAACAGTTTTTCTTTTACCACGCTTTGTGCGAGCATTATGCCTAGTTCGCTGACCTCTAGCAGGTAAGCCTCTTCTATGTCTTAAACCTCGATAAGAGCCAATTTCTTCTAACCTTCTAACATTTTGGTTGACCTCTTGTCTTAAATCTCCTTCTACAACAAATTTTTCTAAAGCTTTCAAAATCTTTCCAACCTCTTCCTCAGTTAAGTCCTTAACTCGTTTGTTGGCGTCCAAACCACTTGCCTCAATTAAACTACCGACATTTGATCTACCTATGCCATAAAGATAAGTTAACCCAATATCTACTCTTTTTTTATCTGGTATTTCTACCCCTGCAATTCTGGCCATTTTATTTTTCTACCTCCTCAGGATCAAATAATATTCGCGCAGCATTAGCAAGAGCCCATCTGTTAGTCTGGATCCTATCTACTTCTGACATACCTAGTCTTCTCGACATTCTTCTCGTATCTGCTTCATATGATCTTCTACCTGAAGCTTCACTGCCTAATCTAGTTATTATGTAACATATCTCGTCTTCACTAACTTTACCCTCAGCTACCAAGTTTAGTAAGACCATACCATAAAGTTGAGCTAGTAAAGTGACTCTAGTGGCATTTTGTACAATCTCTTTGTTTATCAATTTTTCTGACTGTTCGGATCCTTCTATTGTCATCTTTTATCCTTGTCTTTGTTTATGCCTCGGGTCACGAGAACAGATTACATACAACACGCCTTCGCGTTTGACTATTTTACAAAATTTACACCTTGCTTTGATAGATGCCTGAACTTTCATTTTCTTTAGACAGATTTGGACTTATCTAATAATCAACCTAGCAGTTTATACTGCCAAATCATCTATTACACGTCTTAGTACTGCGTAAAATCCTTTCTTTTCCCAATATTGTATACTTAACGCTTCTTAATTATCTTATCCTATAGGTAATTCTGGCTTTATCCAAATCATATTTTGGACTCATCTCCATTCTGACCCGATCTCCAGCTAATAATCTAATATAATGTAGACGCATTTTACCAGAAATATGAGCCAAAACCACCCTCCCATTTAGTTCAGGTAAGTCTCGAGCATTCTCGATCTCCACTCTAAATAACGTGTTGGGCAAAACTTCCAGTATTTTTCCCTCAACTTCAATAACATCTTGAGCAGCAGTATTGTTTTGACTATTCATTTTTATCTACAATCTAAGATTGTATCAGGTTTAGCTTCAAAATACAACCTATAATTCTATTAGAATCTACCCATTAAACGCTTGGAAAAAGCGTAAACTAATCATTTTCTACTGACAACTTAGTTTATACTTGCCTCCAATCTGTAATCACTTCTGCCTGATTTTTAGCAATAATTACAGTCATCTCAAATAAACCACTTAAACTTTCATCTTCTGTCGCAATCGTCCAACCATCTTCTTTTTCAAAAACCTCACCCTCACCAGCGGCATAAATTGCTTCTATAGCCAAGCTCATACCACTTTTTAACAACATACCCATATTTTTGTTTCCAAAACCTGGTATTTCGGGCTCTTCGTGATAAGATTTGCCGACTCCATGTCCAGTCAGGCTTTTTACAACGGAATAGCCTGCTTTTTCTATTTCTGCTTGCATCGCCGCCGAAATATCTCCAACTCGATTACCATCAACAGCTTGCGAAATGGCTGACTTTAAAGCTTTTTCTCCAACTTTTAGAAATTGTTCTTTAACTGGATTAAACTGCGCTTTTTGTCCTGCTTGAATTGACCATGCCACATCTGAATACCAACCATGATAAATTGCCCCTAAATCTATACTCACAATATCTCCCTCCTGCAATTTAGTGTTTCGCGGTATACCATGTACCACTTCATCATTAAGTGTCAGACAAGTTGTCCAGTAATAATTTGGTACTGTCTTAAAAGCAGGTTTGGCGCCCAAACGGATAATCTCTTCTTCTGCAATACGATCTAATTCCATTAAGCTCAAACCTGGTTTGACCGCTTGGATAACTTTTTTTAATGCCAAAGCACTAATATGACCACTTTTGCGCAACAACTTTAACTGATCTGAACTTCTTACTAAATTATCAGTATTTAGCTGCTTACTCATGATTCAAAAAACCCTTTAGTTTATGTTCAATTTCAGCAGTGACTTGCTCTATTGTCTGGTTACCATCAACTTCTATTAGCTTACCCTGCTGTCGGTAAATATCCAAAACCTGACCAGTTCGTTGGTGATACCATCTTAGACGATGGGCAATATCCTCTGGTGTATCATCGTTTCGACCCCTGGCTAATAATCTTTTTTGGACCTGCTCATCATTCATTTGTAGATAAATCACAACATCAAATTGTGGATCATATAAATCTAGTTGCTCTTTATCTCGTGGATAACCGTCAGTGATAAAACCCGAACGATATTGCTCCTTATTAAAAGTCTTTTTAACTAAATTAGCTACAATTTGATTGTCAACCAACTCACCCTTATCCAAAGCCTCCTTAACCGCTTTCCCCATATTGCTATCTTCACTAGCTAGTTCCCGTAGCTGATCACCCACACCAAAAAAATTTAGTTGGTATTTTTTCGCTAAAATTTCTGCCTGTGTAGTTTTTCCTGATCCTTGTGGACCGGTAATTAAAATCTTCATTGCTTATCTCCCAAGAAAAGAATCGTAATTTCTTTCTACTAATTTACTCTCAAACTGTTTAGCTGTATCTAAAATTACAGAAACGACAATTAAAATGCTGGTTCCACCAATCGCTAGTGTCGTTACACCAGTCATGTCAGAAACAATTGTTGGTAAAATCGCTACTATTCCTAAAAAAATCGCACCAGCTAAAGTAATTCTGGTTAAAATATAGTTGAGGTAAGACGCAGTAGTCGCTCCTGGTCTGACTCCGGGAATAAAAGCACCTGCCTTTTTAATTTCGTCAGCAATCTTGGTCGGATTGAATATGACAGCAGTATAAAAATAAGTAAAACCGATCACTAACAAAAAGTAGGCAGCATTATACGCCAGTGATCTGACTTGAAAATAAGTTAGAAACCACCTGCCAATATTTTGTAAAGCTGGCTGAGGCAGCTGAGACAGATATTGCCCGGCAAAAGATGGGATTAATACTAGTGAAACAGCAAAGATAATTGGGATCACACCTGCTTGGTTAATACGTAATGGTAGATAGGTTGAAGCTCCCCCTACCTCTCGACCACCAAGAAATCTCCTGGCATATTGCACTAATACCTGTCGACGAGCTTCGTTAATAAAGACAATTCCAGCTGTCACAACTAAAGCTAATGCCGCGAAAATTAAAATATGTAATATTTGTTGTGCATCAGCAACAGAGGCAGTTTGCGCCAAAGCCACCGGAGTCCTGGCAACAATCCCAGCAAAAATAAGTAGCGAGATTCCATTACCAATCCCATACTCCGAAATCAACTCTCCCAACCACATCACAAAAATTGTTCCTGCGGTCATTGTCACAATAATCGTGAGAATGTTAATAGGCGTAACATCAATCACAATTCCTTGGCTTTTTAAAAGTGTAACCATACCAATAGACTGGACAATTGCCAAGGGAACTGTTAGATATCGTGTATATTGATTAATTTTTTGCCTACCATATTCACCTTCTTTTGATAAAGCTTCTAGTGAGGGGAAAACCATAGTTAATAATTGGACAATAATTGAAGCGTTAATATAGGGATTAAGGCCTAAAGAGACAATCGAAAAGTTGGCTAATGTCCCACCAGAAAAGATATCTAGTAAACCGAGTAACTGTGATCCTTGAAAAAGCTGTTGTAAGGCTGCTACATTTACTCCACCAACAGGAATATGAGCGGCAATTCTGAAAATAACTATAATCGCGGCTGTAATTAGGATTTTTTGACGAAGCTCTCTGATGCGAAAAGAATTAATGATCGGTGAGAGTAACTCAGGCATTGTCCACCTTTCCTCCGGCTTTAATTACAGCTTGGGCAGCCATCGCAGAAATTGGTATTTTGATCACCAAAGGTATACTTATCTGACCACCACTGACAATTTTTACCCCACCTTTTACTACCACCTGTTGAGTAATAATTTTACTTTCCAATAAACTGTTTAAATCAACTGTAGTATTAGCCTGCAAACTAGCCAATTGTGAAAGCTGAATTAACGATGGTTTGACTGTCCGTTTTGGATTGCCCACACCACGACGATAAGGCAACCTTTTATAAATAGGCAAAGTTCCACCAATAAAGCCAAAAGGTGATTTGCCTCGAGCTTTTTGCCCCTTCATACCTCGACCGCCAGTTTTACCTTTCCCTGAACCTAACCCACGGCCAATTCTTTTTTTTGATCTAGTCACAACTTTCACACTGATTATAGACATTATTTTTTCTCCTTAGTTTTATTTTGTCTAAGAGTACCTTGTGGTTTACTACGAGGGCGAACAGGTGAAATAATTTGTTCTTTTGCGGATACTTCATTGTGTGCATCAGAGAGAGATTCATTAATTTTTTTTGCTTGTGCATCTTTAGAGCGATTCTGTTTTCTAGTCACAGTACGTAATTTCGCTAACGCCTCCAGAGTCGCATATACGTTTGAAGCTTGATTACTGGTACCAATAATTTTTGAGACCACATCCGAAATTCCCGCTGCTTCCACTACTACGCGCACTGCACCACCAGCAATAATCCCTGTTCCAGCCGGTGCTGGCTTAAGCAAAACCTTAGCTGCACCTAGCTTAACAAAAATAGTATGTGGGATTGTCCGATTATCCACCAAAGGCACTTCTATTAAGTGTTTTTTGGCATAATTAGTTGCCTTGCGGACTGCTGATTGCACATCAAGGGCCTTACCCAATCCCACACCAACCTTACCTTTTTTATCTCCAGCCACCACAATTACAGATAGAGATCTTTTGTCACCGCCTTGAGTCTTTTTAGAGACACGGTTAACTTGAACTACCTTTTCAAAATATTCAGATTGTTCACGCTCATATCTAGAATGACGAATATTATCTGGATGCATTAGAATGTTAGCCCTCCTTCTCTAGCACCTTCAGCTAGTTTAGCCACACGACCGTGATATAGAAAACCACCACGGTCAAAAACCACTAGTTTTATTCCCTTTTTTATCGCATCTTTAGCTATATTTTTACCTACCTCAAAAGCTACTTCAGTTTTTTTAGCATTACTGATTTTTAAATCAGATGCTGCTACCAATGTTTTTTGTTGGTTATCATCAATAATTTGAGCATAGATATGTTGATTCGAGCGAAAAACAGCCAATCTTGGCTTTTGAGCAGTTCCAAAAATTGTTTTTCTAACTCTTAAATGTCGCCTGACTCTTGGTTGATATTTTTTCATAATTATTTTGCTCCTGCTGCGCCAGCTTTACCCGCCTTACCAGCCTTTCTACGAACATGCTCACCAGCATAACGAATACCCTTACCTTGATATGGTTCAGGTGGTTTGACGGCTCTAATTGTTGCCGCAATTTGTCCAACTAAATACTTATCTATCCCGGAAATAATAATTTTAGTGTTATCCTCAACAGCAAATTTTACTCCTGCAGGAGCAGTGATTTCTACCGGATGAGAAAATCCGACGTTCAAAGTTAATTTTTCGCCCGAAGTCTGAGCTCGAAAACCTACTCCGACTAATTCCAATCTTTTTTGCCAACCTTTTTCTACACCAATCACCATATTATTTATTAGCGAACGGGTTAAACCATGTAACGCCCGCACTTGTTGATCCTTACGATTCTTTTTCACAATTAACTGTTTTTCAATGTGTTCAACCTTAATCTCGGGTCGATGTTCCAGCTCAAGTTGTCCCAAAGGACCAATGGCCTTAACTAAACGACCAACAACTTCAACATTTACTGCATCAGGTATATTAATTGGTGCATCACCTATTCTTGACATTGCTTACCAGACGAAGGCCATAATTTCTCCGCCCAATTTCTCCTTTCTAGCTTGATCATCGCTCATAATACCCTTTGGTGTAGAAATAATCGCTACCCCTAAACCATTGTATACTCGTGGAATACTACTATTACCCTTATAAACTCTCCTTCCAGGCTTCGAAATTCTAGTGACTCCACTCAGAGCTGGCTTACGATTCTCATAGCGTAATTTAACAACTATTTCTCGATCCTGATTTTTAAAGTCCTCAATGTATCCTTCTGCTCTCAGTAGGTGACAAATCGCCATCGATAATTTGGAATAAGGCACTATAACTTCTAGCTTTGCAGCCATATATCCATTTTTAATTCTGATTAATAAATCTCCAACTTTATCCATATTTTTGTTTGTTACCAGCTAGCTTTTTTAACTCCTGGTAGCTGACCTAAATTTGCCAACTCTCTAAAACAGAGTCTGCATAAACCAAACTTACTGTAAACAAAACGTGATCTACCACAACGCAAGCAGCGAGAGTGGTATCTCACCTGATATTTTTCTTTATTTTTTACTACATTACTTTTTTTCGCCATAGATAATATTAATTATTTTTTCTTAAAAGGCATGCCCATTAATTCTAACAATCTTTTACCTCTTTCTTTATCCTGAGCATTCGATACAATCGAGATCTCTAGACCCTTGCTCTTTTCGAATGTCGAGGTAGAATAATCAACCTCCGGAAAAATACCATGTTCCCTAAGACCCAAGGTATAGTTTCCCTGATTGTCAAAAGACTGTGTTGGCAAACCACGAAAATCACGTACTTTAGGTAAAACAATTGTAATTAGCTTTTCTAAAAAATCATACATGCGCACACCTCGCAAAGTAGCTGTAACACCAACTGGTTGACCTTTCGAAAGCTTAAAAGCGGAAATTGCTTGTTTAGCTTTTGTCACAACCGGCTTCTGACCCGCTAAAGCCGCTACATCGACCACAATCTTATCAATTGCTGATTGATCGTCTTTAATGTCACCAATCCCCACATTAATCACAACTTTTTGTAACCTTGGTACTCCCATATGATTTTTAATACCATACTCCTTTTTGAGGGTAGCTAATATTTCTTCTTGATATTTTTTCATTAGTAAGTTCATCGTATATTTTTACTGCCTGATCAAAAATTAACACTAGGTAGCAATAACCTCCTGACATTTTTTACATATTCTAATTTTCTTATTTCCATCAACCTTAAAACCAACTCGCGTTGTTTTTTTACATTTTGGACATACCAACATCACATTACTGACATTTACTGGTTTAGCCAGTTCCACTTCACGGCCACCTGATTGGCCAACTTTTCTTAAATGTCTTTTCACCATATTAATTCCTTCCACTAATATTTGACCTTCTTTACCCAACACACGAACTACCTTACCGCTTTTACCAGCGTCTTTGCCTAAAGTAATCATCACTGTATCGTCTCGATGTATTTTCATAATTACCATACCTCCGGTGCTAACGAAGCGATTTTGGTAAATCCTTTCTCACGAATTTCCCGAGCAACTGGACCAAAAACCCTGGTTGCTCGCAAGTTACCATCTTTATCAATAATGACAGTTGCGTTATCGTCAAATTTAATATAAGAACCATCCGATCGACGAGACTCTTTTCTTGCTCTAACCAAAACACCCCTAATCACTTCAGAATCTTTAACTTGTCCATTAGGATTTGCTCCTTTGACTACCCCAACAAAAATTTCCCCAATATGGACTATTTTTTTACCAGAACCACCCAATGGTTGAATTACCTGCACATTTTTGGCTCCACTATTATCAGCAACTTTTAAGATTGATCTATGTTGTACCATAAATTACTTAGACTTTCTGGACGGACTTTTCTCTCTCCTAGCAAGCTTGCTGTCAGAAAGTCCATCACGATCTTTCCCTGGTTTCATAATTGCTTGTTTTTCAGTTTTTGACTCCTTATTCTCAGCTCCAATTACTTCTTTTTCTTCTACTGGCATAACTTCTGCTACTGCTTCAGCTGCTTCAGCTTTTAGCTGCTCTGAGACAATAGCTTCAATATCTCGTCCAATTATGTTAATAATTTGCCAATGTTTATTTTTAGAGAATGGTCTCGTCTTGACAATATTGACTAAATCTCCTTCTTTAACACCAATTTCATCATGCACCATGAATCTCTTGCTTCTCTTAAAGGCCTTATTGTATAGTTTGTGAGTTTTGAAGCCTTCTACCAATACCACCACTGTCTGTGGCAATTTGGCTGATACCACTCGACCATTGATTATTTGACCAGTCGCTGGTATTGCTTTTTGTTTATTTTCTGTTTTAGTTGTTTTCTTTAGCATAATTTACTCAAGACCATTATTTAGTCTTTGCTCCCTGACTCACTTTTTCAGTCTCCATTGTCTGTTCTATGACTTTCAATAATTCTTTCTGTTTCAAGATTGTTTTCATCTGAGCAACATCTCTTTTTTTGTTTTTCATTAATCTCAGATTGGTTAATTTACCAGTTTTTTGATCCATTATCAAATCTAGTATCTCTTTTTTTGTTTTAGCTATACTACTCACCAATGCTTTAATATCCTGCTTTTTATAATCTACTAAATCGTTCTTTTTCATAAATTAACCCTCCTTTGTGATGAGCCTTCGCTAGCTCGTCTCCTGCTTCAAAAACGAGTTAAAGCTCCTCCTTCGTAATAAACTTTGTTTTCAATGATAATTTGTGCGAAGCTAGTCTCATTGCTTCCCGAGCAATTGGTTCGCTAACTGCCCCCATTTCAAAAATTAAGCTACCTGGTTTAACTACTGCCACATACCCTACTACATCCCCTTTACCAGAACCCATGCGTGACTCAGCTGGATGCTTGGTAATTGGCTTATCAGGGAAAACTCTGATCCAAATCCTACCTCCACGAGAAGTAAAGTTGGTCATTGCTCTTCTAGCTGCCTCAATCTCACGAGAGGACAACCAACCTCTTTCCATCGATTTCAGAGCAAAATTACCAAAAGAAATTGTATTGCCACGAGTAGCCATCCCGCCTCTCTTTCCACGAAAAGTCTTTCTATATTTTGCTCTTTTGGGAACCAGTAAAGCCATATAAATTAAACAATCTTAACTAAACTAGATACTACTATTTAGTTTGCACTGCAAAATTGTTTAGCAAATACCTCCTTCTGATTTATTTAAATTAATAATGTTTTTCTTCATAATTCTTACTTCAATATCTATTATTCAAGCTCTCAGCTTTCAATTGCTTCGCCTCTATTAATCCACACTTTAACCCCGACATAGCCAGATTTAGTCAAAGCGGGGTATGAGGTAAAGTCAATATCTTGTCTTAAGGTATGCAGGGGCATTGTTCCAGATGCTTTCCATTCACGGCGAGCAATTTCTGCCCCACCAATTCTACCTGATAATGCTACACGAACTCCTTTGGCTCCTGCTCGCATCACCCTCTCAATTGCTTGATTCATTACTCGCTGAGCTGGTAAACGTCTAGACAATTGCTCAGCGATATTTTGAGCTACAAAATAAGCAGATAGATCTGGGGCACGCATATCCATTGGGGCAATTTCTAAAGAGTTTTCATCTTTAACATGTAATTGCTGGAGTAAAAACTTTTTAAGTTCAGTTAAACCAGTTCCTCCACGGCCAATTAAAACACCAGGTTTGGCCACATACAACATAACCTTTAACTTATTACTAGCTCTCTCAATTTCAATTCGACTAATACCAGCTAGTTTCAATTTTTTCATCAGTAATTCTCTAATTTTAATATCTTCTTGAATGTATTGTTTATATTTTTTATCATCAGCAAACCACCTGGATTGCCAGGAACTCGTAACACCCATTCTAAAACCAATTGGATTAACTTTTCTTCCCATAATTATTTAGACTTATTGGTCCGAGATTGGACTGTTTTAGTAGTCTTACGACTCACAAGCTTACTTTTACCTCCTTCTGATTTAGTTGTTATTTTTTTGTCTACATTAGGCTGACTTGTTTCAGAGTTCTGAGTTTCAATTCGTATCTCAGGCTCCATCTTAATGTCTGGTCGATCACTGTTTATTCCAGTCTTAGTTTTGTTATCCTGAACTCTCAATTTTGAATTACGTTTTACTATTTCATCAGTTAACACAACTTTAATATGACTAGTTCTTTTCTTATATAATCTCCTATTACCACGCCCAGCTGGTCTCATTCTCTTCATTGCAAAACCTTGATTAACCTCCAGTGTTTTAAAACTTAGCTGCTCTGTATCTAAATTGACTTGGCGGGCATTAGCCAAAGCTGTTTTGATCGC
>JAMCSY010000024.1 GCA_023379125.1 Patescibacteria group bacterium | reverse complement strand
TACCTCTTTCTTTCCGCTAAAAGTTTAACTGTTTCATTTTTAATATTCATTAACTCTGAGTAAACAATAATCGTGGCTGGGATAATGACTAATAGAATAAATCCAGTTGGTGTTTTGGCAAATCCTACTGGATAACCAAGGAATGGGATATTAAATATTACCTTCCCGATAACCTTATCAGCTCTAATCTGCTGTAAATCAGGAGTATTGTTAGCATCGCCTTTTGTTTGGTAAACAATTCCATCGTTATAATCTACCTTCATAAGACGATGGGTTACTGTGTTATTACCATCTTTGAAAGTGATTACATCATCAGGAAGATAGTTTTCTGAGGGCTTTACTACAACGAGACTGCCTGTTTTTATTGCTGGCTCCATTGAACCGGACTGAACCACAAAGAATTGATATTGCTTAGGAACTTCTAGAGCAGACAAAGCAGCAAAACCTCCGATCACAACTAAGAAAACTAGTATTATCCAATAAGCGATATTTAGTATTTTTTTCATCATTTAAATACAGTTTAGCGGTTGCACAAAAAGGCCAGTTTCATGCAACCTTGCTAAACTTACCTTTACTGAGGTGTTACTGACGGAACTTGCGTTCCTGTCAGACTTGCTGCTTGTTCTGCATACATAACCTCGTCGAAGGTAGTAGATCTGCCTTGCACGTTGTTTCCAACAGTTGAATCAAGATATACTCTTTGACAAATCCTTTGTGCCCAACCCGCAGGAAGACCGACTCTTGTTTGGAAATTATTTGCCAGACCATAATGGGTGCCTACCGGTCCCTCATAAAGTAGCCTGGAATCATCGGCGGTACAACGAGCCGCATCTTGAACCACTTGACCATTTACCAAACTACCAGCTTCTCGTAACTCGACTTTTAGATTGTCCCATAAAGTCCAATCTGGGGTAGCTGTTGCATTATCAAAAAAGAAATAATAATCCAACGCCACTGGGCTGGTATTCATGACGTCCATCCAAGCCCAATCTGTTGTTTGTCCTGGCATTAAATTAGTTACATGCAGAGGCTTATGGAACGTATTGATCACCAAATTTAGAGAAGCGGTAGATACTGTATTTCCTTCAACTGCTTTCGAGACGCTAAAAACAGCCTTTGTGCTGCTGGCTACCATTGCTACCACTCCGAAGACTATCACTAAGGATAGAAAAATTCTTTTCAAAATTAACTCACCCCCTCTCTATTATATAGATCTTCAATTCCACGCCAAGCCTAAAATTATAATTTTTTTGCGCGCAAGGTTTGGAACATGAAACTGACAAAGAAAGGTGAGAGTGAAAAAATTGTAGTGGTAATCTGAGTAGAACTTTTCACTAACCCATATTTATCAGGTTATAGGTTGGCTGTCAAGTAGTCAGCTCTAAAAAATTCTAAAGTAGTTGTTTAAAAAGTTGATCTGATCTTAAGACTTATTTACTAATAGTAATTAACTATATGAGTAACTTAAAAATAAATTCTAGGCTAGATAATTTGTTCATTGATTGACTTGTATTAACAGTCCTGTTTAAATATTGGCGAGCTAGTGATTAGTTATGGAAGGTGGTGATTCTTAGTGAGTAGTTTTGATGAACGTAGGGTCCATGCAAGAATGGATGAAATCAAGGCAGATAGGAGGGCAGACGAGGTTGCCAGAGAAGATAGGCGGGTAGTTTTAGAAAAATACGGTAATAGTTTAGGTAGGGCGTTCCTTAGCTATTCTGCGGAGGATTTTAAAATAGCAGAATTTCCGCTGCATAGAAGGTTCTTTGCTGAAGCAGTGGCAACTGCTTTGGAAAGTGATAACCATGAGCAAAGGGTGTTAGGTATTGAAGCCTTGCTGGCAGCAACCGAAGAAATGATGTCTATTAAGAATAGCTAGTGAAGCAAATGCGAGCAGTAATAACTGGCAAGGTTTCTAAGGCGTGGCACTTTATTGCAGATACCACGGAGCTTATTAAATAAACTCAGTTGTTTTTAGGCGTAAGATTTTTTCCTTGACGGCTTTGCCAGATAAGCTCTTCCAAACTGGTTGGCTGACCGATTTCAGGATACATATCAACAGCCAGTTTTTCCATCGCCAGAAACATTCGATCGTAATAATTAGCTGGATCTTGACTGTGGAGATTGTGCTCTTTGACTAGCCTCATTGCAGCCAAAGCTAATCCGTCCGCAGAACCTAGCCTCCTTCTTAGTTTGCGGTAGTCTTCATATTCGAGCTCATATTGTCCTGCTTTGTTTTCAGAAAGGATTGTTGTAATTGGTACGCGCCTAATGGCAGCCAGAAAACAAGCTACGGAGATTGGTACACCGCTTTCTTTAATATGCTCCATTCTGAGAGCTAAAAAATTTGCTCGGCGGAAAAAAATATTGCTAACTGTAGTGGTTTGTTCAATTTGAGCCTCTAGGGCTAAAACTTGACGATTTGATTTTGGTCTGGCTAAGAATATATTCTTTTGCACTATCAGCTTATCTAACTCAGCCTGAGTGTAGAAACCCATAAAATAATTAGTCCAGACCTCTGCCTGAGCTAAATCTAAGTCAAAATAATGTCTCAGATGAAGCACGGTAGATAGATTGTCAGCTGCTGTGAAAGCCTTCCTAACAAGTTGCCTGGAAAAATCTGTTTCCTGGTGCATATTCAATAGATTAAATTACTTATGGGTTAATTTGTCAAGAAAGTTTAGAGATACTTGGAAAGTTTCCAGCCCAAAATCAC
>JAMCSY010000023.1 GCA_023379125.1 Patescibacteria group bacterium | reverse complement strand
GCAGTAGTAAAGGTTTGGCTTATAGCTTCAGATCTGTTAAAATTAGTTAACCTGCGCCTGTAGCTCAGTGGATAGAGCGTATGCGTTCTAAGCATGTGGTCGGGGGTTCGAATCCCTCCAGGCGCGCCAAACTCGAGATAAGGATGTATATTCACGAATAGTTTTCTATCTATGGAGATTTTACTTGTCAGACATGGAGAAACAGAAGCCAATGTCAAAAAAATGCACCAATATTCACACGAATCTTTATCCACAGAAGGTTTAAGGCAAGCTGAAATACTGGCAAAAAGACTGATAAATTATGAAATTGGTGCAATCTTATCCAGTCCTTATCAGAGAACAAAGCAAACAGCTGAAATTATTGGAAAGCACCTAGGTAAAGAGGTTGAATATGATGACTTGCTCAGAGAATTAAAAAGACCTAGTGAGGTCGAAGGAAAGCCTATTCAGGACGAAGAAGTATTAAAAATTAAGGCACTTATCGATGAACAAGGTGATGATTCAGGTTATAGATATTCAGATGAAGAAAATTTTACTGACTTTCGGAATAGAGCTTCAGAGCTCTTAACAAAATTAACTCAGAGAAAAGAGGACAGGATTTTGGTTATTACTCATGGACAAGTAATTATAATGTTGTTTAGTGTGATGACGTGTGGCGATAAATTAACTGCCAAGAGATACCAACATCTGAGAGCTTCACTTCAACTTAATAATTCTGGAATTACTGTTTTTAACTATACTGATAGCAAATGGAGCTTACGTACTTGGAATGATACAGAACACCTGTGATTGTCCCTCTGAGGACGCTATTTATTTTTCAGTATTAAGACATTCCCAATAAGTATCTTCTGTCAAAACTGATAAAAAAGCGTGTTTTAAAGAAACATCTTTTAACATTCGATAAGCTCCTTTTTTACTAAACCAACGAATCTCATCTGTTAATTTATTCTCCTTACTAGTTTTAAAACTTCAGTCCAATCTTGGGCTGGTATGATAGCTAAATCTTTTAGCTGAGAATCTGTATAAGTTTTATTCCAGGGTCTTCTAAATAAGACAGCCTTGATTCCATTTGAGGAGCAATCTAATAAATTACCGACATGATCATCAATTAAAGTTTCTGCCCCAAGTTCTTGGCAAATTTTTGCTTTACTTGAGGCTTGTCCATCAGTCAAAAACTTCCTAAAAAATGTAGCCCACTAAAACAATTAGGAAAAAATTGCTCAATTAAACTAACTGTCCGATCTACAATAAAGATAGGTCTGGAAGTGATTACTAATAGTTGGTTATCCTGTGCTAATTGCTTAACTGACTCAACAGCCCCTATTATTGGTTTTAGCCCGAGGAAATTGTCAGAATGGTAAAACCTTGTTACCCTGGCTATAGCATCTTTTTGTGAACAACCCCAAACCCTGCTCAGATCATAGTCAAAAACATCTCCAAGACGAAGTTTTGTACCATAAAGAAGATTATGGTAGGTTTGGAGTTCCTGGCTGAAATCAAATAAAACATCATCACAGTCAACAGCAATTTTTCTTGGTGATTCTACCATAGTCAGAAATATTTGGTTATTTTAACAGGGTAGTATATCTTTGGGAATATTAATTTGTGGAAGTAAAGGAATTCTGAATTTTCCCACCATTAACCAGCGCTTTGTGCTCAGCACATCGTGAGTTACAATACAGATGTAATGATTAAAATCACCATAAGTATAACTTACTGGTTTTTTGCTTTTAACTAGAATTGATTCACCCGTTTCGATACGGATAAAACTTTTTTGACTCTCTGGGCTGTTTGACAATGTCAAGCTCTTTCTGGATAAATGCTTCTGAGATTATAACTAAAGTTGCGACTACCTCTTTCAATTTCCTTACCCGCTAAACCTACCTTTGTTTCTGGATTCAGCTGCTGCCAAATTAAATCCATGCTTTCTTCCAAGTTTCCTCTTAAAGAAAATTTTAAAGGTGGCTCAAGGCTAGGTTCAATCCCGCCCTCACCATTATAAGTTGAGACAAAATAAGCTTCGCCTTTACTAATTGTGAAACCGTTTTGTGGCCCAATCTGGAAACAGTGGTAAACAGAAGCAGTCAGATCGCGAGAATCTCTAGTAATAGTACCCATATATGCTCGATCAATCGCTGGCTGTACTACGGCAGAGATGCGTGCTGTAAAGTCTGCTTGAGGTCCCTCAGTTCGATAGAGGCTGTGAGTATCGCGAAAACCGGCTCCAAGCGCCAAGCCAACAGCTAACCCGTAGGTTTGCTCACCATTTGAAGCGACATGCCAACCATTAATCTGCATATGGGCAGGATAAAGTGTAGTAGCTGGATCTCCCTTGACCATGTTGGGATCATAAATGGCTGTCCTGATAAAATCTCCATGCTCATTAAGATCTGCTTCTCGTTTATAAAATCTGTTCTTCGAGCCAGCACTTCGCCCAGCGATAACACTAAACAGTCGCCAGTTACCAGTTTCGCTTAAGGCAACCATGACGATTCTGCCAGGATAAGGAGCAGCTAGTTTGGCAAAGTTAGCTTCTAAATTTTCCATTGAAGAGATTTTACGGCTCTAACTTAACTCGTCTGAAGATGGATGTCAATAGTGTTTTTATCTAATCGACTTTACAACTTCAACCAATTCTTTAAGAGAAATATTGGCTTTTTTAGCCTCAGGTGCAGTTTCTCCGCCACAAATCACCATCCTCTTGCTTTGGTGGAAAAACCAATCTGCTTTGGGGTGTAATCTAATGAGTTTTTCATAGAGAGGAGTGAGATCTACGTCGGCAGTTCTGGGAGCAGTCACTCCAATATAATTAGTCTGAGGATTGTGTCTAACTACGATATTATAACCATCGCGGAAAGCAAAAAAGTCACGAAAATTAGCTGATTCAATCGCCATTGACTTACCCCAGCGAGATT
>JAMCSY010000022.1 GCA_023379125.1 Patescibacteria group bacterium | reverse complement strand
AGAATGAAAGTTAAAGTTCTAAGCTTCACTTTCAAAGTCAATAACCTTGGCAAAGATTGCTCCATCTTCTTTCTTTTCGTGCTTTACTGTTAGAAAGCACTTTTTGCCTATCAACTCATCGGTGGTAAAGTTTTCCTTTTCCTCATCTGTGAGCTCATGGTTTAATAAAGCCTCAGTTATGGTCAAAGCCTTGCTTTTCCTTCCCTTGTAGCTTGATAAACTAAAAGTTGACCAGAGCCTTATTTGCATTCCAGGCTTTTCCTCATATTCAAATACCCATTCAAGTTGTTTTTCCCTATCTGATGATTGCTCCTTAGGGTTATAAAACTTGTTTTCTACTTCTATTACTGATACCAACTTGGCCGATACTTTGCCTGCGTCCGGCAATACTCGCTTTTTGAAAATCAATTTAGGCATCGCATTATCACCCCCTCTCTGTTTAGGATTTGAAGATTCTTAACCATTTTTCCCTCCTGAAAAGATTAGATCTCGAAGATCGTTTAACTTGGCAAAAAGTTCCTTGGGGTTTATCAGGGCTTTATCAGTAAAATAGCTTTCTAAAAGTTTTTCCGCTTCAGCTTTGGGACTAAACATAAAAAAGACTTCACCGTTAATTCGTTTGGTTCCTACCAATTGAATACCAGGGGAGGCGTGCAAGAAGGCTGCCAAGTTTAAAATTTTTAATTCTAGTACATCTTGTTCCATAGTTTCCTCTCAATCTGTCAATGTGACTAATTGAAGATAACTATGGCTAGTGTATTAAGAAGATCGCTGTGTTATCAAAGGTGCTAATTGTATTATCGAGGCTGTTTTTTACATTTTAATTGTGTTTTGATGTAGTTTATGAGGCTAAAACAAAATAATTTACTGTGACTCAACTGAAACAAGTTTTGTGGCTGCAGAAGTGAAAACAACTTCCAAATTAAAGCCTCTAAAGATACCTCTTAAAACTCTTATTCGATAATAAACCTGGTTATTGTAGCCTTTGATGCTTTCCTTAGTCTTACCGTAGGTAGACTTTTTTAGTGTTGGGTAGATACTTTTAGCCATATGAAAATTTGGTACGCTCTTTTGCTGTAACAGTTTCCTTGCCATACTTCTTAGATCTCTATATTTACCAGTATCAGGGAATTTTGCTAAAACCTCTGTACATATATCGGGATCAACTTCTACAATACCCCCATCCTGTGATTCTAAAAACCTATCAAATCGAGCTTCTAATCTATATAAAGCCATTCTGATTTCATGGTCTCTAGAAGGAGGGGGGATAAAAGTGATTTCTGGCGGTTTTAGACCATCTATCATTCTTTCATCTATATTAGCTAGCCAATTAGTTTGATATTCCTGAATGTTCTTGATGATGCCAAGTGTTGGATTGATGGATTCTAAGACTAAAGCAAAATGGGGAGTTTTTAAACTCTCCATAACAGCATTTAATCCAGAAATAAAGTGCGAAGAACTATTTATGGTGTTTACAATATTAACAAGAGTTGAAGTAGGGATGGTAAGTTGCTTAAGTGTTTCATTCACAGTCTGGGAGTATTCCATAATTGGTTCAAGCAAATTATTATAAAAACGAGAATAGTCAAACAAAGGCGGGCTTATCGGTTGGATAATTGGGAGAAGGTGTTCAAAAGAAGGTTTAAAAGCCACAAGTGTATTATTGACGGCCTCAATCGCTGCCTTTCCAACTTCATTTAACTCTTCTTGTCTGGGAACAAAGGCCTCTTTAAATTCTTCCAACTCTTTTTTAAGTTCTTGGACCTTTGGATCTGGATCATCAGGGTTCTTCTCAAGTTTATCCAAAAGCATCCGGCGATGCTCTCCGTAAGTTAATTTAGTTTTGGGGTTTGTAAGTGCTGGCATGATCTATCTGTCTCCTAAATCATCAATCAGAAGTTATTTTAACCTCTACCTATATTATACTGGAAGGTAAGTCAATCTTTATACAATCTACCCAAAAACACACAGGACATGTAAGAGGAGCTTATCATTTTCCTGTGTGTTTTGAATTATTTCCCTAAGTCAATCTGTTGGCCACTGCCAAATAAACTACCCTTAACTAATAGCTTCAAACCAGTGGCATCCTTGGGAATATCAAAGACAATATCTCCGGTTACCCCCAAGCCTGGCTGTACCTGTTGTAAGAATAGATCAACTTGACCTTGAGATAGACCTTTGGCAGTTTGGCCGTCAATTGAGCGGTCAAACTTCCTTCCTTGGCTATCAGTGAGATTAATCATTGAGCTATCAATGGTTTTGGTCTCCTTACCCTTATTTTCTATTTTTAAGGTCACAATATAAAATATGCCTTGGGCATCTTTCCTAGAAAACTGATTACCTAAGGTGGAGGTTGTATTAACTTCTGTTGCTGTAAACATTAAATCTCCATCCTGTACAGGTTCACCAATTTTAGCAATAGCCTTAGGCTGATTATTGGTATTGGCAGTAGTGGCAGCATTATTAGTATTGTTGGAGGAATTATTACCGGATTTACCTAAACTGCTAATTACTCCAAGCACGATAATAACCACAAAAATAATACCTACAATTTTTAAAATTTTTTTCATCTGTGTCACCTCCTTCCAGATATAGCTTATCTAGCATATTAAAGCTACATAACAATTAAATCAAGATGTATATCTACTAATAGTGCGTAGCACGAATGTGAGAATGGAGGTAATGATAAATTATGCTGAGTAAACAGAAGTTCACAGAGATCATTGGGAATAACCTGAGGAAAATAAGGCAGGAAAAAGGAGTTACTCAAGATGAACTGGCAGCCAAGTGCGGTTTTTACAGAACTTACATTAATTTGGTAGAGACAGCTAAGAGAACGCCTTCTTCATACAGCCTGTATAGGATTGCTTTTGCTTTAAAGGTAGAGGTTGATAGAATATATCCTTCTACAGTTTGATTTTAAGCAGCTAAAGAAACTTCTCGCCCTCTTGCATAAGGCCTTTTGAGATTGTTATACTACTAATCGTAGGATAAAGTTTTTGTAAAATACTAAAATTACATGAATTCAGATTCACCGAATTTAAAAAATATCAACACAATAGCATATGATAAAACTCTCCGGGAGAAACTAGAAGAGCTTCATAACAGCCTCGGTGAAGGCATTACTGACGTTGCAGCTCAGGCAACCCAATTTATTACAAAATATAAAGAAGATGCTGTTAAGCAACTTAAATTTATGTCTAAACTTACAGCTGATTTATCTGTCGCCTTGATTCAAGCTAGAGGAGATAAGGAACTCAATACTGAAGAGCAAAACCAATTTGAGGACATAAAGAAACTTGCTGATGCGTTAGGTAATTTACAGTTCAGAATAAACCGGCTTATAATGGATATAACAAAAATGGAAAACTTAAGCGAACAAATATCCGAAGAGGGAACAGTTCTGCTTGAGGCGTTAATAGAAGTTCAAGATAAATTGAGAACAATACGAGCTGATATTAACGATCTTGGGTTTTTCTCCAATAATCCCACACTTGCTAATTTATTTGATAAGCAGAATGCAGATGTAAGCAATTAAGCGTGTTAGTATATATCTATGAATAAAAAAATTTTATTAGTAGAGGACGAAGTATCTATAGCTGATGTGTTTAAGGATCAACTTACTCTTGGAGGGTTCGATGTAGATATAGCCTTAGGCGGAGCTCAGGCGTTGGAGATGCTTAAAGCAAAAAGTTATGATCTAATGCTCCTTGACTTAGTTATGCCGGAGGTAGATGGACTGGCGGTCCTTCAGACGATTAAAGAGAAGCCGGAAGAATATCACAAAATCCCTACTATTGCCTTAACCAATGTGACATCAGATGATGTTAAAAAAGAGGTTGAGGCATATAATTTAAAAGCATTTCTGCCTAAACTAAGTTTGAAGCCACAGACACTAATAGAAACTGTTAATAACGCTTTAACAAAATAAAATATCAAGTAGAAATTTATTATCCTATCTATTTTGTACTGCAAAGATTAAATCCGCGTTATTGTAAGGGTCTATGTACGTCTATTGACCTATAGTGCGTAATATGTTAAAATTACTTTAATATGGCTGAGTTTGAACTCGGGCAACAATTAGCAATCAAAGCTGCTCAATCTAAAGATATTCATAATCAATTATCTCCAGTAGAGGTTTTTAGGATGGATGGTGAAGAATCGTGCGAAGATTTACAAAGAGCTATTGGTAGGCTGGAAATTCGAGAGGTAGTAGATGAATACCCTAGTATGTTAGAAGAGGTCTACTTTTCAAGACATGCTACAGATAAGTATAGATACAAAACTACTGAAGAGATCCCTTCTTATAAGAGTTTTGTAAGTGACCTTTTGGGAGATAAACCCCTTTGGGAAACAGGAGCTTGGGTTTTTTATCCATGGAATGGAAAATTAGTCCATTTTTTGCCCGAGGATCTACACTATGAATTAAGAACCTCCCGGAATAATGATGCCGTCTTACCTGCTGAGCAAGATAAATTTAGAAAATTTAATGTAGGTGTAGCAGGTCTTAGTATTGGCCAGGCTGTAGCCTATACAGTTTCCATAGGTGGGGGTAGTAATAAGATGAATCTTGCAGATCGAGATACTATTTCCGGAACGAACACTAATAGAATTAGAGCCGGTTTTGATTCACTGGGTTTAAATAAAGCTGTTTATTTATCGAGACTGGTTTACGAGCTGAATCCATATGCTCAACTAACTGTCTTTGCTGATGGAGTAACAGAGGTTAATATCGGTCAATTTTTTGAAGGAATTAATGCCTTAGCTGATGAGGTGGATGATTTCCCCACGAAGGTCAGGTTACTGGAAGAAGCCAGATTCAGAAGAATCCCGGTAGTCAGGGCAGCTGATATCTTTGACGGTGTACAGCTAGATGTAGAGAGATATGACCTGCACCCCGATCAACCATTGTTTAATGGAAAACTAGACAAAGAAGACATAAAAATGATTATGTCACCTGCTTATTCTCCTCGAGAGATGGTTCCACTTTTTTTAAAGCTTAACGATGGGAATGGTAAGGATCAAAGATCAAGAAGGCTTCAGAGAACAGCCTCTTTAATGGGGGTAAGTCTATCAGGTGCGCCTCAGCTGGGAGGAACTGCGTTTATGGGTGGAGCGATAGCTTCCTATGTATTAAGGAGAATAGCTTGTGGGGAGGGTCCTGACTCTTGTTCAATAAGAATAGATTTAGATAACCAGGTTACCAGAAGAACTCGAGACGAGCATCGATACCTAAGGAGGGTTGTGTAAACAATGCCAGAACATCCATTTATCGAATATTTGTCATATGAACCGCGGGAGGATCTCCAAAAGTTTGCAACAGTACCTACTGAAGCCTGGAGGCAGATAGGTGAGCAGAAAGTATTAGAAAATTTTGCCCTAGTGGTAAGAGCAGTTCCTGCTTATAGGGATTTTTTGGCACAAAATGGCATAAAACCAGAAAGAATTACTTCAATAGAAGGTTTCGCGAATCTTCCTCTTACTACGAAACAGAACTATTTTGGAGCCTATCCTCTTAAGGATTTAATGATGGGTGGTGATTTTAGAAAAGCTACGGTTATTCACTCTAGTTCCGGATCTACAGGAAGACCTTTCTTCTGGCCTAAGACAATTACCCAGGACGTTGCTACCTATCGGGGATGTGAGTTGCAATTAGTTAATTATTTTGACATTGATCGGATTAATACACTGTACATTAATTGCTATGCTATGGGATCTTGGCCAGCAGGAGAAATGGTGCACACTTCTACAAAGATGATGGCTCAAAAAGGGCTTCCTATAACTATTATTTCTCCAGGGACCAATTCTAAGGTTTTCTTTGATGCATTTACAACCTTGGCAGGAGAATTTGAACAGGTAATTATTGGCGGTTATCCGTCATTTCTGAGGGATATTGTTCAAGAAGGTGAGGATCGAGGGGTAGATTTTAAACAACACAAAATTAATTTGTTAGTGGGAGGCGAGGGCCATTCTGAAAACTGGCGAAGGTATATGACCAGACATTTGGGTTTTTCGAAACCTCATCGGTCTATTGCTGCTGTGTTAGGGATGTCTGAAGTGGGAATGGCAAGCATGTCCACGCCTTTTGCTGATTATCTCAGAACTTATCTTAATGAAAATGAGGAGTATGCACATAGCATTTTAGGGGAGGGAGACTTGCCAACAATTACTCAATATATTCCTATGGCAAGACATATAGAGATTGTCAATGGTGATATCGTTATTTCTAGCATGGGCAGTGTCCCTCTTATAAGGTATGATACTAAAGACTATGGACAAATTTTAAATCCGCAAGATGTATTGACTCAACTTCCGCCTTCTTTCAAAGACCATTTTGAAGAAATGGAGGGACTTTCAGGATTTTGTAAATTACCTATTCTAACTATTGATGGTCGTGCTGACAAAACTATTATCCTTTTTGGAGCCAATATTTACCCTGACCAGATTGTTCATGCAACAGAATCAGATGGAGTAGAAGAGTATCTAACAGGTAAATTCATTGCTGAGAAAGCTGAAACACCCGATTCTGATACTTTTTTAAGTATTAGATTTGAGCTTAGAAATGGTTTTGAGCCTTCATCTGAGTTAGAGGAGAGAATCCGGGAGCAAGTAGTACAACATTTACTTAAGGTTAATGCTGAGTATGCTAACGTTATTAAAACCACAGGTCCAAAAGCACGTCCTCGTGTGGAATTAATACGGCATGGAGGGGATAACTTTGTTTCTGCAGCAGGTAAGGCCTCTACAATTAAGTCATAGTATCTGAGCCCTCTATTAACTAGGTTTCCCGCTGTAAAATATTTTCTTTTATGGTTACAATAATATTAAGTTGCTTACTACCTATTTAATACTACTCTTAACTGTCCCCACTTCATTATTTGTTCTTGGTTTGTTGGTATATTTGAATAATCCCAAGTCAGCTACTAACCGCTTGTTCTTTTTAATGGCGCTTGCTTCCTCCTTATCTGCGGTAGGGGTATTTGCTTCAAAACTAGTGGCTGATTCTGAGACTGTTTTCTTTTGGGTAAAGTTTACTATGATGGCTGCTTCTTTTGCTAGTCCACTAATTCTCCTTTTTATACTTAATTTTCCTGAAGAAAAGTTAAAAATAAACAGATATTTATTAGGAGGAGATCTTGCCCTTGCCCTCTTTTTATTTTTCAGCGCAATTTTTAATCTTTTGTTTAAAGGAGCTCACTATGTTCAAGGGGCTGTAACTGTAGAACCTGGTCCGGTAATGCCACTTTTTGGCGGTATTTTTATTGTTCATTTGGGGATAATCATTTTCTGGCTTATTAAAAAGATTCTTCATACCGAGGGAAGAGAAAGGGAACAGTTTAGATATCTAATGCTTGGCTTTATCGCCATGTTAATACCAGTTGGTTTCTTTGATGTTTTTTTAGTTGCTGTTTATAAAAATACTAACTTTGTCCCCTTGGGAGTAGCTTCCTTCATTCTTTTGGAAGGCTCCATTTTTTATACAATCACCAAGCATCGTTTCCTAGACATCCGTCTAGTTGTAGCTCGTACTGTAGCTTATACATTATTGATAACTATTTTTGCTGCTTTTTACACTGTTTCAATCTTTTGGATCAGTAGATCTTTCCTAGCAGAAAGCGTCAGTAGTAACCAAGCCCTGATTTCTGCCTTTCTAGCGCTCTTTATTGCCTTTACCTTCCAGCCTTTAAAGAATTTCTTGGAGAAAGTTACAGAAAAAATCTTCTTTAAAACTGGCTATAACTCCAACGAACTTTTGTCTAGGTTAACTAAGGTTATGGCTTCTACATTGAACCTTGAGGATTTAACAAAACAAACTTTGCACGATCTTTTAAATACCATGCATATTGCTCATGGGACTTTTCTTATTTTTGACAACGGGAATATTTACCCTCCAGTTTATGAGGGATTCAGCAGCCAGCCTCATTATGATATTGAGACTATAAAAAGGCTTTCAGACTTAAAAAGAATTGTTGTTTTTGAAGAAGAGAATGATGAATCAATTAAGGATCTGATGAGGCAATTTGACTTCTCTTTATCCTTGCCTTTGTATGTAGGAGATAAACTGCATGGCTTATTGGTCTTAGGCGAGAAGAAGTCCGGAGATATTTATTCGACTCAGGATTTTGAAGTATTAGGGATTTTTGGTCCAGAGATCTCTGTAGCTGTTCAAAATGCTAAAGCTTATGAAGAAATCAGAAGGTTTAATGTCACCTTAAAGCAGGAAGTAGAAAAGGAAACTAAACAGTTAAAGGATCTTACAGAACAACAGAAAGATCAAGTAGATATTATGGGTCATGAAGTAAAAACACCACTTACTGCCATCAGCCAGCAGCTAAATTTACTGCTAGACATGATTCTAACTGAGGAAAAAAGAAAAGAATGGCTCAAAGGAAATATCCAGCTGGAAGACGCAAAAAGAGTTGTGGAGGGCTTAATAAAGATGCGTGCAGCCGAAACACAAGAAGAATCTATTGTAACTAACATGGTGGAAGCAGCAAGGCTTGATAAACTTAGGTTTGAACTAAATTACTCTACATTTGACCTTATAGAGCTCGTGCAAATGGCAATAAAAGACTCTGAAGAGAGATTGGAAACAAATAAGCAAGAAGGGAAGGTTACCTTACAAACTGAATTGAAAAACTTAGAGGTAGAAGCAGATCAAACTAGAATCAAACAGTGTGTTGATGGGCTTTTGACCAATGCAGAAAAATATGGCAGGAATCCAACAACCCACACACTTGACGTTAACGTTACTGTAGCAACAGATAATGGAACTGTCAGTATTTCGGTACACGATCAAGGTATGGGTATAGATCAAAATGATATGGAAAAATTAGGAAAGAAGTTTTCCAGGCTAGACCCTCATACAAATGGGAGTAAGTTACCTCGTCCCGGTGGATCAGGGCTAGGGTTATATACCTATAAAGGCATTATAGAACATCACCAAGGCCAACTCATTATCGAAAGTGAGGGTTTAGGCAAAGGTTCAACATTTACTCTTAAGCTCCCCTCGAAAAGACCACAATAGTCATGAATTGTGTAAATGAGTTTGTTAGTTACCTTGTTTAACCAACTAGAAAAACACTCCAAAGTTTCTATTTACCTTAACCATAACTACTCTTTTGACCATTGTTTGTTAAACAACGCCTTTTAAACCTTTAGACAATATCCTTAACTCAGAATTATTCAACTGACTAAATGATCTGTTGAGAACATTTGGTGGTAATTTCATTGCATCTATCATTTCACGAGCACTGTTTTGCGTTAAGAATCGTGTTTTTGAGGCGTTTCTACGACTTTCTTCTCCTGAGGAAAAGCCCCCGTTATTATGTTCCTCAGCAAGTCCTCTAAGTTCAGCTCTTGTACTCCTACGAGACCTTCTACTAGTTTCGCATTTAGATAATGTTCCGTTGTCAATGGCATCGGCATAATAATCAATTAGTCCTTCCTTAAGAGCATTTTTGACTTGGGGGTTCCTCTTTGCAGTTAAAAATAATCTTCTTAATAGAAATAGGCGTTTATCTACAAAGTGCTCTCTCCCTCGGTGAGGTGTTAGCCGGATGATTGCTGATTCAGCCCTGGGAGCTGGGTAAATACTCTCTTTTTCAACCAACATTTCAAGACTAACATCGAAGAATACATTAGCAAGCAGGGTTAATGCTCCAAAATCCGGACTTTCTTCAGTTGTAGCCTGTACTGATAACGCAAATTTTCTTCCTACTACTAAGACAGAATCCTCAACTGAGGACGAAGCTAATTTATGTATAAATGGTTCTGTAATATGGTAGGGCAGATTTGAAATTACCCGGTAGGGCTGTTTTCCTTGTTTACTGGCTAATGTATCTAGGTTGTAGCTTAATGCATCACCAAAAACAATTTCTACATTAGGATGGTCGTGGATTACATCTTCCAAAACTGGTTCAAAACGTCTATCAATTTCTATACCAATTACTTTGTGTGCTCTATCAGCTAAACGCTCTGTAAGTTGGCCTACACCAGCACCTATCTCAAGAACAGTATCTTGAGTTTCAGCGTAACCAGCCAGAAAATCAATAACCTGATCATCAATTAAAAAATGTTGCCCAATGTTTTCATTTGGATGAACCCCTAGCTTATCCAATCGATCCATAACAATCTCTTTGCTTCGTTCCATGGTGGGAATTATAGCATGATCTTGTAGTAAATTCTTATATTTCTTCATAGGCTAGCTAGAACAATTCTACTTCTTGATAAAACATCCTCAAACAAAGTCCTATTAATACCGCCTTGATTGCTTGCAGTATAGCCGTTACTTAACATACCCAAAAGTTTAACTGTTAAGTAGGCTCTCAGGACCTTAAGCCGATCTTTAAAATTTCTGTCAACCACATCGTGACAATTTTCTGTTAATAATTTTAGATAATGGTCTACCAGAGTACTAACATTTGCTTGTCTTATAAAACCAGCTTGAGAACAGTGCTCCAGGAAATAAGCTATTTCTGTTGCTCGATCACCATAATGCATATTTTCAAAATCAATTAGTCTCATGCCTTCCGGTATTTTTATAATATTCTCTGCATGAACATCTCCATGCAATAACGAAAAGTTACCAAAACCATTAAATAGGCTCCCACTCCCTTCTATTGTTCTTAGTACATAGTTAGCCATATCTTTAACAGATTGGTACTCTGTTACCCCTACAAGAGCCCGATTTCTCGCTTGCTCAATAGGCTTAAATACTAAACTAAAACTCTCTACTATTCGTTGATGGTAGCTTTCGGGAGTTAGTAATACTTGCTCATCGGTGTCCAGACGATGAGTTCTTGGCACTAACTCTACATTTGAAAAGTTTGTGGATGTTTTATCAAGAAGTAGAATT
>JAMCSY010000021.1 GCA_023379125.1 Patescibacteria group bacterium | reverse complement strand
ACCAAGAGAGATTGATGAAAAGACTGACTAGCTACTGTCGTAAAATTTATCAGATCATACATCACTCATCACTTAGAATCGATCATTTATACCATTTTTCTCTCAGATACTCAATCCTAAACTTTCGTTATCAATTAATTGACAAGAATTTTAAATAATTAGTATATTATCTCTCCCCAGACTGGGGGTGATGAGTCTGGCAGGACAGGTGAAATGCCTATAAGATCCGGTCTTCGCTGGCAGAAGCATTCCCGTTAGTTTAGATAATCCGGCTACTTGGGAAAGTGCAGTAACTGTAATTATTCGGGCTGAAGCTTACTGATTTAGCAGTGACCTGAGGTAGTTTATAACCGCTTTGTCAAAACAATGAGCTCTCAACTCGTGGATGAAGATGATGTAGGTTTCAAGCTTTACCGGCAAACGGGTAGCGAAGCGCTTGAAAGCTAGTCAGAGAAAAACCCATGGACTTTCAGCCTGGGAAAGCTTATCAAACGGGGTTTGAGCAGACCGGGAGCGAAACTAAACTAAAGATTTCGTTCTTTATTTAATAACATCTTAACAAACATCTTCTTGATGGAAGTGTATTTATTTTTTTAAAATCCACAAAAATATAACTCTTGTTTTAAAAACTTAACTTAGTTAAAGTACAATAATGGAAATATTAATTGACCAAGTGATCTTAGATAAAGCTCATTTGCCAGCAGCAAGTCTTAAACCCCTCTCCCCACACATTTTTAAGAATACCTATAAACAGGCATATTCTAAACATAAAGCAGGTTTAATGTTGGCTATTAGTGGTCCCTCTGGGGTGGGTAAAGATAGTGTTGTGAGTAAGCTGGATCCTCAACTTTTCGAACCAACCAAAAATGTAACCACTAGGACCAGAAGAGTTCATGAATCTACTGAAGCTTATTATTGGTTAAGCAAAGCAGAGTTTGCCCAGCGTGAGCAAGCTGGTGAGTTTGTAGAGACTAATTCTTATGATGATAATAGGTATGGTACATGGCGTCCGGCAATTGAGGCGATTTTAGAAAGGCATAAGGTGCCTGTCTTCCGAGTTGATCCACAAGGTGTACAAAATTTATCTTCAGCTCAAGCAGAGGGAGATGAGTTATTTAAAAACTATGGCTTTGTCTATATTTATCTTCTGCCACCGACTCTAGAGGAGTTGAAAGAAAGACTTCATCACCGCACTTTACAAGAAAAAGACCTCAGCCAGCAAGAGGTTTTGCAAGTGGTAGCTAAAAGATTGCAGTTGGTTGATCGTGATTTGTCTTTTTTACCCCAAGCAGATTATGTAGCAGTAAATTCCACAGGGCAGCTAAATGAGCTAGCTAAAGAAATTGAACAGCTAATTATCAGCCTGACTCAGTAATACTTCTGTTATACTTTTTAAGATGCTGCAAAAATTAGGGGTCAGAAAGTACCTACTGGTAATTAGCCTACTAGTAGTTCTGCTAACAGCTGCTTTTTGGCGCTTTATTAATTTTGATAATCGTTTGACATTAAGTCAAGACCAAGCCAGAGATGCAATTATTGCCCAGTACAGCATAGAAAACAATGTATTTCCCTTGGTAGGTCCACCATCTTCTGCCGGACCGTTTTCTTTTGGACCAGTATATTATTGGTTGATAATGGGATTGGAGAGAATATCTCCAGCTGTTAATTTTCCCTGGATTGGTTTTGCATTTATTTCTGTACTTACTGTACTGGTTTACTTTTTGATTGGGTATTTTTACCAGGGTTTAAAATTTGCTTTGATTTTGGGATTGCTTGCTTCGTTTGCTTCAGCCGCAGTTTTTCACAGTGTGGATATGCTAAATCCGATGCCAATACCTTTTTTGGTCTGTTTGTTAATACTTAGTATCGTTTTAATGGAAAAAAGTCAGTCAATCTGGTGGGCAATTTTAACTGGAGCCAGTTTAAGCTTGGCGATTAATTTTCACTTTGAAGCAATTGGTTTGTTAATCACTCCAATTTTCTTTACTCTGGTAAAACAATTTAGTTGGAGAAAAAGAATTTTAAGTGTGATGCTAAGTTATACTGCAGCTTTGATCTTCTTGCTACCAATTTTTTTGTTGGGTAAAAATACCACAATACACCTGATTGGCTATTTTTTAACCCCAGGAACATCAATTAAATTATTAAATAATCCTTTTAAAGAAGTCCTTTCTTTTTGGCCAAAATTATGGGGTGAGGTGATCACTTTTCAGCCTTGGAGCGGTTATTTAATATTAGTCTTTGTAGGTCTTGCTATCATTTTTGGCTGGATCAAAAAATATCCACTTCAGCAAAGTTGGTGGGTTCTGTTTTGCTTGTTGGTTAGTCAGGCAATCTTACTTTATTTTTACCAGGGTGCTAAAAGTCCTGTATATCTGCTATTCTTACACCCCCTAATTACTTTTTTTACCGGTTGGGCTGTTTGGACTGTGTGGAATAAAAATAGTCATCTCGGGCTTGGTATATTTGCGATTTTTTTGCTAGGCATGAGTTTTTATAATCTCACTATTATTAAAGGTAATACACAAAAACCCTTAATTTATCAAATTAAAGCTAGCGTGCAGAAACGTTATCAACCGCAACAGGTTAGTATTTATCAAACTGCTAACTCAGAGATGATCTCTTTGCCTTTCTATTACCTATATATGAATGAGCATCGGATTGCAGATAGTGGTCATAAATTTGGCTTATGTGATGGTAAAGATCCACAAAAACCCTGTCCACAAAACCCAGTTCCAGTCGAGAAGTTTATCAACTTTTATATCTATGATTTACAAAGTATTCCTGATGCTGAAATTCAGGGTAACGGTTTTGAACCGGTGGCAGCAGCAAAAATTTACCAGTCAGTCGCCAATTACTAAGATAAACTAGCTGTGGAAATTGTCAATGAGGCTGGCATAAAAACGATTGAAGAGACTGTCATTACCACTAGTCCTGGCCTTTTTGTTAGTGGCATACAATTTTTCTGTCCCGCCATGAGTGATAACGAAATCTTTAGCTGCTTCAGTTAATCCAAACATCAACTCATGAGGTGATCTACCTAATTGATCAATCAATCGCACTATATGATGGCTATCATAACTTCGCAAGATCGTTTCAACCGGATAGTAACTAATAGTTAGTCCGGCAAGTGGGCCCTGATGATGGGTCCCCTCAGGTAAGAAACGCTGAATTGAACGATAGTGTTTAGCAAAGGCAACATCAGCTAGATAACGCCATCCGTGTATTTGGGCAAGACGTAAAAAAATCTCAGTTTCTTCAGCTGTACCATATCCGCCACTTTCTGTAACTACTTCTGGAATATGAAATTTATTAGCTAATTCTAGTGATATCAGTTCAGCTACAGATGGATAATCTGGCCCACGCAAGAAACCAGCTGTGGTAACAATTGGCGATATGCCAACTTGGTTCTTGGCAAACAAAGCAGCTGCTCGTGTGGCTAATCTGGTGCGTAGACTGCCTGTAAACCAATATATTTGATCACTGCTTAAGTGAGGAGCCTGAGGGTTTTGCCTTGTAAGGTCATGATTGAAATGATCAAAAAAATCGCGTAAGCCATTTTTAGGTAAATTAGTGCCTTTTCTTGATATCCAGTAACCATGGACTAAAATGGCATCGTAATGTGACGCAGAGTTTATTAAAAGTTCTGGGCTTTTCATAGCAAAAATATTATAACTGGTTTGTCAAACACTCCAGTTTTTTGGGGTAGATGTAAGCAAAGCCAAGTTTCAACTTACTACCATTTGTGTAACGAAGATTAAAAGGAGGCACACTCTAAAAAGTTAAAAAAGTTCATGAAAAAAGCCCCTTGCGGGGCCTTCTTCCAACTTACTAGTCTTGCGATAAGTAAGAAGACTTAGAGACCTTTCGATCTATAAGTATTAGTATTATACACTTTTATATAGTTTTGTCAAGTACTAACTTTTGTTATACTTGGCCACATATGACTGAGTTGAGAAAAGATCAAGCATCCAAGAGTAATTTAGACCTACCAAAAGAAATACCAAATGCAGCTGAGGTCAAAAGGCTGCTTCGTGGATTAAGTATAACTGTTAGACAAGAAAACTCTTTTCTAATCCTGAAGATAATAAGACCAAAGGACGTTTAACAGTTGCATGGTTAAGCCATTGTAGTTTAGAGCGGGCAAACAAGAGGAGAAGGAGTTAACCAAGTTTTTTGATCTTGCTCAATAATTTGATTAGCTTCTTTTGGTCCCCAGCTCTGTGGCTGATAAGGATAAGTTTGCCTTTTTACCTTGAGTAACTTATCAATGAAAGCCCATTCGAGCTCAACTTCTTTAGCATCAGCAAAGAAAGTCTGATCACCGCGGAGAACATCTAAAATTAATCTCACATAAGGATCTGGCAGTTGTTTCTCCCTACCATATAGACGATAGCAAAATTGCATATAGGTTTGATCAAGTTTTAGCTGGTGGGATGGTGTTTTAGTTAAAATACTTAAAACAATTCCCTCGTTGGGTTGAATCCGGTAAGTTAATACATTTGGTTCCATGCCAGAATCTAAATGTTTAAATAATCGATTGCTGGGGGTTTTGAAAATTATTGAAATTTCCGTAACGGATTGAGCTAGTTTTTTACCAGCTCTAATATAAATCGGCACACCACGGAAACGATTATTACGTAGATATGTTTTTAGAGCAAAAAATGTTTCTGTCTGAGAGTTTTTGTTTACTCTTTCCTCATTTTGGTAACCTTGATACTGACCAAAGACAACTTTGGCTGGTAAGGCTTCCAGTTTTTGAAGCACTTTAATTCTTTGTTTAGTGACTTCTTGATTGTTAAATTGAGCAGGAGCATCCATGACAGCAAAAGTGAGAAGTTCTAATAAATGATTCTGGCCCACATCTTTTAAAGATCCAGTATTATCATAGTAACCACCCCTAAGGCCAATTCCAAAACTTTCTGCAGAAATTATTTGAATATGATCAACGTATTTTTTGTTCAGTAATGGCTCAAATAACCCGTTACCAAATCTAAAGGTAAGAATGTTTTGGACTGTTTCTTTACCTAAATAATGATCTAAGCGATAAATTTGATCCTCAGCAAAATATTTGCTTAATAGTCTGTTTAAGTGTTTAGCAGTTTTAAGATCAGTTCCCATTGGTTTTTCAATCATGATTCTGACCCAACCGCTGCTTTGCTCGTTTAGTCCTTCTAGTCTTAAATGTTGAAAAATGCTCTGATAAAGCTCTGGGTAAGTCGCGAGATAGAAAATTAGATTATGTTTGTCAGATTTATAAAATTGATGAAGTTGCTGATGTAGTTTTTGGTAAAGCTGTTTGTTTTGGGCCTCACCAGATACATAAAATAACTTCTGACAAAGTTTTTTACAAACACTCTTTTTGGGTTTGAAATTTTGATTTGGTAAATTAAGTAAGGCTTGGTAGAAATATTCTCTAAACTGGTCATTTGATTGCTCTTTGCGGGCAACACCTATAATCTTCATTTTGGCAGGCAATAGGTTCTTCTCGGCCATCAGATAGAGAGCAGGAATTAATTTAATTTGGGCTAAATTACTGGTGATCCCAAAAATGACTAAAGAAAAAGACTCCATAATCTAAAGCATTCTAGCACTTTCTGATTTGCTATACTTATTGATATGAAAGTGCTGGTAACTACTAACTTTCCAGATTATCAGCTGTTGGATACAGGAAATGGAAAGAGATTAGAAAGATTTGGTAAATTTGTTTTAGTAAGGCCTGATCCTCAGATTCTCTGGCAGCCTCATCTTAACAAACATAACTGGGAGCAAGCTGATGCTGTGTTTGGTAAGGATAGGGATGGTAAAGAAAAGTGGCTGAGTAAAAAACCAATTCCTGAGAAGTGGTTGTTAAAATATAAAAACTTAGCCTTTTATGTCAAACTTTCTCCTTTTAAACATACTGGGGTTTTCCCTGAACAAGCAGTCCACTGGGATTTTATTAATCAGAAAATTAAAGGATCTGGTAGAGGTGTTAATATCTTAAATCTGTTTGGTTATACTGGGATCTCCAGTTTGGCAGCAGCAGAGGCTGGAGCCAAAGTTACTCATCTTGATGCTTCCAGACCAACTATTGGTTGGGCAAGGGAAAATCAGCAAGCCTCAGGTTTGGATAATAGATCAATTAGGTGGATTTTAGATGATGCTTTAAAGTTTACTGGTAGAGAAATTAGAAGGGGAGTGAAATATGATGGGATTATTATGGACCCCCCAGTTTATGGACATGGACCCGAAGGTGAAAAGTGGGATTTTAATGAGCATTTTCCTCAACTACTCAAAAACTGTCAGCAGATTTTATCTGCAACACCCCTATTTTTAATTATTAATGCTTATGCAATTTCTGCCTCAGCTTTAATGCTGCAAAATTTACTTGAGGATTTAAGCTTAGGTGGAACTATTGAGGCAGGAGAGCTAGCTTTGCCAGAAGAGGGTAGGGGCAGACTACTTTCGACAGGGATTTTTGCCAGGTGGAGTAATACCTAGATTGAGCCTACACTTTACTATGCTTCAGTTGCCCGTGTGCGAAAATCTTCAGCCAATTTCTCTAGATGGTCTCGGTCAGTTTCCAAATCACCCTCTGGACCACATCGCCTAGCTGCCGATAAATCCTTGAGAGTGACTGGGGGGTTGCATACACTATTATGAGCTCCGAGACTACTGATTGATACACGATGAGATATAGCTAGTAAATCATGAAGTGTTTGTGTGTCACCTATTTCTAAACTCCTTAGACTAGCATATAAACCAGAATTCAACTCGAGTAGAGTTTGAATGTGATTAGCTATCATATCAATAGCCGTTTGTCTGTCCTTTCCACTTATAAATAATCTAGGAGATTTTAATTCAAGAGCACATCTACGAATCTCTTCAATACTTAACCTATAAGTCCCCGCATCATAAGCAAATGTATGACGATCGATCTCTTCTGTCATGTTCTCACCACCTTTCAACTTTAGCTGATTATAGTATACCGAAAATTTAATTATTTCACCAAAGAACGAGTATAATTTCTCGCCCAGTCATCAATTTCCCATACTTGATCAAGACTTTTAATCCTTTGTATTTTGTGGGCTGCTAAAGTTTTTTCTATAATTTCTGGAATTTGAAGGAAGGAAATTTGCTCTGCTAAAAAGGCGTTTACTGCAATGTCGTTGGTAGCTGTTAAAACCGCAGTAGCGCTTTGCCCAGATTGTGCAGCTTGTAACGCGAGTCTTAAACAAGGGAAAGTTGTAGTATTAGGTTGAGCAAAAGTCAAATTGGAGAAGTCATGAAAATTAAATCGCCGAAAGATATTATGCTGTCTTTTGCCTGGGTAGAGTAGAGCATATTGGATTGGTAATCTCATGTCCGCAGGACCTAGCTGAGCAATAATTGTCCCATCAATAAATTCTACTGCGGAATGGATTGCACTTTGTGGATGGATAATTACTCGGATTTTATACAGGGGTAATCCAAATAGCCACATTGCTTCAATTACTTCAAAACCTTTATTTATCATTGTAGCGCTGTCAGTTGTAACTTCTTTCTTAAAAACCAGGATTTCAGCCTGTATAAGCTTATAAGCTTTCAAAATAAGTTATGGTATAATCTTTGCATGCCTCTAGAAATTCAGCCTCCAGATTATCATTATTGTCCTTTTTGCGGTAGCGAGCTGACTATTAGACAAGAGGAAGGTCAGGATAGAAAATATTGTGTTCAAGATAACTGGACCTATTACCCACATGTTTTTGGTTCAGCAGGAGCGATTATAGAAAAAGACAGGAAAGTATTACTTGTTAGAAGAAACAGGCAGCCTTATAAAGATACTTGGATGTTTCCAGCTGGGTTTATTGAATTTGGTGAGCATCCTGAAGAGACTGTTTTAAGAGAAGTGCCTGAAGAAACAGGCTATCAAGTATACAATCCTAGATTTTTTGGGGTCTATCAAATTGAGGATGATCCACGGGCTAGGGGACATTTTCTCTTTATCTATCGAGTAGCTATCGTAGGATCTCAAAATAAAATTACAGACCAAGAAGAAAATAGTGCTATTGGCTGGTTTAGTTTAGATAATCTACCTGTGATTGGTTGGAGAGTACACAATAAGATTCTCCAAGAACTAAGGTCTGAACGTTGAACTGCTGTGCTAGTCCAACTGTACACTAATCATTCAACCGTGTCTTTGTTCTAGATTCTTGAAGATGCGTATCTAGAAGCTATCAGTATCAAGCTAATAAACAAACTTAAATATATCCTCAATTCTGATATACTCCATATATGGAAAAGTTAAAATTAGGACTTGTAATAGCTAAAGAGGAAAAAGATCTATCTGAACTTAAACATTTTATATCAGATGAATGGCCGGATGTTTTTTTATTTCCCGAAGGATACTTACATTCAGATAATTTAGAGGAAGCTTGCTCTATTATTAGAAAAAACAACAAATGGTTGATTACTAGCATGAAGGATAAAAGAAAAGCTGGAAAAATATTTCAAACAGGTATCATAATCGGCCCTGGTGGGCAAGTGGTTGGTGAGCATAAAAAAACTTCTATTACGCAATATGAAAATGATTACGGTATTATTGCAGGAGATTCAATTGATTCAGTGGATACTGGTATTGGGAAAATAGGTTTATCTATTTGCTTTGAACTTCATTTTCCTGAAATTAGTAGAATTTATGCTTTACAAGGCTCAAGAATAATCTTTAATCCTATTGGAACTGGTATGTGGAATGAACAACAATATAATCAGTGGAATGCCGTGGCTTTGGCTAGAGCAGCAGAAAATGGTGTGTTTGTGGTAGGTTGCAGCCATTATAATGATGCCATTCCTATTGCATTTGCTTATGCTCCTGGAGGTGAATGCTTGGTACAAACAAAGGATGCCAATAAGTTAATTCCTGTAGAGCTAGATTATACAAAATATAAACCATGGACTTTTGATCAAAGAAGGCCAGAGTTATATCAAGAATTAGTCAAAAAAGATTATTCTAAACCCCATTAAGGTTGATAGATATTATGTATCTAAAATTATTTGGGGTAGACTGATTGGTAGTTGTTTTTGTTATTAAAATATCAGATCATTAATGTAATGTACCAGAGGGGTTTTGCTCTATTCTCTTTGATTATAGGAATCTTAATTCTAGCGGGAATTATTCTGGGAGGATATTATCTAGGATTATTTAAACCTTTTTTAAACTTACCTGAAAGCAACATACCGACTACCCAAAATACACACTCAGAAAAAGCTTCTGATTGGAAAACATACACCAATACCAAATATAATTACTCCATTGATTACCCTAGTAATTGGAAGGTTAGAGAATATCCTGATACTCAAGAAGGCGCTACCTTCAGTCCTCCTGATAAATCTGGGTTAAGCGATGAAACGGAATCAATCAATATTACCGCTAGCCAAAAACCAGGGAATTTAATTAATGATTCCTTTACTAACTATGTTCAGGTGGCTGCCAGTCAGGAAGTCCAAAATTATGAGAAATTGGCTACTATTAAAGAAATTATTAATAATGATGGGGTAAAGGGTTACGAAACTACCTGGATGGTCCAACCACTCAGCATTGACGGACAACCTCCATCTGAAGGTCAATCAGAGTCTCTGCCGATCACCTATTTTGAATTACCAGACAGTAAAAATCTTGTCCTGAGAGTAGTTTTAAATCAAAAAGAAGATTTAGCAACATACGAGCAGATGCTTAAAACCGTGAAGGTTAAAGCTAATCCCAATATTACGCCTACACCGACTCCTGATCAGAAAACCGTTCTAGAGTCAGTGATGAAAAAATCAATTGCTTTGAAACACAAAAGTGATGAAAGCTCTTTAGATGTATCAGTTTCTACTATTGAGGGTGATTATGCTAAAGGTATGGTTTCAGATAGCGGTGGAGGGGGCTTATGGTTTGCAGCATTTGAGGATGGTGTCTGGAAATTGGTTTGGGATGGCAATGGTATTATTGAATGTTCAACCTTTGATCTGTATCCCAATTTTCCCACAAGTATGATTCCGGAATGCTACGATACCCAAGCTCAAAAGCTTGTAAAACGCTGATTTCAAAGCTGCATTATTCTGGGTGACTGGACAGATGTACTCTGTACCCAACTAAAGGTGTATAAACCTCCACTTGAAATTCCTGACTATAGTTGAATTAATTCTGAGAATATTAGATGATTATATAAATGAGAGAAAAAGGTTATGTAGGAACACTAATATTGTTAACTTTATTATTAGTAATTATTGGTGGAAGTGGATACTATTTAGGAGTCTCCCAAAACAAACAATATTTATCTAAGAAACCTGATACTACTTCTGATATATTACCTTCAATTTCTCCAAAACAATCTATTTTTACTTCTCCTTCGGAAACTCCTATAGTTAGTACTAATCAAGAAAACCTAGAAGTTGGTAAGTTTTATGTTAATTCATCAATGGGTTTTTCGCTTTCGTATCCATTAGATATTACACCTAGCGAGAAGAACAATGATGTTGTGTTTGGTAATTTATTCCATGTTTATCTTGTGAAAGGACATGATCGGTATTGGGGGTGTGCCATCCCTACCAATAGATGTCCTGTTGGTCAGTCGCAGTTTATCAATGGCACAGAAGTTCTTAAAAATACAGGGACAAATAATTCTATTGGAGGGAAAGACCTTTTAGAATACGACTTTGCAGGTTTTGACCCTAAAGACGACATTAGATCAGATAAAACCGAATTACATCTGTTTTTCGATTATACTGGGGGATCTCAGGACAGTAATAATATAAATCTTTTCAATAAAATAATTCGTTCTGTTAAATATATTTATGGAGATCTCCCTGGGCCAAGAGGTTGAGTAATTATAGATAAAATTAGTTAAAGTAATTCTCTATGATAGGTCTTTTTAGAGTAAACGGATATAAGTTTCTTAAGATAAACAAGAATATGATGTGGTAATCTTATATGACAGAAAAATTTCTTTCCTAATGGGTTCAGTTATCACTTCAATGTCATCAAAAAAACCTTTATTAAATCCTTAGGATTACTTAGGGGTATAACACTACTTTTTAGCGAGTAAAAAGTAGTGCAATTATATGAGAACTCAAAATTGTAAGTCTACTCTTTACTTCATCTAGAAGTTTTATTATTTAAACTATATATATAGGGTGGGTGGACAGACTTACTTCGTACCCAACTAAAGGTGTATAAACCTATTTATGAAATTCCTGATTATTGTTGTATTAATCCTTAAGATGCTAGATGATATTTTAATGTCTAAATGGGTTCCGAATAAATCTAAAATGGATTTTTTCTGACTAGTCAGCCTGTTTTGGCTTTAATTTTGCTCCTCTGGACAACATCTCTTCGATGAATCTTTTTCTGTCAAGAACTGTGTTTACCTTTTGTCCCATTCTCATTTTTTCTGAGATTAAATCTGGATTCTTCTGTCTAATCGATTCAACAACTTCTTTGGCCATGGCCATTAATTTTGGAGTAGAACCTTTAAACAGATCATAAAGGGTGGGGTGACTAATTACTAACTCGCCAGGTCCAACTCGATCAGGTAGATCTTCTTTGAGAGTAGCCCCTAGCTTAACCATAATTTCAATAAACGCTTGTTTATCAGTTACAACATCGATAATGGCGGTCCCGCCATGCGCTCTGTAGACACTTTCTGGTCTAGATGCCGATAGAATTAATAAAGCTTGCTCAGCAAATTTTCGTATTTTTTCATGATTTCCAGAAAATATAGACAGATTCTTTTGGGTTATCGGAAAATCTCTCTCAGTTATTTCATCTCTCAATGAAGAGCTTAAAATGGCTCCTTTACGCTGCATTTCCTGAATGAACCATTCTTTATCGATAACCACATCAACTACTGCCGAACCAGAAGTTTTTTTTATCCACATACTTGGACTTTCTTCCATTATTTGTTTGCTTTTAGGCAACAACGATGCTGGAGAGCCGTAAAAAAGATCCAATAGGGTTCTTGCATGTACTGCAAAATCCTCCTCGCTTAACGGAGATAAGCTTTCTCCTTTCAAAGACTCGCGAACTATTCTTAGAACTTCCTGGGAGTTTGTAATAATATGAATACCTGTTAAATCAATCGGTTCTTTATCGATTAGCACCTTATCTCCATTACCATTCCCATTTCCATCAGTATCTGTTCCTTCGACATCTATTGTAAATGGATTAATTATTTGTGCGCCTTCAGCAACATGAGCAAAGGTAACCTGAGTAGTCCTTTTATTCTCATTCCTATCTAAATAATCCACAATTATTGCATATTTTCTTGGATTATCATGATCAAGACGCAGTACTCTTCCTCCTCGTTGTTTAGCTACAACATTAGAAAGAGTCGGTCTAAGATTTAGGCAAAGAGCTGCTTGGGGATCATCAAAACCTTCGGTTAAAACATTAACATTGGTTAATACTTTAATATCACCTCTTGCATAGGCTTCCAGTACTCTGTGTCTCTCATCCCTATCTTGGTCACTCCACACAGCTGCTGATGGGATACCTGCCTCATTAAATAACCGTGCAACTTCTTGGGCATGTCTGATTGATACACAGTATGTCACTGCTTTTTTAAGACCTTGGTATTCTTTGTTAAGCCGTTGATACAGCTCAACTGCTGATTTGTTTCTTGAGTAGATATTTATAGCTTCCTCTAGCTCACGATCATTATAATCTCCATCTTGGTCAACACTTACATTTGAAAGATCAACATCAGTTTCAGCCAGAAAGACTGAAAAGGAACATAATAAACCAGTCTCTACAGCTTCTCTTAAAGACACTGTGTGAATCTGATTGTTTAAAAGATTTTCTACCCGCTTATCCTTCGAATATTCAGGAGTTGCTGTAAAACCTAACTTTACAGGATGAACAAAACGCCCAACTGTTTCTATACGAGCGTCTGTTAGGGATTGATGGACTTCATCAAGAATTAGTAAATCGATATCTTTAGGCCTTATTCCTCCACAAGATTTTACAAGGGAATGGTATGTTGTCACTATAACTTGTCTATCTCTTTCTTTTATATCGCTATAATATCGTCCAATATCTAAAGTAGGATTAAATTGTCTAAGTCTTTGGTAAGTTTGTTCTACAAGTATTCTTGAGGGAACTACCACAAGAGTTCTTTGGTCTGTAGCTTTAATAAACTCAGAGAATAGGACTGTTTTACCAAAACCAGTTGGAGCTTCCACATACCCTTCAGTTTCACCAGTTTCCAAAAAATCACGTGTATCCCTGAAAACTGCGAGTTGTTTTTCTCTAAGCACACGACCTCTTCCAGGCCTGCCTTGAGTAGTAATGTACCGATCAAGGTTATTAAGCATCTGTAAACGTCTGATTATAACCTCAGGTTGTAAACCATTTATTGGTTCTTTACCATCCTCTCCTTGACTGTACAATTTATATCTAAAAGGATATTTTTCTTGCAGTTCTTCAATTGTTATCGACTCCCTTTTTACTGAGGGAGGGAGAATGGGTTCACCATGATAAAAGACAAAATGTGGAACTTCACTAGACATGAAGGTAATTTTAGCATATTAGGAGTAAATATACTAACTATAGGTTTTATGGGGTGGTGTACGGGAGTTGAACCCGCTAAATCTGCCTCCACAGGGCAGCGCCTTAACCGTTCGGCACACACCACCATATTTTAATAATATTTTTATTACTTATATATAATTCTTTATCGTGATGGATTAAATAATGACAATTTAAACAAACCCAGGTTAAATTATCAATGTTATTATTAGTCCGTATATGATCTATACG
>JAMCSY010000020.1 GCA_023379125.1 Patescibacteria group bacterium | reverse complement strand
TATTACCTACCAAGTAGTCTACTTTTTCACCAATTTGGTGCCCAAGTAAAGTTTTACCTAAAGGGGACTCTAAAGAACAATAAAAACAACTATGATTAGTAGGTAAATCTGGGTGGGTAAGTTTTAATTTAGGGTCAGTAATGACAATATTCATTAACTGGCCATCAGCAAATTTAATCTTAAAAGGTAGATTTAAAGTGATTTGATTAACACTGGTTATTAATACTATAATACCTTCTGTTGGAAACCCATTGCTGCAAGCAAGGGTTTCTTTAGTTTTTTATGCTCACAGCAACACTTGGTGGTTTGATAAAAGATTATAGAATCAAAAAAAGGCTTTCTCAGCTGGAGGTATCCTTAAGGATTGGTTGGAAAGACACTTCTAGATTATCCAAAATTGAGCAGGGTAGGGTAGGTAAACCCACCAGGCCCACTGTGGACAAAATTATCAAGGCCCTAGAACTAACAAACCAAGAAGCAGGTGAGTTCTTAGAGGAAGGTGGCTATTTACCCACGGATGAAGAAATTAAGAGAGTGATTTCTAAAGTTAAAGATCGTATAGATTCTTGGCCATGTGCGTGTTATTTGATTGATTTTTCTTGGCGTTTTTTATATGCCAACAAAAATACTTCTAAGCTTTATCAATTTCCAGATCAGTTTAGGAAAGACATTCCAAGCTTAAAAATAAGTCTGTTACAGTTTGCAGTCGAGCCTGATAAAAACATGACAGTAAAAATTTGGAAAGGGGACGATCCCGAGTCTTTACATCCATTTGATGCGGCACAAATTTTGCAATTTAAGATTGAACAGCATTCAAGAGAAGCGGATAGATGGTATAGAAACTTAGTAGCGAGTTTAGTAAAAAATGATGCTTTCCGGAAACTTTGGAATAATGTAGTACCACAAAATTACCATAAAAAAATGCTAGATTATGAGTACAAGAGAGTAATTCTAACAGACGAGCACAAAGAAGAATGGACAATTGATTTACATGTCACAACAGCACAATTTATTGATGATTCTAGGTTCTCTTTGGTGATGTATTTCCCCGCAAACCAACAAGCTACTGATTTCTTCACTAATAGCTAATTACTTATAACAAAATTTAAAGTCTTTAGCTTAATTTTATTTTTGCCAAGGCATGTGAGCATTTGGTCTACTAAATAACCAAGCAGCCATTATAGCCATAACAAAACCTCCAACTACAAAGACTACTAAATTTGTTCCAGTAAGATTTGCTTCCCAAGGCAATGTGATCATTCCGGATCCTGTAGCTAAGCCTAACAAAAATAAGCCAAGTAACAAGTTTATAAATCCCCAAACAACATTTGTCATTGCAGAAGACATCCTACCAAAAGGAGTCATATGTTGTTGACCGGCAATCCCAGTTACAAGATGGGGCACGGAGTTCGCCATAAACATACCTGCCAAAAAATACCAAACCACAGTCATTATTAACTCACCCCCCTTCCTAAATTTATCATCATCTGTTATAAATTATTTGTCAAGTGAATTATCGGTTATGAAAGTGTGGATTGAAGAAAAGCAGCGAGTGAAATTCGCAATTTGTAGAATGGTCCAAAAAATAAAATAAGATTAGAAAAAGGCTCAGAGTTGATTTATATAGGTCTGTAGGTATATAATATTATAGGTCTTATATTAAGACCTAAACTATGGAACGATCTGAAGGGAGAGGTGTTGGTCAAGAACCAACAATAGGTGCTCATAATAGTGATAATGAAAAAATCAAGCCTGCCACAGGTTTAGTTAGTTTCCCCCTTTTATGGTTTTCTAGAAATAGAGACTTTTTTCTTAATCCATACAAACTTAATGATATTCATAAAGCAGCTGGTTTTTTAGCTGAGGGAGAAGTGATTGCAATCAGGCTGGCTGGAGCTTGGGGATTGGTAGCAGATGGAACATGTGCTAACGCTATTGATAAAATCTTTGAACTTAAGAGAAGGGATAGGAACACTCCTCTGATTATAGGTGGAAGCTTTCAGACTCGTGTGAGGTTGGTAGATCATGAAAGATTGCCTAAATGGTATCAACTTGCAGATATTGCAAAATACGATCTACCACATTTTTTAGAATTTCCTGTTAAAGATATACCTGATGGAGTTGGTAGATATACCGACGAGAAAGGTAGAACAGCGGCCATTTATTGGGCTAATTATGACCAACCAGTGATAAGTCTTGAAGGTACTTTGCTTAATGAAAACTTGGATAGCTTTTTAGTTGGATCTTCGGCTAATATACATGGTGAACCAAGTGCCAGAACTGTGGAAGATGTCGATCGATTTTTTGGACGACCAAGACAAGGAGTATCTTGCATAATAGCTGGTAGTAATGATGAATTGCCATGGTATGGTAGCCAAATAATTTTGCATTTTGAGGGTGAAGAAAAAGTAGAACCAGAGAAAAACAGAAAAGGTAGCATTACTTTGGCGAGTTATAGTAAAGTATACAATGCTGATCAAGAGCGGTTGGTAATTCCTGAAGATTGGCAGGAATCACCAACAGCAGTTTTTGCTGATGTTGATGAAATCAGAAAAAATAGATCTTACTATCGGGACAGGAAAAGTTTAAGGAGGTATGCCTAAGATGATCGATAATAGAGCAGAATTACAGTATGACGAATTAGTATTTGATTGGAATCGGGCCGACTTTCCTTTGGCGGAATTTAAACCTATGTGGGAGCGTCGTCCAAAAATACATGATGAAATAAGGGATGCTTTGCAAGCAACTTATGTCACACGCTTGGCCGCTGAACAAAGGTTAAAAGTTTTAACAATCGACCATTCTTTGGGCATTGATTCTGCTTGTATAGGGTTTCCTTCGACTAGTGAACAAGAACGTCAGGATCTTATATATATCGGTAAAGAATTAAGGAAACGTAATATGCTACGAGATCCAAATACAGAAGGCCCTGGTATGTCACTAACAGTCGCAGTTAGGGCTGACATTGGAGATTTAAATGCTGCCTTAGAAGTAGCAAGAGAAGCAGAGGCAAAATTAGAGGTTGGAGTGTTCTTAAGAAGTAGCCAGATTGGGACACTGGCACAAGGATGGACAGATAAAACAGTTTTAGGCATGATTAATGAAAGTATTACTTATGCTGTAGATAATGGTTTATCGGTCATGTTTGTAGCTGAGGATGCAACCAGAACACATCCTCGATATTTAGATATGGTATATCGAGAAGCAATCAGAAGCGGTGCTGATAGACTGTGTATACCAGATACAGTGGGTAGTGTTAATAATTGGGGTCTCTCAAAAGTATATCGTTATTTAAGCGATATCATGAATGATGAAGGAGTAGATCTTCCAGTTGATGTTCATCTTCATGATGATCTTGATCGTGCAAATACTAATGCTGAGGCTGCAATAGAGTTGGGATTTTCTAGAGTACATGCCACCTGGGGTGGTATTGGCGAGCGTTCTGGAAATACAAAATTAGATGTGTTATTAGTGACTTTAGATAAGGAAGGGGTGCCTATGTATAATCCACGATTTGCACAAATAAAAGAAAATTTTCTATTGGTTACTAGTATGTTCGATTATGATGTGCCTAAAAATTACCCAGTATTTGGTGAAGATGCCCAGACTACACAAGCAGGTGTTCATGCCAGTGCATTATGGGAAGCAATGAAGAGAGGAATTAACCAAACATTAGCAGGTAGGATATATTTGCCTTATGATCCTGAAAGATATGGTTTAGAGAATAATTTTAAAGTAGGTTGGATGAGTGGTGGATCTGTTGTTAAATTTGTTTTAGAACGATGTGGAGTAGAACCAACAAATGAAAGAATTAATAATGTTCTCAAACATGTTAAAAGTGTAGGCAGAATACTCAGTGATCGTGAAGTTGTTGCAGTTGCTAATCACAACAATTCTTCAGGCAGACATAAATAACCTTTGATAGCTGATGCTGCGACCACTCGCGAATTAGATAAATAAGCTCTACCATCACCAGTTCTCTTGTCGTAATTCCTATTTGTATCCATAACTGAAGTTTGTCCTTCTGTAGTGGTGCCTGGGCCAGCATTCATGCAGGCTCCACAGCCTGGGGGAAGAATGATTGCTCCAGCTTCTTGGATAGCCTGGATGTATCCGCGCTGAGAAGCTTGTCTGAATATTTCCTGCGTACTAGCTTGCACAAAAAGTTGAACATTAGGGTTGACTTTTCTGCCACTTAGGATGATTGCTACCTCGGCAAGATTAGATAGTCTACCACTGGTACAAGAACCACTATAGGCAACATCAATTTTGACTCTTTCGCTCAAAGAAGATAGGGGTACAGCATTTTGTGAATCACCCGGTAGGGAAACCATTGCTTCGATTTTGTCCAGATCAACATCAATTGTATACGCAAATTCTGCATTGGGATCACTTTTGAGGCTATCTAGGTTGCCATGCCAGGAGGGGTGTATTTTTTCCAGCCAAGTTGTTGTTTGGGCATTGGGTTCTACAAATGCTGTGGCACCTTGTCCTTCAGTGGTCATGTTTGCCAAAGCAAACTGTCCATCAAATGGGATTGAGGCTAAACCATCCCCTCCAAATTCAAAGACCCGATGACTCCCGATTAGATCGCGACGAAATCTTGAGTCAGAAATAATATAAGTGATCACATCTTTAGCAGATACTCCCGAATTTAGATTTCCCACTAGATTGAGTCTGATTGTTTCTGGTACCGTACAAATTGCCTCACCGCTAAATAAGGCTGCTGCCATGTTATAAGGTCCTTTAGAAAGTGCATAGGCGCCAGTTACTCCTAGTGAGCCAGTATGAGAATCGTTTCCTAAGACGATCATGCCAGGAGTAATATATCTTTCCATCACTGAATGGCAAATTCCTTCAATGCCTTCTGGGTGGTTTATATCGAATAATCGAAGTGAGTATTTATTTACTAGGTCGCGTTGAATTTGGCGGAGTACATCTGCAACTGGTCTTTGCATTAGGGCTAAATGGTCTTCGAAGAAAAAGAAATGATCAGGATTTAAAACCGAGAACTCCTCCATATTATTTTCTGCCAGAATGCTTTGCATCACAACTGTTTGTAATTCATATGCATAGCCACGATCGATTCTAACTATCATTTCTTGGCCTGGTTCTACAAAGGGAATACCAGCATGCTGAGCAATAATCTTCTCAATAGCGGTCATAGGTCTTGATCCAGCTGACTCATTTTGCCAAATTTCTGTTCCAGATAAACGAGCTTTAGTAAACGCCATTAAATTGCCATATTCCTGAACTCTTCTGGAAACTGGCATTAGTGTTTTTAAATAAGATTCTTTAGGAATAGGCACACCGTGCTCGAGGAATGCCTGGACATCTGGACTGTCTATCTGTAACAAGGGTAACCCGTTCAGGAGACAGTTCTCAGTAAAAATACGCTCAGCAGATTGAGAGATAACCATTTTTATACCAGCACCCAATAAGGCTAATTGGGCTTGTTCTCGAGACGAACCTCTCCCGAATGATTTACCTGCTACAACCACGGAGAAGTTGTTACGGACAACGTCATCTTCTCCAATCACGCCTCCCAAAACTCCACGGAGAACATGATGACCCAATCTAGCTGGTTCCGCGCTACCGATACCCTCTCTAGTTCTAATAATTGCATCCGTAGAAATGTTATCCGCTAAGTCTTCAGACTTGGGGGGATTAGTAAGAGTTTGACCTGATAACTGCCTCCTGATTGATTCAGGATTTTTTGTTAGATAAAGTATTTTTGGTGTTATATCAAAAGTTTGTTCGCTAGACATTGTTAGTGCAGATTATATGTTATATTGATGTAAATAATAGCATATTACTTGCAATATTACAACCTATAGTATATAATTTTAGATATGGATAAGTCGCAGGCATTGAGGAATTTTGATGTAAGTTCAGTTAGTATCGCCGACTATGTAATATTATCTTGTGCCCACCAAATGGGTTTGTTGACTTTACTATCTACGAATAAAGTTACTGCTGACAGGCTAAACAAAACGATGCCCAGATTCAGAAGAATTTTACCAGCGGTCCTGAATGCCTTAGTGACATATCGGTATGTCCAGTTCAAAAATCAATATTACTCACTGAATCCAAAATATAAAAATCTTCTAACTGATAGTAATACCATGGTGCTCAATAACTATGATTGGTATTTCTTAATAGCACAAGCTCCTGATTTAATTCGTGGTCACAAAAAAGCCTCAATTATGGATAAGACTTACAATTCCTTCATAGATATTTCAGAAAAGTTGTCTGAAGACGCCTTAGCAGTGTTTGAAAATAGGTTCCCCGAAGTGTTAAGTGGTCAAAAAACAATATTAGATCTGGGTGCTGGGAAATTAGGTCTAGAGAGAGAACTACTTAAACATAACCCTAGACTAATGGTTACAGCAGTCGAGCAGAATAAATATCCTCTAAGTTTCTTAAAGACAGTGCTAAAAAAAGAGAAACTTAGTAGCCGAGTAAAAGTGATTAAAGGTGAAGCTGTGACAAAATCCGCTGAACTTACTGGGAGGTATGACTTCATTTTTTTATCCCATTTGTTGCATTGGTTAACTGAAAAGCAGACAAAACAACTGCTTAGATCTTGTAAGAAGTTGTTAGCAGAAAATGGCCACTGTGTCATTTATGAAGATTATGTATCTGAAACCAATCATTCGCCCAAAAGCTCAGTAAGAAAGAATTTGTCGCTTTCAATACTCGGCTATCAGGTGTTTAATGTCAAAGAAGTTAGGCTTTTGCTTAGAAGTTGTGGCTTTAAGAAGGTTGCTAAACAAGTAATTAAAGGCAGGAGAGTACTCTTCTTTGCCCAGTAAATTACAATCGGTTTACGTCTGCTGTGTCCTAGCTTATAATCATGATATAAGCTATGTTTGATCTGTCCCATTTACCTTTTTTTACTGTTATTGGTATCGAGTTTGTAGCCTGTGTAGTTCTACTCGCACTCTTTATTGGTTCGAGAAAAGCTCTACTAGAAAGAAGTAGGATTAGTAATGCTATTTGGAAAATCGATCAAATTATTCTTAATACTTTAGAATTTAATGAGGTGGTGGATCGAGTAGTAAATGCGGCTTTGCTAGAGTTAAGCAAATATCGCTATGCTATTTTGGTCCTTTCCTTACTCGATGAACCTCGCGGTGTCTTAAAAAGAATATCTATCTCTAGAACAGAAGAGGCTGCCCAAGCATTAAAATTCTCACCGGTTCCTTTTAACGCGATTGAGATTCCCATCACCTACAAAAACAACTTAGCTATTAGAGCGATGCACGAGAAAAAGCCTTTAGAAACAAGTAGTTTTTCAGAGTTGCTTATCCCTGCAATTGACAGCAAGTTGGCTTATGAAGCTCAACTAAATGCAGGTATTAAGGCGAGTATTGTCTATCCCGTTATCGTCAAGGGGCGGGTTTTGGGAACACTAATATTTAGTACTAAAAAAACTAGTAAAGAAATTTCTTGGTATGAACGGGAGATTATGAGTGGCTTTGTCGATGCGGTAGGGATTGCTTTGGAAAATGCTACTTTATTTCAGAGTTTGAACAAAGCTGGTCAACAGTTAAAGCAGGCTAATCAGAGATTAAGAGAGTTGGATTCAGTGAGTAA
>JAMCSY010000019.1:5770-20196 GCA_023379125.1 Patescibacteria group bacterium | reverse complement strand
GCCATGGAAATAGAAAATTTAAACCAAGATAATGGTGTGGATGGAATTATGGTGCAGTTACCTTTACCTCAAAGATTTTTAGAAGGACATGATGAATCAGAAATTATTGGCAGCATTGATCCAGAAAAAGATGTTGATGGGTTAACGGGTAATAGTGATTTTTTACCTGCTGCAGTAGTAGCAGTTTTAAAACTTTTGCAGGATGAGGATATTAAATTAACTAATAAAAAAATTGTGATTTTAGGTAAAAGTAATCTGGTGGGAAAACCTTTGGCCCAGCAGCTAATCAGTCAAGGTTTGGATGTGGAAGTTTGTGATAGCAAGACTCAAGATCTAGACAAACAGACCAAGGCTGCAGATGTTTTAATTTCTGCAACTGGTGTAGCAGAGTTGGTTAAAGGAGAGATGGTTAAGGAAGGAGCAGTGGTGATAGATGTTGGCTCAGAGAAAATTAATGGTAAAGTAGTGGGGGATGTGCAGTTTGCCTCAGTATATCCTCAAGCAAGTAAGATCACTCCAGTTCCAGGAGGAGTTGGGCCAATGACAGTGATGTGCTTGATGGAAAATGTGATAAAAGTTTGTGAGACAAAACTGACATAGAGCAACTTGCCTTTTACTTTCATAATCGATAAAATTAACACAGCTTAATAGTCTGAGGAGGATTAAAAAAATGGGAATGTTTGATAATATAAAACAGCTTGGAGAACTCAAAAAGATGAGAGACCAAGCGATGGAAATGCAGAAAAAATTAGGTGGGATTAAGATCACGGTGGAGCATAAAGGAGTCACTGTGGTGATGACTGCTGATCAAAAAGTAGTTTCTATCTCTGGAGAACAGGATTTTGATAAAATTACTGAAGCAGTTAATGAAGCCTTAAAGCAGGTCCAAAAAGTAGCGGCAGAAGAAATGAAACCAATGATGGGAAGCTTAGGTATCCCTGGAATGTAGTTCCACAAGTGCTTCTCCTGTATAACTTTTAGTGATTAGTTAATTTAGTAAATTCAGCTCTCTGACCGACTAATAGCTTTTCGAACTTTCCTCTATTGATTGTTTGCTTAAATTCTTTTTCTGATCTGATTAACTCACTTAAGCGTATTAACTCTGGAGATTTGCCAAATAATGATCCGAAGATTCTGAACTTAGTTATTTCAACTCTATCTGCAACGAAATCTCTAACTTCTCTTACTTTACTTTCAACTGACACCAACATCACCCCCAACCATATCTTAAATTAGCACCTATTGTTATCAAAAGCAAGTTCATGTTTGATAAGCAAAATGTATACTAGAAGACCTGATAGCCAAGCTGAGTTTGGTTTGATAGAATGAGCTGGCTATGGCTACTATTCCCAAAGTTGTGCAAAATTTAGTTGAAGCTTTTGAAAGATTGCCTGGGATTGGTCCAAAAACTGCTCAGCGACTAACTTATCATCTTCTCCACGCTCCCAAAGAAGAAGCAGCAGCTTTGGCCAAAGCTGCTCTAGATTTAAAAGAGAAAACAGTTTTATGTGAAGTTTGCATGAATATTGCAGAAACTTCTCCTTGTATAATATGTACGGATCAAAATCGCGATAAAACTGTTATTGCTGTGGTGGAAGATCCTTTAGATGTACTAGCTTTAGAAAAAGCAGGTTTTAAAGGTCTTTATCATGTTTTACATGGGGTGATTTCTCCTTTGGAAAATATTGGGCCAGAGGAGTTAAAGATTAGAGAACTGCTACCTAGGTTAAAAGATGGAGTAGTTAAAGAAGTGATTTTAGCCACTAATCCAACTATGGAAGGGGAGGCCACAGCGATGTATATTGATCGCTTGATTTCTCCTTTAGGGGTTAAGGTGACCAGGATTGCTCGTGGTTTGCCAGTGGGTGGAGATTTAGAATATGCTGATGAGACAACTTTATCCAGGGCTCTGGAAGGCAGAAAAGAGTTTTAGTTAATAATTTTCAGTTATTAAAATTAAAATATTAAGTTAGGGAATATAAGCAAACTTGTGAAGTTAAATGGTAATTTCTCCATGGGAACCTCATTTGTAAATTGGTCTTTGATCATTGATAATTAATAAAGTATGGCAGATGGCAGCTCAGGAATTAAACAATTACCACAAGATATTGGTGAGGCAGTTATCAAACCAGTGGTAGATGAAGTGGGTAAAGCCTTGGAGGTGGGAGTCCAAAGTGTGACTGGCAGTTATCCTCAAGCCCAACTCAACCCAGAAGAACAAGCCAAGAAAAAAGAAGCAGAGGAAAAAAAGAAGCAGGAATTTCTATGGAGATTGGATAAAATGACCGCTACTGCCAATCAACAGGCTAAAGTCAGAGCAGCTCAGCAGCAACAGTTACAATCCCAGCAGCAAGAAAAACAGGAAGAGAAAGTTAAACAATTAGATGAGTTAGAAAAGGAACAATCCCAAAAACAAGCAGAAGATTTAGCCCAAGCTCAGAGAAGAACAGAAGTTAGAAAAGGGGTAGGAGGTTAGAGATTTAAGAAGGACGATTGCTTAGTTTGCTCTTCTGTAAAATATAGCTATAATTTTTACTTATATGAAAGCTGAAAAAGACTCTCACTATAGTCCAAAGAAATCTGATCCGCCTATCTCTGAAGATATGAGAAGATTCCTTGAATCTCAAGGTAGAAAATCAGAGATTAAAGCGATAGTAGATGCTGCCAGAGAAGTAAAAATTCCTGAAACAGAATTAAAATTACAGGAAGAGTTGGAGTCGGAAATACGGGAAGTGATTGAGTCGGCTCGTCAGGTGGGGTTGGCAAGTTATTCCAGAGAAGATGCAATAAAAGCATTGTTGCAAGAAAGAGAACATCAGCAGTAAATTAAGTATAAGATGGCTGAAATTACAACAGTTACTCCACCGCAAGAATTACAACTAGACGTAGGAGTCTTTCAGGAAGGCATTGAGCTGGTAATTGACCTAAGTAGAGCAGTCCCAGAAGGAACCAGAAGAGGTATCCGCTTAATTGGAGAAATTGCAGCTGACCGCAAGCGAAAATTCGACGAGCGGTTGGTTAAAGAGTTAAATCAAAAAATAATGTATTATATGCCAGGGATTGCCGGGGAATATCGGACTGAAGGAGAAGATGTTAGATTAAGGGGTAGAGAAAAAGTAGATGGTGATATTAGCTCAGTTGAGTACCCCTTAATTACTGGATTAGAACTTCGCGATAGAATGTACGCTTATGGTCAATGGCTCGAAGAAAGAACTACTGAGCTCAAAGCAGATCAAAACCGCAATGATGTAATTAAAGCACTATTAATAGCGTGTGAAGCAAGTTATGGGTTAGTTTCTCCGGGCTTACATCCTTTCCGTGAGGGAAATGGCAGAACCGCCCGACTTCTGGCTAATGGAATATTAATGGCTAATGCTACTGAACTAAACTTCTATGGAATAAGATTGTTGCCAATTCCCCTTGTGCGGGAAAGTTCTTATGGGAGTAGGTCTGATGTTAGTGAGAAAGTAGACCCTTATATACTTGCCTTAAATTATGCTCACAGAACTAAAGATTTATCACCTTATATTCTGTTGACAGCAAATTTATGGAGAAATAATTTAACAGCCTTGATACTTGATTATCAAACAGCTACTAAAAACGGACGTTTTCATGAACTTATTGCGGCAGATAAGTATCTTTTAGGAAGGTTTGAGACCAGATTGGATGCATTACAGCAATTTATTATAGCTCAAGACCCTAAAAACAATCCTGCCAGGCATATAGTACCTATGTACAAGCCCTCAAGATTTAGTAGTGGTTTTTGATTTAATAAGATATAATCACAACCATGAAGCTGTATAATTTTTTGTCCAGAAAAATAGAAGATTTTCAGCCTCTTAATCCACCACTTGTTGCTATGTACACTTGTGGTCCCACTGTCTATGACTACCCGCATATTGGGAATTTAAGAACTTTTATTTTTGAAGATATCTTACAGCGTGTTTTACAGACTAATGGTTTTACTGTGAATCGTGTGATGAATATCACTGATATTGATGACAAAATTATCAAAAATGCTGCAGAAAAAGGACTGAGTATTACCAAGTTCAGTAAACCTTTTGAGCTGGCATTTTATGAAGATTTGGATAAGTTAAATCTGCAAAGGCCAAATATTTTCCCTCGTGCGACTGAACATATTGAGAAGATGATTAAATATATTGAATCTTTATTAAAAAAAGATTTGGCTTATGTGGTTGAAGATGGTTCTGTGTATTTTGATATTTCAAAGTTTACTAATTATGGTAAATTATCTCAGCTGGACAAAAGAGAACTTAAAATAGGAGCAAGAGTAGCAGCTGATGAATATAGCAAGGAAAATGCTCAAGATTTTGCCTTATGGAAAGCAGTAGGCCCAGATGAGGTAGGTTTTTCTAGTCCGTGGGGTAAAGGTAGGCCTGGCTGGCATATTGAATGTTCAGTTATGAGCCAGGAATATTTGGGAGACACTTTAGATATTCATGGTGGAGCGGTAGATTTGTTATTTCCCCATCATGAAAATGAGATAGCACAAAGTGAGGGTAAAACTGGTCAACAATTTGCAAGATTTTTTGTTGAAGGCGAGCACCTGCAAGTTGACGGACAGAAGATGTCTAAATCATTAAAGAATTTTTACACTTTACGAGATATTGAGAGTAGAAATTTAGAGCCATTAGCATTTAGGTATTTATGTCTGACGGCACATTACCGAGATAGATTGAATTTTACCTGGGAATCCTTACAAGCTGCACAAAATGCTTTGAATAATTTGCACAATTTAGTGAGAAGTTTTGAGCAATCAGGAGAAGTTGAACAAAGATATTGGGGGAAGTTCTTAGAAGCTGTGAATAATGATTTAAATGTGCCACAAGCTCTGGCAGTAATGTATGAAATGCTATCTGCAAATTTGCCTACAGCTAAAAAAGCAGCCACTGTGTTGCAAATGGATAAGATTTTGGGGCTAAACTTAGTTGATTATGTTAGTAGGCCCTTACAAATTCCTCAAGAAGTCCAAAAGCTGCTTGAACAGAGAGAACAGGCCAGAAAACAAAAAGACTTTACCAAAGCTGATGATCTCAGAAAAGAGATTAAAAAATTAGGTTTTGAGGTGGAAGATACAACTAATGGACCAGTTGTCAGACACGTGAACTAGTTTATCTGAACAGAGTTTGATAAAACTTGGATAAACATGATTCACTTGGAGTATGGATGGGCAAAATTCTTCATTAGGACAAGCTACTTTATCAAGCCCACAAAACGCATCAATGGTTAATCAGTCTATACTCCCTGCTTCAGCAATGCCACAGGTTGCGCCTGCTCAGTTAGAAATACAGTCTGTCACTTTGCCCAAAGCTTCGATTCTGAGACGTTTTGCTGCTATTGTGATTGATGGATTATTGTTTATCCCACTGGCAGTAGTATTAACGATAGTTATTGGTCCCTCTGCCTCGTCAACTAGTCCCTCGAGTTTAGTGTTATCCTTTCTTTTTTTGGTTTATGATGTTTTCTTTATTGGTAAATACGGTGCAACTTTAGGCAAAAAGTGGTTAAAAATTAGAGTTGTAGGAACAGATAATCAAAAAATTGACTTTGTTAAAGCCTTCTTGAGAGAGGTGATTGGTAAATTCTTATCAGCTATGATTTTGGGGTTAGGCTATTTTTGGGCTATGTGGGACAAAAACAGGCAAGCATGGCATGATAAGATTGCTGATACTTATGTAGTCAGCACTGCTCCACAAAAGCAATAGAACTTACGCTTGAACTTCGGGATTAGTTTGGTTAAGATAAGTCTACTGCAAACCATAAATGACTCCACTAGCTGATCGACTAAGACCACAAGATTTATCTGAATATATTGGCCAAAAACATATTTTGGCTGAAGATAAGTTGCTCTATAAAGCAATCAAAAACAAACAACTTTTCTCGATGATTTTTTGGGGCCCACCCGGTGTTGGTAAAACTACTTTAGCTAGGATTATTGCCAAAGAAACTGAGGCAGATTTTATGGAGTTTTCAGCGGTTACTACCTCGACTGTCGAGTTGAAAAAAATCTTTGCCGAACTGGATCAAAGTAAAAAACAGACTGTTATCTTCATCGATGAAATCCATCGTTTTAATAAAGCTCAACAAGATGCTTTTTTAAGATATGTGGAAAATGGCACCATCACTTTGATCGGAGCAACGACTGAAAATCCTAGCTTTGAAGTAATCGGGCCGCTTCTCTCACGCTCACGTGTTTTTGTGCTACAGCCATTATCTAAAGAGGAAATAAAACAGGTAATTCAGAGAGCTTTAACTGATAAAGAGAGGGGCTTTGGCAGGCAGAAAATCAAGCTGGAGCCAGAGGCTTTAGAATTGTTACTGGAAGCCTCTTACGGTGATGCCAGAGTGGCCTTGACTACTCTAGAAGTAGCAGTGGGCAACATTGGCTTATCAGGCCAATCAGTAATTAGTAGAGGTGATATCGAAGAGTCATTTCAAAGAAAAATGTTAATGTATGACAAGGCAGGAGAAGAACATTACAATACCATTTCTGCTTTTATCAAATCTATGAGAGCTTCTAATACTGATGCTGCTTTATATTATTTGGCCAGAATGGTAGAAGTGGGTGAAGATCCTTTGTTTATCGCTAGAAGGATGGTGGTTTTTGCCTCAGAGGATATTGGCTTAGCTCAACCTACAGCACTTGTGGTAGCTAATGCTGTTTTTGAGGCCTGTCATAATATTGGTTTTCCAGAGTGCCAGGAAAACTTAGCTCATGGAGTAGCTTACTTGGCCCAAGCTAAAAAAGACAGATCGGCCTATGATGCTTATTTTGCTGCTTTAATAGATGTTAAAAAATATGGGCATTTGCCAATTCCGATGAAGTTAAGGAATGCCCCTACGAGACTAATGAAAGAATTAGGTTATGGAGCAGGCTATGAAAAATATACAAATGAGGATTTATTACCAGAGCAAATTAAGGGACATAAATATTTAAAGAAAGGATAACCTCACAATCTCATTGTTAAATTACCAAAACTTTGTTAAACTAATTTCCTGTGTATAAGGACCCCTTTACATTTATTTGGGAACCTTGATACTCGCAAACTAGTATGAAGAACTCCTCACAATACTCAGAAACCTTGAAGCTGCAGGGCTTTAAGCTTCATACCTTAAAAAACGGTTTGACTTTAATTACTGTGGAATTGCCCCACTTAGAATCTGTGACCACTTTACTGGCTGTGGGTGCTGGCTCCCGCTATGAAACTAAACAAAATAATGGTATCTCCCATTTTCTAGAGCACATGTTTTTTAAAGGCTCAAAAAAATACCCCTCTGCAGAAATTATAGCTAATATTGTGGATGGGATTGGGGCGGTGAACAATGCCGCGACTAACAAAGAATATACTTATTATTGGATTAAATCTGCTGCTCAACAGATTGACACTGCAAGTCAAATCCTTTCCTCTATGGCCAAGGAATCATTGCTTGACCAAAATGAAATTGATCAAGAAAAAGGTGTGATTACAGAGGAGATCAGGATGTATCGTGATATTCCCCAAAGGTATGTTTTTGATTTGTATGAAAGGTTACAGTATGGTGATCAGCCTTTGGGCTGGGATATCGCTGGTGATGAAAAAATAGTTAACTCCTTCAAAAGAGCAGACTTTGTCGATTATGTTGATAGCCTATATGCTCCAGAAAACATGGTATTAGTTTTGGCTGGAAAATTACCTAAAGATGTATTGTCGATGGTAGAAAAATATTACAATGATTTACCCAAACGCGCACAGTTTAAACCACCTGTTTTCCAAAAACAAAATCAGCAAAAGCCACAAATAAATGTTTATCAGAAAAAAACTGATCAAGCTAATATTATTTTAGGAGTACAAGGTTTTGGCAGGACAGATTCCAGAAGACATGCTGCAGACTTACTGGGAGTAATTTTGGGGGAGGGGATGTCCTCTAGGTTATTTATTCAAGTCAGAGAAAGAAGAGGACTAGCTTATCATGTTAGTGCTGGACATGATAGTTATTTGGATACCGGTAGTTTTGTTGCCTTTGCTGGTTTAAAAATTGAAAAAGTAGAAGAAGGGATAAAAGTCATTAGAGAAGAAATGCTCAAATTAACTAGAGAGAAAGTTGAGGCTGCAGAATTAACAAAGGCAAAAGAAATGCTCAAAGGGCGGATTGCGATTAGGTCTGAGTCGACTAACTTTTTAGCAGAATATGTGGGAACTAATTTTGTGCTTGATCGAAAGTTGGAAACTCCTGATGATTATTTATCCCAGATTAAACAAGTTACTGCGGAAGAACTTTTAGAAGTGGCTCAACAACTATTTAAGAGTGCTCACTTTAATTTGCAAGTAATTGGTCCTTTTGACCAAACAACTTTTGCTAATCTTCTCAGCTAAGTTCTTATGGATATCAAAAATAAAGCTTTAAAATTACATCAAGATCATGGTGGTAAGCTAGTGGTTAGGTCAGCAGTAGAAATAAAAAACAAAAACGACTTGTGTTTGGCTTATACTCCAGGAGTAGCTGAAGTTTGTAAAGAAATAGTGGCTGATTCAGAGTCTGTTTGGAAATACACAATTAAAAGACATACAGTAGCAATTATCAGCGATGGTTCAGCAGTATTAGGTTTGGGTAATATTGGAGCAGAGGCAGCATTGCCAGTGATGGAGGGGAAAGCTGCTTTATTTAAAACTTTTGCAGACATTGATGCTTTCCCGATTTGTTTATCAACTCAAAATGATGCGGAGATTATCTCCATAGTAAAAAATCTAGCCCCTGTTTTTGGAGGGATAAATTTGGAAGATATTACAGCTCCGAGATGTTTTGCTATTGAAAAGTCGTTGCAAGACTTAGGTATTCCGGTAATGCATGATGACCAACATGGTACAGCAGTAGTGGTGTTAGCAGCTTTGCTCAATGCAGTTAAGGTGGTCGATAAAAAACTAGCAGACCTAAAAGTAGTAATTTCGGGAGCAGGAGCAGCTGGACAAGCCATTGCTAAACTGCTCATAAACCAAGTAGTTGATGTTTTAGTGCTGGATAGTAAGGGTATTCTGATAGAGTGTAGAGAAGGCTTAGATGAGTATAAAAAAAACTTAGCAAAAATTACTAATAAGAATAAAATTAGTGGAGGGGTAAAGGAAGCTTTATTAAAAGCAGATGTGTTTATTGGTGTCTCCAAAGGAAATCTACTTCAAGCAGACGATATCAAGTTAATGAATAAAAGAGCAATAGTTTTGGCCATGGCTAACCCTGCTCCAGAGATTATGCCTGAGGAAGCCAAAAAAGGTGGGGCTATGGTAGTTGCCACCGGGAGATCTGATTATCCTAACCAAGTCAATAATGTGTTAGCCTTTCCAGGAATTTTCAAAGGGGCTTTGGAATGCCGAGCAACTCAGATTACTGAAGAGATGAAATTAGCTGCGGCTTATGCTCTGGCCAGTTTGATTAAAAATCCCACTGAGCAACAAATTATTCCTGATCCATTTGATAAAAGAGTGGTCGAAGCTGTTTCCCAAGCAGTCAAAAAAGCTTGGCGAAAAAATTAGAATTTTGTGGAGATTTTTTTAAACCAATCTTTAAGCCACCAGCCTAGCTGAACTGAAAATAACCCCACTATCATTGCTCCTAAAATATCCAAAGGGTAATGCACCCCCACATAGATTCTGGCAAATCCAACCAAAAACATCATTAAAATAAAAATCCAAGTTAAATTGGCCTGATGATATAAAAAAGCAAAAGCTAAAACTGCCATCACAGTGGTATGAAACGATGGGAATGAAGCATCGGCTGTATATTTAATTAGAGGAATAATTTGAGGGTGAGTGATAAAAGGTCGGGGTTCAAAATAAAGCAAATTAATTACCCTTAAGGCAATCATGGCAATTGCCCCAGAAATAATAGATAGAAGTAATATTTTTCTGCCTTGACTATGGTTAGTGATTGCCAGAACTAACAAAATGACTCCGGCCAAGTAGATTAGATCAACTGCGGCAAATTCCATAAAGCGGTCAATTGCTAAATTGTGACCACTCAAATTATGGATAGTTAAAAATAACGTTAAGTTAGCCATGCAGCAAAGTATGGTAGAAAAATAATCAAACCTACGATCACAGAGGTAATGGCCAAGATTAATACCGCTCCTGCCGCAATGTCCTTAGCAAATTTGGCTTTGGGATGCTGACTGATAGTAAAAGAATCCACAATGGCTTCAGTGGCCGTATTGGTCAACTCAGCTGTTAGCACCAAACCGATCATTACAAAAACCAAAGCCCAATCTTCTCTAGTAATATTAAAGTAAAAACCAGCGGCAATGACAAGCAGAGCAAAACTGAGATGGAATTTTAAGTGAGGTTCCTCCTTAACTGCATCCTTAAGCCCCACAAAAGCATATTTAAAAGAGAGGAGTTTACCTCTTTTAGGCTGAAAACTTTCTTCCATGTTTTTAGTATAACAAATTAGGACTTAGAGATTAGCGAGCAACTGGAGTATTTTCCATTACTAATTTGGCAAAGCAGTCTGGATCAGTTTGGACTTGAATTGTTTTAGGAGCAAGAACAGAACGTCCTTTATAAGGACTAACTTGGCAACCAGTATTTAAGAGTAGGTTTCTGCCGTCATCGATGCCTTGTTCAGGATGTCTAGCAGAAGCCACTATTTCCAGGATATCACCATCATTAGCGTGCCCTATTCGTTTGATGGTAAAAGTTTCTCCTTGATAGTTATTAACTTGAGGAATATCTTTGGTGGCAGTTGGAGGGATTTCTGATTGTGCCGGAATAGAAGAAGGAGGTGGTTGGGTTACTTTTACTCTGGCAGTAGCCCAAGGAATTGGTGATCTTACTTCTTGAGTTGGGGAAGGCCTGGGGGTAATAGTTGGTTGGGAAAGACCAACGCTAAATTCAGTAGTGCTTCCATTGGGATTAGTTGTTTTGAATGAGCAACTCTCCAGAGATAAGCTTGCTGTTGTGCATAAGCCAAGGCGTAAAAATTCTCTTCGGTCAACCATGCAGCGCTTATTTTACTCTTTTGCAGTTGATTTGTCTAAGCTTTAAAATATGCAGATGGTGAACTTTTGGCAGAAACTTAAAAAACCTATCTTTGCTCTTGCCCCAATGGATGAGGTAACAGATGTGGTCTTTAGACAAATTATTTCTGAAATAGGTAAGCCTGATGTGCTTTTTACTGAGTTTGTTAACTGTGAGGGCTTACAATCTGCTGGCCAAACCAAGTTATTACCTAGGTTAGATTTTACCAAGCAGCAAAGACCAATTATTGCTCAGATTTGGGGTATCAATCCAGAAAATTTTTATAAAACTGCTCAACTGATCAAACAATTAGGTTTTGATGGAATTGATCTTAATATGGGCTGTCCAGATAAAACAGTAATCAAAAGAGGAGCATGTTCTGCTTTAATCGAAAATCCTCAACTTGCTCAGCAAATAATCTTAGCTACTCAACAGGGAGCGCAAGGTTTACCTGTTTCTGTCAAAACTCGCATTGGTGTTAAAAATATTATTACTGAAGATTGGATTGGCTTTTTAATAAGACAAAATTTGGCAGCTATTATTATTCATGGCAGAACAGTTAAAGAAATGTCTAAAGTGCCTTGTCACTGGGAAGAAATCGGTAGGGCAGTTCAACTAAGAAATAATATGAAATCACAAACCTTAATTTTAGGAAATGGTGATATTAAAAGTATAGCTGAGGGAGAAGCTAAAATTACTGAGTATAGTTTGGATGGAGTGATGATAGGCAGGGGTATTTTTCAAAATCCTTGGATTTTTAGTCATAATCAACAAACTCACTCAGTAGAGGAAAGATTGGAATTACTGCTTAGGCATACTCAACTATTTACTACAACCTGGGAAAAATCTAAAAATTTTAATATTATGAAAAAGTTTTTCAAAGTATATATTAATGGTTTTACTGGCGCATCTGAATTGCGAGAAAAATTAATGCAAACGATAAACTTTCCTGAGGTAGAAAAACTAGTACGCGATTCTATTTGCTGATCACGAAAACTCCGATTTTATCAGATGTTAAGGAATCAAAAAGAAGCGTTTCTTAAAAAGAAACCTAGGACTCGTACTCATAGGAGCTTCATTTTCGGGTAACTCCCACCCAATCAATTTTGGGAAAACTCTTTTTAACTTCTTGTTGAAATTTGCTAGCTAAATTAGTTGAGTATTTGCCAAAACCTGAATTTTCACTGTGTGAGCAGAGTTGATTTTCATATCTTCTAATTACCTCTAAGACTGCTTGTCCAATTCGATTAAACTCAGTTTGATTTTGTTTAGGGTTTTCAATATATAATTGATGAACTTGAGAAAATTGATCAAAGAGCGTTTGATTCTGCGAAATCATTTCCTGAAAAGTCTTTTGATATTTTGTCATCTTAGCTAAAGATTTTACACAAAATTGTTTAGTTGATCAAACTGAATTGACTCAAGATGTGAATAAGAAAATAAAGTTTTAGCTTTAGCAAAACGGATGTGATGGATAGTTGAAAGCTCTTGAAGAACGCTTACGTTATTTTAATCCCTTTTTGAAACAAAAGTAGTATCTTTAAAAAAATATGGAACCGCGAGATCTGTCACCTCCGACCGTGTTTTAATTACTTACTCTTTTGATAGATTTTGTATACTCCAAGCAAGATGCAAAGACTAGCAATCAGAAATAAGACAGATAAAATTCGTTGCTCAATTTGAATTTGAAAGAAACGACTCGTGTCGTAAATCACATAAATTATGAAAGTTGTGGCAATAAGAAAACCGTAATCTTTTTTCTTTTGCAAAGCCAACACGAGGCTAATAATTACTACAACAATTTCAACAATTACTGATGCTAAATCAATCATAAGCTAAAATTATCATTGCAAAAAGTTTTCTGAATATCAATGACTTGTAGTAATTTAATAGTTTACAAATAATCTCCTCTTTGTCATCATTAAATTATTCCTAGCCAATGTCTAAAAAAACTAAATCTAATAAAAGATCAGAGAAATTCCATGTTGATCGGTTAATTATTGCAGTTGGAGTATGTGAAGTGATTGGTGTTTTGGGTTCCTTTTTTACCGCTCCAGCAATTCCTGATTGGTATCAAACTCTAATTAAACCTATTTTTACTCCACCAGCGGTGATTTTTGGTCCTGTATGGGTCAGCTTATTTGCTTTGATGGGTTATGGACTTTATTTGATTTGGCAAAAAATAGAGCAGCGTAATATTTATAAAGCAGTAATGGTTTTTATTTTACAATTACTAGTTAACCTCGCTTGGTCGATTATTTTCTTTGGACTAAGATCTCCCGGTGTGGCGTTGGTTGATATTTTAGTACTTTTAACATTGATCATAATTACTATTTATGAATTTGCCAAGATCAATCAAAAGGCGGCTTGGTTGCTAGTGCCATACTTTTTATGGGTCAGCTTTGCTACTCTACTTAACTATTCAATTTGGCAACTGAATGGCTACTGACTTATATCGATCTCAGTACCTACTCCACAATTGACAATCCTTTGAAATGTAGTTAGAATATCTAACTATTAGTTTTACTAACTAGTATGAAAAATCAATCATTGAACGATCAGCTCATTGAGCTGATTTTTAGTTTTGCTAGCAGGATTAAGGGTAAAATGTCACATCCCTTAGGTCAGACACATCTTACTTTGCATCAATTACATGTTTTGATGTATATTGCGCAGCATGATTTTGTGAGAGTAGTTGATCTGGCTCAAAATTTTAAAACTACTCTACCAACGATGACAAGCTTAGTAGATCGTTTAGCTGGTGATAACCTAGTAACTAGAGAGAGAAGTCGGGCCGATCGGCGAGAGGTGATTATTCGCCTGTCAAAAAAAGCACAACGTCAAATAGAAAAGGCCACTATTTATCGGGCTAAGATGCTCAACGAGTTTTTAGAATTTATTCCGGAATCTGATAAAAAACACTTACTACGAATTATTAAAAACTTATCGGAGGCAGTTAAATAGTGGTATGTTTAAAGTATTAAATAAAAAAATATTAACAAGCTTCTTAGTAATTGTGTTGGTAGTGCTACTGGGGTTATTTGTGGTACCCCAGTTTAATAAAGGATTCTCACAAGGTTCAATTACTACAACATCCGTACAAAATTTACCAGGACAGGTGATAGTTGCGGGAAGCGTCTCGTCTGAAAGTATTGCTAATTTGAGCTTTTTAACAGCCGGTAAACTGACTTACTTACCCCTTCAAGAAGGCAGTCAAATAAAAAAAGGACAAGTAGTTGCCGCAGTGGACCCGACCCAGGCGCAGCAAGACGTGACATCTGCTCAGGCTGAGGTTCAATCTGCCCAGGCGGCTTTAAATAAAGTTTTAGATGACATCCATCTATTTCAATATGGGAATGGAGGATTTGCCAATGTAGGATCAGCTAATGAAACTCAGACACAAAAAACCCAGCGTCAACA
>JAMCSY010000019.1:0-5238 GCA_023379125.1 Patescibacteria group bacterium | reverse complement strand
GAAGTAACTCAAGGTTTGACTAAGGATGATCTCTTAATTACCAATCCTCCAGATTTAATTAAAAATTTATATCCATTTATTTAAGGAGGTATTATGAAAAATATTGCTAATTTATTTAGAAAACTAAAAGATCCTAAGATACTAATTCGCTTTCTGGTGGTTTTAGTGATAGTTCTATTAATTATTGGTGTCATTTTCTATGAAGAAACAGCTAACCGAGTCAAGATTGATAATTCGTTAATCGAGGCCCCGATTACCACAATTTCTCCGACAAATCCTGGTGTATTAAGTAAGCTTTATGTTCACTTGGGGCAAACTGTTCAGCAGGGGGATCCTATCGCTGAAGTTGGTGATCAGACCATCCGGGCTTCTGCTGATGGGATGATTATTCAAGCAGATAATCTTGTGGGTAGTATTATTTCCGCGCAAAACTCACCGATCGAGATGATTAAGGATAGTGACTTGAGGGTGGTTGGTACGATCGATGAAAATAAGGGCCTAAAAGATATTAAACCAGGACAAGCAGTTTCGTTTACCGTTGACGCTTTTCCGAGTAAAAGTTACTGGGGATATGTAGATGAAGTTTCGCCAACTGCCAAACAAACTCAGCTAGCTTTTGCCATTTCCAGTGAAAGGCCAACTCAACAATTTGAAGTTTATGTTAAATTCAATCCTCAAAAATATCCTGAACTGCTCAATGGTATGTCAGCTAAAATAACTATTTTTACCAAAACTCCTTAAACTTATGGCAGCAGCAAGGCAAGGTTTTCATTCTCGTCAGTGGTTAGTGTTAGTTACCTTGATGGTTGCGTCATTCTTAGGACGTTTAGATGGAACGATTGTCAATTTAGCTTTGCCTAGTATTATTAAAGATTTTGGTATTACAGTGACTCAAGCGAGTTGGATTTCCACTGCTTATATCATCGCCAATGCTATCTTTGTACCTGTTTTTGGTAAATTAGGAGATTTGATTGGACGCAAGCCTTTGTACATCTTTGGTATTGTTGGTTTTGTCTTTTCCTCAATGTTAGCGGGACTATCTTTTAACTTACCTTCAATGGTGGTGTTTAGAATCTTGCAAGCAATTACTGTCTCAATAGATTATCCGATTGCTCTGTCTATCATTGCTTTTACCTTTGAAGATCGTGCACAGCGCGCTCAAGCAATGGGGTTATGGTCAGCTATCTTTGCGGCGGCAGCCATCTTTGGGCCGCTTTTAGGTGGACCATTGATTGATAATTTTGGTTGGAGATCAGTGTTTTATATTAATGTTCCACTTGGTTTTCTTGGTACATTTATGGCTTTGGAATTTATCGAAGAGCCAGTGAAAAAAATTAAAGGTCTAAAAAACTTTGATGTTTTAGGCTCAGTTTTATTGGGAATTTCACTGGGAGTTTTAGTCTTAGTTTTAGATCAAGGACAATCTTGGGGTTGGGGTAGCTGGAAAAGTATTTTGTCCTATCTGGTAAGTAGCTTATCAATGCTTAGCTTTATCGTTCTGGAAAACAGAGTAGCTGAGCCGATCGTGGATTTGAAATTTTTTAAAATCCCTACTTTTTCTGCAGCTATTCTCACCTCTTTTATTTCCTTTATGGGGATGATTGGTGGTATTTTTTTAATACCACTATTTGCCCAAAATTACCTTGGCTATTCAGTCACTAAAAGTGGCTTATTGTTTATCCCGATGGCTTTGGCGATTGGATTTTCTGCTCAGATTGGGGCAAGATTATCAGCCAAAATTGAGCCACGTTTTTTAACAGCTGCTGGGATGTTAGTAGCTTCTCTGGCCATGATGCTTTTTACTAGTATTGATATCAGGTGGGGCGCGTGGGATATTATCTGGAGGTTAGTCTTAATGTCCGCAGGTTTAGGAATTGGTTTGGCTCCGTTAACTAATGCTGCTACTTCAACTGTTCCTATTAGTGAAGTTGGTATTGCTTCCTCAGTTTTAGCTTTAGCCAGAAATATTTCTGGTGCTTTTGGTATTGCGATCTTTGCCACGATCTTATCCAATAGTGTTTCCAGTAATATACTTGATTTGCAAAAATACTCAGTAATTAATACAACTAATCCAAATATCATCCAAGAAGTTTACTTGTTAATTGCAGCAAAAGCTAATGTGATGGCTTTTGCCGATGTTTTTCATGCCTCAATGATCTTACTGTTTGTCGGGGCCATTTCTGCTTTGTTTGTCAAAGAAAGTAAACAGGAGTTTATCCATTCAAGATCATCTCAAAGTAGTGCTGCCTTAATCGAAGGTTAGATAGCTTACTTTCCAACTAACAGTTTCTGTAGATATAATATGTTTAACAGCTAGTCTTCAGTTATTTCTCAGAAGATACTTTTAAAATACTAAAAACTTGATGAAGAAATATATTTTCTCAGCTTTTATTGTCATTAGTTTTATCGTTTATGCTCTCAATCAAAAAAAGCCTAATAATGATAATTTAACTCAGGTAGTGCCAACTTCTCCCACCCCAGCTGACACACTGCTTCCCTCTCAGACAAATCAAACGCAGCCTACTGCTAACCCAACTCCGACTGCGGAATCGAGCAATGCCGGTAGTCAGTATCATGATGGAGTATACACAGGGAGTGTGGCTGATGCTTATTATGGCAATATTCAGGTGAAGGTGACGATTTCTAGTGGCAAGATTAGTAATGTGCAATTTTTAGATTACCCTCAAGACCGCGAAACCTCGTTGATGATCAATACCCAAGCAATGCCTTATCTCAAACAGGAAGCTTTACAATCACAAAGTGCACAAGTTGATATTGTATCGGGCGCTACAGATACAAGTTTAGCCTTTCAACAATCTTTGCAATCAGCATTGAGTCAGGCTTCGAATTAAATTTATGCAGCAATCTACACGAGTGTTGATGGGAATGCCAATCACCGTCAAAATTATCGATCCTCAAGCCAATACTGATCATCTTGACGAAGTGTTTGCCTATCTTGATTTTGTTGATCATAAATTCAGCACTTATAAAGAGACGAGCGAAATTAGCCAAATTAACCAGCATCGGCTAACCCCCAAACAATACAGTCAGGAAATGATCGAGGTACTCAATTTGTGTGCGGAAACTAAACAATTAACAAATGGCTATTTTGATATTGAAAACAGATTAGGACTATTAGATCCTTCTGGTCTAGTAAAAGGTTGGGCAATTCAAAAATCTGCTGAGATTCTTTGGAAAAAAGGATTGCAGAATTTTTATATCGAAGCAGGTGGTGATGTTCAAGTTTCTGGTCAGAATGAACGAGGTCAAAATTGGCGGATAGGTATTCAAAACCCATTTCAGCTGAGTGAAATTGTGCAAGTGATATGTCTTACAAATTGTGGTTTAGCTACTTCTGGTAGTTATCTCAGAGGTCCACATATTTATAATCCTCAGCAAAAAGATCAAATCATTGAAGATGTGGTTAGTCTGACAGTTATTGGTCCCAACGTCTATGAAGCAGATCGATTTGCGACGGCAGCTTTTGCGATGGGTAAAAAAGGAATTGATTTTATTAGTAGTAGGGAAGGCTTGGCAGGTTATATGATAGATAATAATAAAGTTATTACACAAACAGCAAATTTTGCTCAGTTTACTGATTAGAAAAATGTTTAATTTAGTTGATAATTTTTTGAACTATATCACGATGTACAGATTAATTTTGTACTACTTAATTGCTTTGTTGCTACTGGCAGCAGTTTATAGCTTTGTGGGTCTATTGCCTTTTAGTGTGGTTGAACTTGCCTTTACAGTCATGTTTTTGATCTCTGTTTGTTGGGTGAGTAATATGCTGTTTGCCAAAGTTTTTCATAGTCCAACCAATGTTGAATCAGTCTATATTTCTGCCTTAATTTTGGCATTAATTATTTCTCCAGCAAAACCTATTGATAACTTACCTTTTTTGTTTTGGGCAGGAGTCTTAGCGATGGGCTCCAAATTCATTCTAGCTTTACATAAAAAACATATATTTAACCCTGTAGCTTTAGCAGTTGCTATTACTGCTTTGGTACTAGGTAAATCTGCTAATTGGTGGGTTGGAACAACTGTGATGTTGCCTGTTGTCTTAATAGGGGGAATTTTAGTGGTAAGAAAAATAAGAAAATTTGATTTAGTTGCTGGATTTTTACTGATGGCAACCTTAACGATAGGTGCTTTTACCTTGAGTAAAAATGAAAGCTTACTAGTCCAAGCACAAAGAGTTTTATTAAATTCGCCACTATTGTTTTTGGCTTTTATAATGCTGACTGAGCCTTTGACGACACCTCCTACCAAAAATCTCCAGTTTGCTTATGGCGCTCTTGTGGGTTTTCTCTTTGCTCCTCAAATCCATTTAGGTAACTTTTATACCACACCCGAGCTGGCTTTGTTGGGAGGTAATATTTTTTCCTATTTAGTCAGTCCAAAACAACGCTTAATGTTAAAACTCAGAGAAAAAATCCAGATTGCTCCAGATATTTTTGATTTTCAATTTGTGAGTGATCAAAAATTAGATTTTAAAGCGGGCCAATATCTGGAATGGACACTGCCTCATCAGAATCCTGACGATCGTGGTAACAGGCGTTTTTTCACCATTGCCTCTTCGCCAACTGAGTCAGCAATTCAAATGGGTATTAAATTTTATGATCAATCTAGTAGTTTTAAGCAAAAAATGTTGTCTTTACAAAAAGGAGATGAGATTGTAGCTTCACAACTGGCGGGTGAGTTTACCTTACCTAAAGATCCTCAGCAAAAATTAGTATTTATTGCTGGGGGAATTGGTATTACCCCTTTTCGTAGTATGATTAAGTATCTTCTGGATTTAAAACAGAAGCGTTCGATTGTGTTATTTTACTCAAATAATAAAGCAGAAGATATTGTTTATGAGGATCTCTTTTTGCAAGCCTATCATCAGTTAGGTATTAAAACTGTTTATACTTTGACAGACCTTAGCAATATCCCTCAAAATTGGTGGGGAGAGAAAGGTAGGATTACACCACAAATAATTGAAACAGAGGTACCAGATTATAAAGAAAGAACGTTTTACATCTCAGGTCCCAAGAAAATGGTAGATTCTTTCAAACAAGTTTTATCTCAAATGGGGCTTTCTTCTCATCAGGTCAAAACAGATTTCTTCCCAGGTTTTGCTTAAGAATAACTTTTTCAGTATACTCTCAACTTGCTCTCAGAAAAGATGAGTATAATTAAGTAAGAAAAATGAAAATATTAGTAGTTGAAGATGAACATAAAATTTAATACCCA
>JAMCSY010000018.1 GCA_023379125.1 Patescibacteria group bacterium | reverse complement strand
AAAGCCTTCCTAACAAGTTGCCTGGAAAAATCTGTTTCCTGGTGCATATTCAATAGATTAAATTACTTATGGGTTAATTTGTCAAGAAAGTTTAGAGATACTTGGAAAGTTTCCAGCCCAAAATCACGCCAGCCACTCCGCCAATACCACTGCCTAAAATTGAGACACCAGAAATAGCAGAGGCTCCAAAAATGACTGGTATCACACTCCCAATCAGTGAGCCTAAAACCATTCCCACCCAAACCAAAGACTTAGCTGACATCTTATCCTCATTATTATTCCAGCTGCCTCAAAATGCAATTAATATGTATGGAGCGGGAGGCGGGATTTGAACCCGTGACCTTCTCCTTGGGAAGGAGACATTCTACCGCTGAACTACTCCCGCAAAATACATCCGCAGTAAGCAAATAAGCGATAAAATAAGATAACCGCTTTGTTTACCCCCGCAAGTTTTTATCATGTGTGTCTTGGGTCTCAATAATAATTATATTTAGCCACACACTTTAGCAAGAGTAATTATACAACGCTACCCGGATAATATTCACCTCAACCCAACAGAGCTCGGTGAATATTATCTTGGAATCTTTAAGACCATACCTGGTTCGATCACGTTGGGATCAGAAATATTATTAGCTTGGGCAATTTTGTCATAAGCCATGATATCTCCATAAGCTCTTCCGGCGATCTTTGATAACCAGTCTCCATCTTGCACTGTGTAAGTATCCCCTGTAATTGCTTCACCCCAGATTGTTTGGTTTGTTGCTCCACCTGTGCCTGTTCCACTTACCTCTCCTGTGCTAGCACCAACTACTTCACCTCCAGCATTAGCTTGGGTATTGGTATTGGGTAGTGATGGGATATCTAATACTTGACCTGTGGAAATTACATTGGCATCAGCTAATTTATTAGCATCAGCGATTTTTGGATATTGCCAGCCATCGTTGTAATAATATTTAGCGATATTAAATAAAGTATCACCTTCTTTGACAGTGTATTTTCCTGGCAAGTTTTGTGGTGTGGCATCTGCTACTGGTGTTGGTGTGACTTCCTCATTGGTAGTTTGTTGTGAAGGCCCCATGGTTGCCGGAGCTTTCTTGAGATAGTTAAAAACTAAGATACCAACTACTAAAACAATGAGTAACCCGAGAACCAAACTGAGATATGATTGATTTGATTTCAATTCTGCTTGCAGCTTATCACCAATTGTCATCTCTGATTCTTTTTTGTTAGAAACTCTTGTTTCTAAACTGGTTTGGCCCGCTCTTCTTGATTGGACTTTTTTTGTTCTTGGCATCAATATCACCTCCCAACTTTTTTGAGATTAAGCTTAAAGTTTGCTCTCACTACATTTACTTGATTGAAAATATTTTGTCAAGAGCGATCTTAAAAACACAACAGGTTGTGTAGTGATAAAGATAAACGAGCCTTAGCTGAGGGGAATGATTAGCAAAATGTGGCTTAATGAGACAGAGTAAAAAAATTACTCATTAGGTTTAAAAGGAGGGTTAAATGGATTCCCGTACTATTTTGAGAGAAATGCTGGACTATTTTTCTATTTGTGGAGGGTAGACTAAGTAGTGATCACGACGGAAAGAATATCCATCACCACCAATAACTTTAGTAGCGTTAACAGCTTGTGGTGGTTGTTTTCTAAGTACAACAGAAGCGCCAGTCATTTCTAGCTCAACAGCAAAGTAATTACCACTACCATGATCAACTGTGATCATATCTTCAATCGAAGTTCGAATGACCCTTATTGGAGTCATAATGCTTGGGATCAAGAGGGCATAGCGTTCAGCTGACTGTGTGCTAAATCTGATCAGAAAAGAAGCATCTGTGTTTCCATAACGCTCATCAATTTTTGGATCTAGTTGCTCATCTTGACTGGTGATATAGCCAGCAGTACCAGACATTGCCCTGATTTCTGGGTATTTGCGGTTAACTAACTGCCATTTTTGCTGATCATCCATCAGGATGAGTTGTCCAGTCTCTGTCACAGCCAAAGCTCCTCTTCTTTGACGGGGTGGGTTTGTTTCTTGAAACTCGATCACTTGACCTAACTCCTGATGATAAAAGCCGTTATTAGGAAAATGCTCATCTCTTTCAAACGTTGGCCCGGTGAAGGTGGCGATGGCTTGGCTATCAAAATTAATGTACTCATGAGTTCTGACTAAGTGTTCAGAATCGGGGGCGATTTGCACATCGAAGCTGCAACCAGATGGTAGGGAAACGATATAGATTTTGCTCAAATATGATCGGCCGGGAATAGTAGAAGGCTTGGCTGAGGAAACCTGATAGGTAAAAAATTCTAGACCAGATATATCTTGGTAGTCTTTGTGTGAGGTGCCTTGGATTGAATAACGAGTAGAATCTAACTCACGAAAGTACCCAGGCAATTGTTTAACACCACGCAACAGAGTGGAGGGATCTATTTGTCCTTCCTTGACGTGTCTTAGTACTCTTTCTGAGTAGGATTCTGGCATGAATGATATTATAATATTCCAGAAGGAGATGATCAACTATAGGATTAAATAGGATAGTTTAGCTTGATTAACAGCCTGGACAAATGATATGATTCTTTCTACTTGGGATCGTAGCTCAGTTGGTTAGAGCGATCCGATGTTCATCGGATAGGTCAGGGAAGATGTGTACAGTATACATACTAAAATCTTTAAGAAGTGGTAGGTACTATATCGGATCAACTACTAACTTAGGGAGAAGGTTAAAAGAGCATAATTTAGGTAAGACTAAATCACTTAAATATTCCAGACCGTTGGAAGTAGTATTTAGCCAGGATTATAATTCCGCTGAAGAAGCGAGGAAAGTTGAATATAAATTAAAAAGTTTTAAAAGTAGAGAGATTATTGAGAGAATTATTAAAGATAAGATTATTAACTTGGGATCGTAGCTCAGTTGGTTAGAGCGCTTCCCTGTCACGGAAGAGGTCAGGGGTTCGAGTCCCCCCGGTCCCGCAAATGTACGGAAAGTAGCATAATTGCTCAAAAAATGGTTATTTCGAAGCTATAAACTTTTAGCTCTTTCAAGCCATCTTTTAGAATTGCAAGGAGCAACCACCATTAGGGTACTGGCGTTACCAGAAAGTACATAACGGGCGTTCACGACTCTGATAGCTATTCTTTCATTATTACCAAATAATTCATCAAGACGATGTGCAGTAGATATCGTGGGTATAATGATAGCTCTCCCTTGTGGCAGCTTTTCACCACCTAGAGGAAATTCCCTGACTATTTTTTCCGCTTCGGTAAATCCGCCAACGTGAACTGAAAAATCTACCCTACCCTCTAAAAATCTGCCTACTGGATCTCCTTTTTCATCTTGAGGTCCACAGATATAACCATACCAAAGTGGTTTACGATGAAGATCTCTATTGAGCTCTTCTTGATCTAGCTCGGTTAAACGGTCTGGGGATGCTGACATGGCTGGATACTAATTTATCCATATCAAGTTGTCAAGATATTCCTAGACTCTGAAGTGTTTTATACTGGTAAACTAAACTTTTTTACAGATGTTTGAAATTTGAAACATAAGGCCGCATAGGCACGAATAAATAATAATTCTCGATTATTATAATTTTTAAGCTAAAAGTGCTTGAGTTTGGTTATTCAGCCAGGCCTAAATGACGGTAAACCTGCAATTTAGGGAACGATTAAATTCAAGTTTGCTATAAACTTTGGAAATAAACGATATCCTGCTATATTCTTTTTGCTTTGATGATAAAATACTTACATGATTATCACCAAATCTAAACCTTTTACCAAAGAAGAAATTAAACAATTAAGGGAGTTATTTGGTACTTATATTAAAACTGTTATTGATGTGAATAAAAGAGTGTGCTCTGCTGGTATGGATAGGCATTTCGAAGGAGAAAAAATATTGCTTGATCAAGGCTCAAAACAATCAGATATCTGGGGAGGAGGAATTGATCTAGAAACAAAGATCATCGATTTCAACTCTTTTATCAATATTAGACCCAATGATAATAACAATAGTAACGAAATACTGGATCCATGCACTAGGCAAAAATATGAAAAACTTAGCAGATATTTTTTTCAGGTAATATTATGAACGTTAATTTACTAGTTGAGTCTTTATCTATGGATCTCCTGCGTGCAGCCTTGGGTCGCCATAGAGGTTCTATTCAAATGGCCATGAGGTTTGAGAAAGAAGCCCTCGCCAGAAATGAGGAACTAAAGGAAGCATGCCCTAAAGATAAATACCTTAATACTTTAATCTCTCAAACACAAAACTCACTTTTGAGTAGCTCTGCCCAAAAAGCTGATGAATTATTGATGTACAGCGTACTTTTTAAAAACTTGATTCAGTCTCAGCACCGACTCAATTAGACGCCCCAGTTTTTGGCCTACAAGCTTGCCAGCCATTTAGTCATTTATCGAATTAACTGGTAAGTAAAATCTTGCTGCCTAATCTTGTTGATATATGTTTAGTTTATAATTAGCTGATTTAATAAAAGCTATGTTTTTAATAATCACTTGACGTTGGTTGCTTCCTTTTGTGTATACTCCAGATGGAATGTCTTCAGAAATCAATAAAGGTGGATTAATAGTGGCCTTTGAAGGGCTCCCTGGAGTTGGTAAAACAGCTGTAATAAACAGACTTTCCCCAGTACTTATTCATAAGGGATACAGAGTGAGTGTGACTGATATTGAAAGCGCGCCAGGGTCATCACAGATATTAGAGATAGCAAAAACATATCCACAGGGTAGTATAGATAGGTCGCTTCTCCTTTGGAGTTTAAGAATTAAACAATATGAGGTTACAAAGCAACAAAGTTGGACTACTGACCTGGTTATTATGGATAGATCTTGGGGAACAGTATTGGCTTATGATTACTATGGTAACAATTTACCACTCTCTTTAATTAATTATTTAGGTAGTAGTATTGATAATATTGTTGATTTAACTTTGCTACTTGATGCTCCTTTAGATATTGTTAGGGAACGAAAATTAGCTGCCTCAATGCAAGATCTTGTTTATGCCCAAAAAGTAGCCAGGGGATATCATGATTTAGCTAGAGAAAAAGGCTGGACTATTATTGATGCTAGGCAAACTACAAGGGAGATAGTAGCCCAGGTAGCAGATAAAATCATTGGTTATATGGCAGGTACCAGAACAAATTTTGCTAAGACTTAAATTAAACTACTATTTTAATCAGTGAATTGTTTAGTGGCTAGTACTTGAGTGATATCGACTATAGGCATATAATATATCTATATGAGTGCAAAAAACGTAGATTCATTATCCGATAGTAGTTATTTATTTACTTCTGAAGCAAACCACGCTTTGCTGAACGCCAAACTTGCGGCGCAAAGCAGAAATAGAGATTATGCGAGCACGGAGCATATTTTACTAGGTTTGCTGGTTGAACCTAGCGCTAGAAGCTTCTTTTCCAGTCTATGTTTGTCGGATCCAGAAGGTATTGATGCAGCAATTAGACGCATTGACGACTTAACTACAAACTACTTATCTGAGACAAAAGAAGGTAGTAGTACGAAGACCCCATTAGAGAATATTATGTGGACGCCTCGCTCAAAGAAAATTATACAGATGGCGTTAGATGAGAGCCGCAGAGATGTGCTACTTTGGACAGGAACACAACATCTGATTTTGGGAATTTTTAGAGAAGGTGAAGGTATCGCTGCAGGGGTCTTGGAACACGATTTGAAAGAATATGGTCTTAATTATACTAAAGCTAAAAAGATGGCTGACAAAATAAGAGAGCAACAAACAAGAGAACCTAAAAAACTACTTCTTGAGGGATTAGTAAGTATCCTGAGTAATCCTTATATTGATATTTCTACTAGAAGAACCTTTGCCTGGAGGATTAACTCGCTAAGTGCCAGATGGTTGGAAGAAAACGAAACTGCAAACTCTGGAGCTTAGTTTTACAGGATCTTTACAGATTATATCCTATAACAATTGCTTTTTTTAGTTAAAAGGCTTATAATGTTTTTATGAACAGAACGGAAATCAGAGTTGGTGATGTTTTTAGTTTGCCTAGTGACCAAGATGGCTCTTTAGAGAGAAAAGTTGTGGTGGTTACTCAGAGTGGTCCAGGTTATCAAAACTGTAATGTTTGGACTGCGTTTAATCCAAATAAAATTAGCCTCTTGCAAGGTGGTAGCTATTTAAATGAGGAGCTACAAGATGCGGTATACCTAGGTAGAGTTGCTCGCCAAGTTGTTATTGAAGCTTTCGTAAATGGAGCAAAAGATATGCTAGGAGATTTAGCTCAGCCTCTTATCGATAAGTTTGCTGATTCTCTTCATAAATCTTGGCAAGACCTACCTGCTAGAGATTCGCAACCACTTTGACATTTGTAGGATCAACAAGATATCATCCCAAATATGAATAAAGAGCAAGACCGAAATCATCTTGAACAATCAACTTGGTTTAATCAGCCTCCTTTGGAGAAGCACTGGTCTTTTAGCAGGGCTTTGAAAGGAGCAGGTTATGGTTTTGTCTTTGGTACTAGTCTAGGTCTGCTGGAAGTTGGTATTGGACATGATTTTGCGAAGATGTTTCGTACTCCTGGGATTGTTGACCAGACCCTTCTGCTACAGATGACTTTTGGTACACTTGCAGGCAGTATCCTTGGGGGGATAAGGGAAACTGCGCCACTCCCTAAACGAACCGCTGAACTAATTTATATCTACCGAGTTGCGTTCCAAGAATATTTAATGAAATATTTCAACAGTAAAGGGTAGATCTTAATCTTGATAAAATGATGAATTTAGAGGTTCTCTCAGAAATGTTCTATCCAGGTTATTATTGCTTATCTGCGCATAAAGACGGTATAGAATGTGGCAAACTAATTTACGAAGCGTCACCAGAACAGGTAATGGTAATCAGCATTAGCGCAAAACCAGAACGTCAAGGTACTGGTAGTTTGCTTTTAAGGGAGATGACTAATTCTTTAGCTAATGGAAGTAAAATTAACGCTGTAGTTATTCATCAAGCTACATTGCAGTCACTAAGGGATTTAAACTTATTGCCTACTAGTCCCAGAGAAGTGATCGAGCTAGACAAAAGTATTGTCCGAGATTTACCTATATCAAGAATATTCCAAGCGGGGAATATCGTTCCTGATAGTACAAGAATATGCTGTGATTTGGAGACACAAGGTAATCCATTTGTTGTTTCTTGGCAGGGAAGAGTAGAACATCATGGCAGACTAACAACGATTTAGTCATATTTCGATAACCACCTTAGAATTTTTGATCTTATTAGGTAATAAGAGTAACTGATCCATGTTTCCAGATCTCGTTATCAGCTAAAGCAGAAAACTATGCTCCTTGGAACATGGATGAATGCTTAAGTTATCACAGCTTTAGCTGTGAAGCTGAGAAGATACCACGGCAGTTAGGCCGTGTAGCTTCATAAAACAGTGAAGTGCTGACAGACTAACAGAAATACGCTCACTCTAAATTTAGGGGAACTTAATAGTTGTTAAAATATCTGTGCCTTCTGGTGTAGAAACTGCCTGGTAGTTTTGGAATAGATTTTTATCTTCAGCTGGCCCAATATATAAAACCGATCCCGGTAAGGACTGTAAAAATTGCATTTTTAGACTATCTGGTATTGAACCAATAAAAACATGGCCATATTGAAAAAACTGGAAACCAGCTAAATTTGTGCTGTGTTCATTTTGTTGAATTACTAAATTGGGATTAATTTGATTGTAAACAGGATATGCATATTCCATATCCGCAATATCATTAGATAGAACAATATATTGGTAGTTTTGCTGATTTTGAGCAGCTAACTGAGAGGCTATTTTAGCTGGATATGACCAAAATAGAGCATATTTCCTGGGTGCTAAGAAAAATATTCCTTCATACACAAAAGCAAACTGAATAACAGTTGCCAAAATTAATAAGCAGATAAGCCCCTTTTTGATAAACTTAGGTTGATATTTAATTTGAGTTAGTCGAACAAAACCAAAAGACCCTAGCAGAATAAATGGCGGTAGCATAAAAGATGCCCTTAGAGCATGGGACTCTCCAACTAGTGCCCCAGCCAGAGGTGCAGTTAGTATCCATAAAGTTAGAAACCAAAAAAGCCTCCTTTTTTCTCTAAATAAATAATAAACAGCAATAATTAGAGTGATAATAAAAACCAGATAAATTTCTCCTAGCCCAGCAGGGTTATGTCTGGGATTACCATCTCCTTGTGTAAAGAGGAAATTCCAGGAAAGAAAACTGGAGTAATTATTTACAAATACTTTGCCCAACTCAATATATTTGTTATGGAATAGTGGTAAGAGTAGTCTGGGTAACTCAGTCATATTACGGTCCAGATCAACATTTTGGACTATCTGACTAGTAATAGTAGGATCATTCAAAATACTAATGGTAGAGAAACGATCATGTCCAGTGTTGCCAAAGGTGAGTATGATGCTGAGGATAAATGAGAAAAGGAAGATGGTTAGAGCTATAGCCTTAGGCCAGAGTTTATGGCTGACAACAATTTTTTTAAGTTGAGTAATATTAGTCAAGGCAAGTCCACAAATAAAGACAGGGATCATTAAACGATAAGTGGGATAAGTTTGCATTGATAGTCCAAGAAATAAAGCAGACAAGATCAAATTAAGACTGGTCTGAATACGGAGGTACGCTAGTACCAGTAGATAAGTGCCCAAAAGGGCGAAGAAAAGAGCCAAATTTGATTCAAAAGCAGCCCGACTTAAACTGATGCCCCATGGAGAAATTGCTGCAAACAAGCCAGCTACTAAAGCGGTACTTGTTCCAAACAATCTTTGGGCTAACAAATAAACTAAGTAAACAATACCTAGTCCGGCTAAAACTGATGGTAGTCTGGCAGCCAGTGCAGTAGGACCAAGCATTGCAGTAAAAGGAACATCCAAATATACATATCCTGGAGGTCTAGAGCCTCCCAGATCAAAAACTAATGGTAAGAATTTACCTTTTTGATCGTGCGCGATTTGGGAGATTGAGTATGCGTCATAGACTAGTGTCAGTTCGTCACCATATAAGGATTGTGGGTTGGAGGTAATATGCCAGGCTCTTAAAAACAAAGCCAGCGCTAAGATAAGTGCTAATAATAGAGTATGGTACTTTTTTGCAGAGAAGAATGAGGTAGTAAACTGGAACACCTATATATCTTAGCACCAAACGATATCTTTGAGTTGCCTGAAAAGATGGTGATACAATCAAGATGATGACCTGGACTAATGATGAGGTAGCTAAATTATTAAAAGGGGTAGCAGCTGCTTTAACTGTTCATCATGGTAACTCTTTCCAGATCAAAGCTTATGAAAATGCGGCGACAGCGATTGAACATTCCACACAAGAAGTCTTAGATTTATGGGAAGAGAATAATTTATCAGCAATTCCTGGGGTGGGTGAAAACTTACAAGAACATTTAGCAGAATTATTTAAAACTGGGCAAGTAAAACACTGGCAACAAATTGAGAGGGGCTTGCCTAAAAGTTTTTTTGAGTTACTGGATGTACCTGGGATAGGTCCCAAGATAGCTAAAGAATTGGTAGATTTGGGAGTTACTAGCCTCAGTGACTTAAAAACTAAATTGCAATCAGGGCTCTTGTTTAGACGTGGTTTCTCCCAAAAAGTGGGTGAAAAGATACTGGAATCATTGGGTAATATGCCAGTAACAGGTAATAAGCGGATGCTGCTGAACTTTGCTTTTGCCCAAGCGGCAAAAATCTTAGAGTATTTACATCACAGTCCAGAGGTTCAACAAGTTGAAGCTTTGGGTAGCTTAAGGAGGATGGTTGCTACCATTGGTGATCTAGATTTTGCTATTTCCTCAGAGGACCCGGCGAAAGTTCTCGAATATATTAGTAAATTACCAGGCACCAAAGAGATCATTGAACAAGGTGAGACAAAGATCAGTTTGGTAAATGCCACCAACCTTAGAATAGATTTTTTGATTGTAAAACCAGCCAGCTTTGGGGCGCTGTTGCAGCACTTTACTGGTTCTAAGCAACATAATATCCATTTAAGGACTGTAGCTGAGCATCAAGGTTTATCCTTGTCTGAATATGGTGTTAGGGATTTAAAGAAAAAACAGTTGATACCCACCAAATCAGAAGAGGAATTTTATCAGCTCCTAGGTATGCAAACTCCACCACCTGAGATACGCGAAGATCAAGGGGAAATCGAGTTAGCACTGCAACATAAACTCCCCAAGCTGATTGAACCTAAAGATATGCAAGGGGATTTGCATGTTCATGATGATTTTAAGATAGAGCCGTCACACGATTTAGGCAGTAGTAGTTTGTCTAAGATAGTTCAAATGGCAGCAAAGTTAGGCTATCAGTATCTAGGAATTTCTGATCATAACCCCAGTATAGGAAATCACACTCAGGAACAGATAGTTAGCTTGATTAGAAAGCACAATCAGCGTCTTGAACAATTAAATTACTCCAGTAAAAATGTCAGAGTACTAAAATTACTCGAGGTAGATATTCAGCCTGATGGTAGGCTTGCTGTGCCTAATGCTGGGTTAAAGTTATTAGACTTTGCAATTGCCAGTGTTCACTCGGAGTTTAGTTTAAATAAAGAAAAAATGACCAAACGCTTGCTCGCTGCTTTGAGCAATCCTTTTGTTAAAATTTTTGGTCACCCCACAGGGAGACTTATTAATAAGCGTGATTCTTATGATGCAGATTGGCCATCCATTTTTAAACTGGCTGCTAAGAATAACATCGCTATTGAAATCAATGCCTTCCCTGACCGCTTAGATCTACCTGACAGTTTAATAAAAATCGCAAAAGATTGTGGAGTTAAGTTTGTTATTGACACGGATTCTCATCAAGCAGAGCAGATGGATAATATGAAATATGGAGTGGCTGTGGCCAGAAGAGGTTGGTTGACAAAAGAAGACATTGTTAACAGCTGGGACTGGAAAAGTTTTGCAAAATGGTTTAAGATCTGAGTATGGCAGCACTCTATGTGGTCTTAGGGATTTTAGGTTTACTACTAATCTGGGTTTTTACCTCGTACAATAACCTTGTTACTATCCGTAATCGTGTTCATGAAGCCTGGTCCGAAATTGATGTGCAGCTCAAAAGACGCTCGTCACTAATCCCTAATTTGGTTGAAACAGTTAAAGGATATGCTAAGCATGAAAAGGAAGTGTTTGAAAACGTCACGAAAGCAAGAAGCGCTTTAATGTCAGCTGGGAATCCAGGTGAAGCAGCCAAGGCTAATGATCAATTGTCCGGGGCTCTTAAATCACTTTTTGCGGTTGCAGAAAACTACCCTACTTTGAGGGCATCTGAGAATTTTAAGGCCTTACAAGACGAGTTGTCTGATACGGAGAATAAAGTGGCGGCGGCTAGACAGTTTTATAACACCAATGTTTTAGATCTTAACAATACTGTGCAGACTATTCCCTCAATTTGGATTGCTCAGTTATTTGGCTTCCAGAAAGCGGAGTTCTTTCAAGCCTCTGAGGAAGAAAAAGCAGACGTTAATGTTAAATTCTGACTAAGTTATTCTGGCAGTTAGGTACTCCTTGTGCTAAAATACTGGTATGGCTAAGATTAATACCGCCTGGGATCAAGTTACTGCTAATAAAACTAAAACTTGGTTAATATTCTTCTTTTTTACCATCTTTACAATTTTGGTAGTTTATATAATTGCTCGCGGTTTTGGTTTTGGGCAAATTGGGGGATTAGGAATTATTGGCTTTGCTCTGGTCATTGCTGGAGTAATGAACTTAATCTCTTATTATTTTTCAGATCAAATTGTGTTGGGTTTAAGTGGCGCAAAGTTGGTTAAGCATAATGAGAACCCCCAACTTTATCATTTGGTTGAAAATCTTTGTATTGCTGTAGGCTTGCCAACACCAAAAATCTATATTATGAATGACTCTTCCCCTAATGCTTTTGCTACAGGTAGAGATCCCCAACACGCAGCAATTGCTTTTACCTCTGGGCTGCTGCAAAAACTTAATAAACAAGAGTTAGAAGGTGTGGCTGCTCACGAACTGTCTCATGTAGGTAACCGTGATACTTTGCTTATGTCAGTGGTTGCCATTTTAGTTGGTATGATTGCAATCTTGTCTGATTTTTTTCTCCGCTCTTTATGGTTTGGGGGTAGGAACAATGATCGAGAAAGCCGCGGTAACGCTGTCTTTGCGATTTTGGCGTTAGTAGCCGCTATCTTAGCTCCGATTCTGGCGACAATCATTCAGCTGGCAATTTCACGAAGGAGGGAACTGTTAGCAGATGCCTCTGGAGTGTTAATTACGAGATATCCACAAGGTTTGGAAAATGCTTTGTTAAAAATTTCCTCTGATCCTGAACCTTTGGAAGGAGCAACTAATGGCACAGCTCATATGTTTATCTGCAATCCTTTGAAGGGTAAACAAGCAGCTGGCTGGTTGGCAGGTTTATTTAACACTCACCCTCCAATTGAAGTTAGGATTAAGGCCCTCAAGGAAATGGAAGGCAAGGTTTAGAGAACAGGAATATGCCACTTCAGCAGACAGACGTTTCTAATCATCAAACGTTGCTCAATTTTTTGTGGTACTAAAGCAATACGCTCACTCTCACGGCGCCAAGGATTTTGGGCAATTGTGGCAATATAATCACAGGCAACGCGATATCTTGCAATTTCAAGTGCTGCTCCTCTTGGCTCGATGCGTGGGCTGTTATTAAAAAATTCTTGCCAAGATGTACTTGCTGCTTCGGTTCTCTCCATCTTATGTGGTATATTAAAGACTGTAATAAAATATAGTATACCAAAAATGGCTTACTTAGCATTGGTTAGACATGGTGAATCTGTATGGAATGCCAAAGGTTTGTGGACTGGTTGGACGGATGTCGATTTATCTGATAAAGGTCGACAAGAAGCCAGGGAAGCAGCTGAGCAAGTAAAGAGTATTAAATTTGATATCTGTTATACCTCGGTATTAAAAAGAGCTATTCAGACTTGGGAAGTAATCAAAGATGAGTTGGATTTGCAAAATATTCCCGTGATTGCTGATAAGGCCTTGAATGAGCGAAATTATGGCATATTAACAGGCCAGAACAAATGGAACATCAAGGAACAATTTGGGGAGAATCAGTTTACAAAGTGGCGGCGTGGTTGGGATGAGCCGATTCAAGATGGTGAAACCCTCAAAGATGTCTATGAACGGGTAGTGCCTTACTTCCAAGAGCATATTCTAGTAGATTTAAAGAATGGCAAAAATGTCTTGGTCTCAGCGCACGGTAACTCACTGCGGGCATTGGTGAAATATTTGGATAACATACCTGATGATCAAATTAGTAAATTCGAGTTGGCCACCGGTCAAGTGTATGTTTATCAATTTGATGATCAGGGAGAAATCACTAGTCGAGAAATTAAATCTACTCAACGTCCTGCCTAAACAAACAGCTTTTCAGTAGAAGGCCTTTAAAGTATAATCCTGCTATGAGACAGCCTAAATCAGATCTGCAAAATAGCCAGAATATTGAACATGTTGCCAAGCTTGCTAATTTGCCTTTGAGTAATGCAGAGTTGGCTATCTATTCTGAACAGTTGGATAAAATTATTGACTATATTAATCAGCTCAATCAGGTAGACACAAAAGGTGTTGAACCAACTTTTAGTGTCAGAGAAATAACCAATGTTTTTCAGACAGGTGAGCAGAATCAATCTTTAACAGCAACTGAAGCTTTGCAAAATGCTCCAGTACACAAAGATAATTTCTTTGTGACCAAAGGCATATTTGAAGATTAGGTTGTTTAACATATAAGCAATATGCAAATCACCAAACTATCACTAATTGAGACAAAACAAGCTTTATTGGATAAGCAGTTTTCAGAGGCCGAATTAAATCAAGCCTATCTTGATAGAATCGAAAAACTAAATTCGAAGTTGAATGCTTTTTTGCATGTTCAGACTAATAAAGTAGGCATTCCGGCAGCGATTAAAGATGTAATCTCAACTAAGGATATTCCTACCACAGCTGCTTCAAAAATTCTGGAAAACTATCTACCGCCTTTTAATGCTACGGTGATGAACAGATTAGCAGCACAAAATATTAGTGTCATCGGTAAAACTAATTGTGATGAATTTGCTATGGGATCATCTGGGGAGAACTCAGCTTATGGGAAAACTTTAAACCCTTGGGATTTAGGTAGAGTACCTGGTGGATCTTCTTCTGGTTCAGCCGCCGCGATAGCTGCAGACTTGGCGGTTTTTGCTCTTGGCTCAGATACAGGTGGATCAATCAGACTACCAGCATCTCTTTGTGGCACAATTGGTTTTAAGCCAAGTTATGGACGAGTCTCGCGATATGGATTGTTATCAATGGCCTCTTCTTTGGACCAGATTGGTACCTTCACTAAAACAGTGGCTGATGCCAGGTTACTTTTAGAGTGGATGTCAGGGACAGATAATTTAGACTCGAACTGTCTTCAGGAAGCCTTTAAAGCAAGTAATACAGATAAAAAAGACAACTTAAAAGGTCTCAGAGTAGGTGTACCAACGGAATATTTCGGTCAAGGATTAGATCAAGAAGTGGCAAAAGTGATTAAGTCAGCGATAAGTAAAATGGAGAGCCTGGGGGCTAAGATTGTGGAGATTTCTTTGCCACATACTGAGTATGCGATTGCTGCCTATTACATTATTATGGCGTCGGAGGTTTCCTCGAACCTGGCTAGATTTGATGGAATTAGATTTGGTAAGCAAAGAGATCAATTTGGAGCAGAACCAAAAAGAAGAATTATGTTAGGAACTTTCTCCCTTGCTTCTGGATACTATGATGATTATTATGCTCAGGCAGCAAAGGTTAGAACCTTGATTAGGCAGGATTTTGCTCGTGCTTTTACTCAGTGTGATGCAATTGTTGGTCCAGTTTCCCCAACTCCAGCCTGGCAAATTGGCGAAAAAGTTACTGATCCTTTGGCGATGTATCTATCTGATGTATACACAGTGCCAGCGAGTATGGCTGGATTGCCAGGGATTTCTGTCCCAGCTGGATTTGTGCAAGGCTTGCCGGTTGGTTTGCATGTATTAAGTAAATACGCTGATGATGAAACTGTCTTAAATGTCGCGGAGGTTTTTACTGAGCAAACTAATTTTGCCAAGGAGAAACCTGATCTATGAATCAAGATGGTTATGAGTTAGTGATTGGTTTGGAAGTCCATGTTGAGCTAAACACTAAAAATAAAATGTTTTGTAATTGTTCGACTGACTATTTTGGACAGCCTGCCAATACACACATCTGCCCAGTTTGCTTAGGTTTGCCTGGGGCATTGCCTATTATCAATCACGAAGCAATTCAATCATGTATGAAGATTGGCTTAGCCTTAAATTGCACGGTTGCCGAAAATTCTCGTTTTGAGAGAAAAAATTATTTTTATCCTGATTTACCTAAAGGTTTTCAGATTTCCCAATATCGCTGGCCATTATGTACTGGCGGTTGGTTGGAAGTATCAGATATGAACGGTCAGGCAAATAAAATTAGAATTAACCGCGTTCATCAGGAAGAAGATACAGGCAAGCTCACACACAGTAATCGGAATTCGCTAGTTGATTATAACCGCTCAGGGATACCTTTGGTGGAGATTGTCACTGAGCCTGATTTCCATGATGTAGAGAGTGTCCGGGATTATGCCAAAAAGTTACAGCAGATTTTTAGGAGCTTAGGAGTATCTAATGCTGATATGGAAAAAGGAGATATGAGGTTGGAGGCAAATGTTAGTGTTAGGCCGGTGGGTAGCCAAGAATTACCAGATTATCGAGTAGAGTTAAAAAATATTAACTCCTTCCGTTTTATGGTCGCAGCTATTGAATATGAACGTAGTAGACAAATCGCTGCTTTAGAAAAAGGGGAGGAATTAACACAGGAAACCAGAGGCTGGAATGAAGAAAAAAAAGAAACTTATTTGCAAAGAGGCAAAGAGGAGGCTCATGATTACCGTTATTTTCCGGAACCGGACTTACCAGAATTGCAGGTTGCAAGTCAAGTAGTGCAAATAAAAAAAGAGATGCCAGAGTTACCAGAGGCCAAAATTAGAAGATATAAACAAGATCTTAGCTTGCCCCAATCTGCTGCTCAGGTGTTAGCTAGTGACAGTAATTTATCTAAGGTCTTTGAGACAGCTTTAGAGATTAGTGCGGGCAAGCTCACAGCTCTAACCGTAGCTAATAAACTGATCAATAGTCAAAATGGTGCCAGTTTGCTGCCAGAGAAAGTTGTGCAAGATCTTTTAACTAGCAAAGAAGGTTTAATTGAAGATAATAATGAAATTAGTAAACTAGCACAAGAAGCAATTAAGGAAAATGCCCAAGTAGCAGAGATTTATCGAAAAGGTAAACTAACAGCCATCCAATCATTAATTGGGGTGGTGATGAGAAAATCTCAAGGCAAAGCTGATGCGGCAAAAGTAAAAGAAACGCTCGAGAAATTGCTAAACTCAGAATCTTAAATTCATACAAAACTACTACTTGAAAAGGGTACTAATTCTACTGTTAAAATGGTAAAGATTTTAACAAGATGAGTAGATTTGTCCACCTTCATTCTCACACAGAATACTCTTTACTGGATGGTATCTCTAAAATCAGTAAGCTGGTGAAGGCTGCCAAAGTAATGGGTATGGACTCCTTAGCGATCACTGACCATGGCTCGATGTATGGAGCAATTGAGTTTTATAAAGCTTGTGTGAAAGAAGGAGTCAAACCAATTATTGGATGTGAGTTATATGTGGCCAAACGCTCTCACAAGGATAAAGAGGGGAAGGTTGATACAGAACCTTATCACTTAACCGCCATCGCTAAGGATTATCAAGGTTACCTAAACTTAATGAAATTGGTTTCGATTTCTTATTTAGATGGTTATTACTATAAACCAAGGGTAGATAAAGAATTGTTGAAACAATACCACGAAGGTCTGATAGTTTTATCTGGCTGCCCAGCAGGAGAGTTTATTAGAAGCTTAAAAACTGATGACTTGAAGGAGGCAGAACAAATTGCCAAAACCTACTTAGATATTTTTGGAGAAGGTAATTATTACCTGGAGCTACAAAACCATGAATATAAGAGGATTCTTCAAGGCAACTCCAATATAGATCCAGAAATAAGAAGGGACTTGCAAAATATGGCAGATTTGCAGGATTTAACCTGGCAGTCTGTTAAAACTTTGGGTAACAAAATGGGAATCCCGTATGTGGCGACTAATGATTTTCATTACGTTCAACCAGAAGATGCGGAGGCTCAAGATGCAGTTTTGTGTGTCCAAACAGGCCGTTTTGTGAGTGAAATAAATCGTTTACGAATGATTGATAGTCCAACGCTCTATGCCAGATCAGCGGAGGAGATGTCGCAGCTTTTTGCGGAAATGCCGCAAGCTGTTGAGGAAACGGGTCGCGTTGCGGACAAATGCCAGATTGAAATTACTCTAGCCAAACCTTATTTCCCAGTTTTTGATATTCCACAAGGACTGACTCCAATTGAACATTTGCGTAATATCTGTTGGGAACAGTTTACACAAAAATTTGGTGAGGGAGATCAAGTCAGAAGAGATCGTTTGGAGTATGAACTTTCTATTATTGATAAGAAAAACTATGCTACTTATTTTTTGATTGTCTCTGATTTTATCGATTGGTCCCATCAACAAGGGATTATTACTAATACTAGGGGTTCTGCAGCAGGATCTTTAGTCCTGTATGTACTAGGGGTAACTAACATAGATCCTGTGGCTTACTTGCTGCCATTTGAAAGGTTTTTAAATCCCTACAGGCCTTCCTTACCCGATATTGATTCAGATATTGCTGATGATCGGCGTGATGACGTTATCCGTTACATGATGGACAAATATGGCCATGATAAAGTAGCACATATTGTCACCTTTGGAACAATGATGGGTCGTGCAGCGGTCAGAGATATAGGTCGAGTGCTAGGAATGCCTTATGGTGAGGTTGATCGAATTGCTAAATTAGTCCCCCCACCACATCAGGGTTTTCATAAAAATCTAGACGATGCCTTAAAAGAGGTCCCGGAGTTGGCGCAACTTTACCGTGAGAACCCCCAAGTCAAACACTTGCTAGATTTGGCTAAACGAATTGAAGGAACTGTTCGTCATGCTTCGGTGCACGCAGCAGGGATTGTGATTGCTCCAACAGCATTAACTGATTTTACCCCAATTCAACGTGAGACGAATGGTGACAAAATTGTTACCCAATACGATATGTTTTCTGTGGGTGAAGATGGAGTTGGTTTGGTCAAGATGGATATGCTAGGTATCAGAAATTTATCAATCTTGGGACATGCGGCTGAAATTGTGAAGGAAAATAGAGGGATAGAGGTAGATCTACAAAATTTACCACTGGATGATAAAAAAACTTATGAATTACTTTCACGCGGTGATACGATGGGCTTGTTCCAGTTAGAAGGCTCAGGCATGACTCGCTATATGGTTGAGCTAGGGCCGACTAATATTTTTGACATTATGGCGATGATTGCCCTTTACAGACCAGGACCGTTAAGTATTATTCCAGATTATATTGACCGTAAGCACAATCCTCGGAAGATTAATTTTTTTGATCCAAGAATGAAAGAGTACATGGAAAGATCTTTAGGTTTACTAGTTTATCAAGATGATGTTTTGTTAACTGCTATTAATATTGCTGGCTATACCTGGGAGGAAGCAGATAAATTTAGAAAAGCAATGGGTAAGAAAATTCCTGAAGAGATGGCTAAACAAAAAGATCATTTTATCGATGGTTGTTGCAAAAATGGTATGAAAAAAGAGCGAGCTGAAGAGTTATTTAAACTGATTGAGCCCTTTGCTGCTTATGGGTTTAATAAAGCTCATGCTGCTTCTTATGCCATGGTGGCTTTCCAGACAGCCTATATGAAGGCTAATTTTCCAGTAGAATTTATGGCCGCTGTGATGACAGCTGAATATGGAGATACTGATAAAATTGCGGCGGCGATGGAGGAATGTAAAAGAATGGGTGTCGTGGTTTTACCGCCTGATGTAAACAAGTCCAAGGTTGGCTTTACGATTGAGGATTTATCTTCTCTTGATGAAGATGAACTAGAACGTCAGGTGGGAGAAACATCCCGCAGTAAACATACTCAAGGTATCAGATTCGGGCTCTCGGCGATTAAAAATGTAGGGATTTTGGCAATTGAGTCAATTATTGCCGCTAGGAAAAAGGGTCACTTTAAGTCTTTACCAGATTTGGTTTCTCGGGTAGATAACCGCTTGGTGAACAAAAAGACTTTGGAGAGTTTAATTAAGTCTGGGGCAATGGATCGACTTGGCTCACGGGCTGCTCACTTGATGATTATGGAAGAATGCATTGAAAAGGCTCATGCCAAGCAAAAAAAAGCAGCCAATGGTCAAGTTGGCTTGTTTGGTGAAGATGAAGTAGACAGTGAAGTGGTAATTAACTTACCTGTTGTGGATGAGTTGAGCTTAGATCAAATGTTGCAGTTTGAGAAAGATTTATTAGGTTTTTATCTGCATGAACCTCCCTTTCTTAAATTATTGAGGCAGATTCCAGATTATATAAAACACAAGATTAGTGATTTTGATGATGAGTTGATTGGGCAAAAAGTGATCACCGGAGGAGTAATTATTGAAGCCAAAAGAGTGATGACAAAAAGAACAGCTGCAGAAATGGCTTTTGTTAAATTATCAGATGGAGTAACTTCAATTGAAGCCGTGGTTTTTCCCAAAACTTTTGAAGGGTGCAAGAACTATTTGGAAAAAGACCAAGTAGTACTAGTTGAAGGTAAAGTGGATAAAAGAGAGGATCAAATGAGTTTAATTGTGGACAAAATTGTGCAGTTTGATCAGAATGTGGCAATTCCGGTACCTAAAGAGGTAGAAATTACTGTTCCTAAAGATTGTGGGGTAGATACTCTGCAGAAGGTCAACAAAATGCTACGGGGCTATCCAGGCAGATACCGCGTGCATTTGCTTTTGCCCAATGGTGGGAATACTCTAAAAGTAATGGAGCTGCCTTTTGGGGTTAAGGCTGAGCCTTTATTGATCACTCAAATTGAGAGCTTGCTTGGTCAGGGAGCAGTCAGGATTACAGTAAGTTGACTAAGTTAACAAAATTTCATACAATTTGAATCATGATTTCGGCAAAGTTTGAAGATACTACTCTCAAGATTGGAGACACTATACGTGTTCAGTCTTATGTAGTAGAAGGTAGTAAACAACGCATTCAAGTTTATGAGGGCATCTTGATCGCCCTTAATGGTCGCGGAGAAAATCTGACCATGACTGTCAGACATATTGGTCAGGGAGGTATTGGTGTGGAAAGAAAATGGCCTCTAAACGCTAAGTCCTTGGTTAAGGTAGAAGTTAGGAAGAAGGGAAATAATGTTAGGCGAAGCAAACTCTACTATTTGAGGGACCTTGTTGGTAAACAAGCTGTCAGGGTTTAAGGTAGTTTTTTAAATCACTTCTAGCTAACCTTGAAACTGTGCATTTTAAATTTCCCCGAAGTTTATTAACAAACTGAGGCAAATTATGGCATTCAATAATCCAGCGATCAAAACTATTGATATAATTGATTGATGGTTTGGCCAAGTTTAGCTGAGGAAAATAAGCTCTTTAGCAAGGGTTATCAACTTGTTTGTGGTTTAGATGAGGTTGGTAGAGGTTGTTTTGCTGGTCCAGTAGTGGTTGGTGCAGTGGTAATAAACAGTAAAGTAGTTTTCCCCACAGGAGTAGCCGATTCGAAAATGGTTAAAACTGAGATGAGGGTTGTACTTGCTCAGCAGATTAAACAAGTCGCACTAGATTGGGCTGTCGGAGTAATCTCTGTCCAAGAGATTAACAAGCATGGTATTGGCACAGCAACTCAAATGGCCTTTAGAAAGGCTCTAAAAAATCTTAAACTAAAACCAGACTATTGTTTAATTGATGCTTTTAGTATTAAGCATCTAAATCATAATAAACAACTGGCAGTTCCTCAGGGGGATAGTTTATGCTCCAGCATTGCAGCTGCCTCGATCGTGGCTAAGGTTTACAGAGATGATTTAATGGAAAAACTCCATTTACAATATCCTGAGTATGGTTTTGCACAGCACAAAGGTTATGGTACCAAGCAACATCAAACGGCTTTAAAAAAGTATGGTTTGTGTAAAATCCATCGCCTGTCTTTTAATTTAGAGCGTTTTCTATCATGACTACAGTTAAGGTTGGTAACTTTGGAGAGGAATTGGCTTGTGCCTATCTTAAAAAACTTGGTTGGAAAATTATTGCTCGTAATTACCGAATCCGTGGAGGCGAGATCGATATTATTGCTCAAGACAAGAACCAACTAGTTTTTGTGGAAGTTAAATTTCGCACCACTCATCGTTTTGGTTTGCCAATTGAATCAATAACTGCCCAAAAAATAAATACCTTAACTAAAACAATCCAATTTTACTTAGCTGAAAAAAATCAACAACATGTTGAGTATAGACTTGATTGTGTCTCCATTGATTTGACAGATAAAATTAAGCCAGAAATCGAGCTAATAAAAAATATTTTGAATTAGAAACTAGACAAGAATGCTAATATATATCACAATGGACTAAGGCATGAAGGCGAAGATTAAGTCCCGAGAAACAATTGCCGAAGATACTATTGAAGTTAAATTTGATTTATTGGGAGAAAAGCTTGATTTTCAAGCTGGGCAATATATCTGGGTAAAACTAAATAACCCACCTTATCAAGATGCGAAAGGAGATAACAGACATTTTACTATTGTTAATCCTCCGGAAGATGGAAGTGAGTTAGTAATTGCTACAAGAGTTAGGGAGTCTGCTTTTAAACGATCTCTTAATGAACTGCCGATTGGTACAGAAGTTGAAGTTGGTCCTTTGGAAGGAGACTTTGTTTTACCTGAGGATTACACTACCCCAATAGTTTTTCTAGCAGGTGGGATTGGTATAACCCCTTTTATGAGTATGATTTCTCATATTGTGAACAACAACTTAAGATATCTGGTCACTGTGGTTTATTCTAATAAAAGTAAGAAGTCAACTGCTTTTTTTGAACAAATAGGGGAATTTGCTACTCAAAACAGCAATATTAAAGTGATTTTCACAATGACCGATGATCCAGATTGGTCTGGTGAGAGTGGCAGAATAGATAAAGACTTTATTGAGAAACACTTTGCTTATCCTGATGAAAACTTGTATATGATTGCTGGACCACCTGAGATGGTACAAGATATGTATAAAGTATTACTTGATTGCGAAGTAGCAAATAAAAATATTACTACAGAAAATTTTACTGGATATTAGTTTTTGGAGGTAACTTAGTAAATGTCTCAAAAATACTTTTTTCAAGTTTTAGGATTTATATTTTCTTTTAAAACAGGTTTTGGATTAATCTATTTAATGTTTGGTTGGCAGGCCACTATCTCTGGATGGGTTTTACCTAACTGGTTGGTAGGTATTGCTGTGCTGATTGATGGCTATTTTGCTTATCTCTCTTTCAAATTCAAAAAGGTTAAAAGGTAATTTTGGTTGATGAAGAATATTAAGTTTCTTGGTGCTGCTGGAGAAGTAACAGGCTCAAGCTTTCTACTAACAGGGGAAACACAACAAATTTTGGTTGATTTAGGGATGTATCAGGGGACACCGGAGCTTGAAGAAAAGAACTTTTTAGCTTTAGATTTTGATGTAGTAGCTTTGGCAGGAGTACTTTTAACTCATGCACATCTTGATCATTGTGGCAGGTTACCTCTTTTAGTCAAACAAGGCTTTAATGGCCAGGTGTTTACCACAGAGCCCACTAAAGATATTGTAAAGATTTCTCTATTGGATACAGCTTCATTAGCTGAGGAAGAAAATGCCCATAACCCAATCTATACCAAGGAGGATGTGGCAAAGTTGTGTAGTAAAATTCAAGCTATTGAGTACGATCAGCCCTTTAACTGTGCAGATTTTCAGATAACGTTTCGTAACGCAGGACATATTCTGGGTTCAGCCAGTATTGAAGTATCAGATAAAACGGGCAAAATTGTTTTTAGTGGTGATCTGGGTAATACTCCAGAGGATCTGATTAAACCAACGGAATATATTACTAGTGCAGATTTTGTGGTCATGGAATCAACCTATGGCAACTCGGTACATCCACAAGAAGATGTCTCAGTATTAGTAGCTCAGGAAATTAATGAAGTAGAAAAAAGTGGTGCAACTTTGCTGATCCCTGCTTTTTCTATTGAACGCACTCAAGAAATTTTGCATCTGATTGGTCAGTTAAAAAAGCAAGGTAAAGTACAGGCTAAAACTCCAGTTTTTTTGGATAGCCCAATGGCGATTGAGGTCACGGATATTTTCCGTAAATACCCAAAGCTTTATAACAGTCAGACAGCTGTAGATGCTGATCCATTTGAATTTGATGGACTCACTTTAACAAAAACAGGACAGGAAAGTAGAAACATTTCTCAAACTCCGGGGGTAAAGGTGATTATTGCTGGTAGTGGGATGATGAATGGAGGAAGAATTTTACACCATTTGCAAAATTATATTTCTCAGCCAGAGACCAGGCTATTAATAGTGGGATATCAGGCAGTTGGAACTCTAGGCAGGAAAATTGAAGAAGGGGCTCAAGAGGTTACCATTGATGGGCAGCACCTCCCAGTTAAAGCTCATATAAGTAAAATTGAATCCCTGAGTTCTCATGCTGATCAACCTAAGTTGTTAAATTGGTTAAAACATATCCATGGGGTTAAAAAAGTATTTATTAACCATGGGGAAGATGAGCAAAGACAGGTTTTAGCAGAGAAAATTAAATCTGATTTAGGGATTAATGAAATAGTGCTCCCTCAGGTGGGAGAAGAATTTGAATTATCTTAGTCTTCCAGATATCTTACAGCTATTTTACAGATCATTTATGATAAAGTGATATTTTTTGATCTAGAGAACAATTTGTAGTATAATTTTGCCCAATTATGCTCGATTCTAAATTTGAAAGAGGTTTAAGTGAAGTTGGTTTATCCCCAGAAGTACTGGCTTGGTTAGATGATACCTTAAAAGTCATTACAGATCCAGAACAAACTGACGAGCCTTGCCTAGATCAGATAGTAAGAGAAGAATTGGAGCCATTACAGACGGAGGCTGAGTTAGCCCTGCAAAAGTTAGATAGTCACTATAGAAGTGTAATTACTAGGGAAGCTGTTAAACCAGGTAATGGTAATGTGGACCTCGTGCTAACTAGATTTAGCCTAATGGCCTACGCTGTAGGCTTCAAAGAGGGACTAAATAGGGGAAGATTTGCTGAGCGTTGGGAAAGAACAATGTCTGCTACTCACAGACCTGGTAATTCCAGAAGAAGCAGAAAACGTGGTAGTTTACCACAAGATTATGCTATATAAAGATAAATATATTTTTTAGAATGGGTGTCTTACAACTTTGCGAAGAATTTATAATAACACCTAAACAAGACAATGACTACTGATAGGAAAGAATTTGAAAAAATCACTCCTGGGGATGAGAGGAGATGGCAAGCTTTGTCAGAAGAACAAAGAGCTGAGCTTGATAGTTTGTTGGATGCTCAGATGACATCTGTTCTTGTAAGCCAACTGAGGGGTGTTGAAGTAGAATATAGATCAAGAGTAAAGAGCGCTAGCGACATTGATAAGGGTAAGAAGGTGATGATTGGTTACGCTGTTCGGCAGCTGAGACTCTTTACTGGAGGTGAACGGCCGACAAATCTGACAGAAGATGAGGCGACAAATATTGTACCTTATCTTGTTGAAGAATATTATAGATCATTAGCTGATGAAAGTTTAGAGCAATCTCAAACCTCGGAAACAACTGGTAGGAAAACACCAGCGCAAGCTTTTCTTGATGAACGAGGTAACCCACATGTTCCTGGTAGTTTTAAAGATGGCCGAGGAGTGTTGCGCTATCCTGGTGAGGATTATTACGATCAAAATGGAGAACTACATTCTGGTCAAGAAGATCCCAGAACTGGGTTAGGTTATGGTAGCCACCCCTTAGGTTCCCGAGTCAGTGGTCCCCCGGATCCTTTTGGATTTGAGAAAAATAGAACCTATCGTGGTAGTAGTCCAATAGATAATCGAGGTGCAAACCCTCCATTTGCTCCAACCCACAAACCCCCTGGGTAAACTTATATTAGTAGCGCGTGCGGGAGTAAATCTACTCCGACTATGTCGGAGATTGTGCCTTTCTCGCTTTGCTCGAAACGTCGAACCGTAAACTATGGTTCTACCGACGTAATTTTTTTTAAAAAACCAGGTTGAGACCTGGCTTATTTAAAAAAGTAGCGCGTGCGGGAGTCGAACCCGCGATTCCTGGGATGAAAACCCAGTGTCCTAGGCCACTAGACGAACGCGCCATTTTACCTGATGTATATTATATTGAAGTAGGTTCAAGAGTACAAGTTTAAGACTGTTCTTATTCTGTTTCTGTTTTTGTTTGTGAGTTATTTGTCGTCTCTTCTGAAGATAATCTTCCCCGAAGCAAACTATAAAAACTGTTTTTGCCTTGATCAAGTGAGTCAAGTAATGGTCGGATGCCTGGTAGATCTTGACGTCTTTCCCTTTGCCACCCTCTCCAGACTGTTTCTCGTACATCAAAGTCTTTGTTGTAGTAATTAGGCCCCCAGCCAGGCGAGAGGGGTTTAGGTTCTTGATCTGACATTGATATATTATATCCTATAATACTAGAATGATGTCAAGATTGTGTTGAATATTACTTAAGGTTGAGCTTGCTAGTTAAATCAGGTAAAATATCTAAGTTGTGAAGGCCCGCTAGCTCAATGGTTAGAGCAGTAGCCTTTTAAGCTATTGGTTCTGGGTTCGAGTCCCAGGCGGGTCACAAATGGTCCTCAAAGATTGAAATAACTACGTAGATATCCTGAATATTCTGCTGACCCTAAATATGTAGTGGTATAATACTTTCACTTTATGGGGTTAACTAGAGAAAGATTTATCTCGGTAGGATTATTTAGCATAGCTGGTGGTGTGTGTTTTCAATCTTGCTGTAGAACAAATCAGACAGCCTTACCAATCTTGAGGCCAACAGAAGTTGATGCTTTAGAGGTAAATTATGTTTTGACCAGAGAAACTAATGGTACTTTGACTGATAAAAGGTTGGTAATTTATCCTCATCCTTACTTACAGGCGCTTACTTTTTCACTTGATTTGCAAAGATTACAAGGTAGTTTAGTAATGGAAGCTATTTTAAGAGAAGCTTCTGAACTAAGAATTATTAGTAATGAAACAGATTCAAAAGATCCAGGCTTAATTTATTGCGCTTCTAGTTTAGAACAGCCAGGTGAGATAAGAAAATATGACAATCAATAAGGATAAAATGG
>JAMCSY010000017.1:46617-48413 GCA_023379125.1 Patescibacteria group bacterium | reverse complement strand
AGTATCACCCAGATGTAGACAAGACTGCTGGAGCTGCAGAGAGATTTAAGGAAGTATCAGAAGCCTATCAAGTTTTGTCAGATCAACAGAAGAAACGAAGCTATGATCAATTTGGTCATGCAGCTTTTGATCGGAGTCAAGGTTTTGGTGGTGCCCAAGCAGGAGGTAATCCCTTCGGAGGAGGATTCAGAAGCTATACCTATAGTAGTGGTGGTAACCAAGGAGCAGGTTTTGGTGGTTTTGAAGATCCCTTTGATTTGTTTGAGCAAATTTTTGGCATGAGTGGAATGGGTGGATTTGGTAGAACTGGGCCAAGGGTACCTATTTATGAGCTAGAAGTAGATTTTAATGATGCCATACATGGAGCAACTAAAACAGTGGAGATTCCTCAGCAAGGTGGCAGCAGCAAAAAAATGACTATTAAAATTCCTGCTGGAGTGGATAGCGGAACAAGGATTAGATTTGAAGGTGTTGATATTGTCTTTAGGGTTGACAGAAGTTTAGATTTTACTAGGGAGGGATCAGATATTTTTTCTGAAGTTTCCTTAAATATCCCCCAGCTGGTGTTAGGTGATGTGATAGAGGTTAAAACTGTTTGGGGTAAAGTGAACTTAAAGGTTCCAGCAGGTACAGAGCCAGGATCCTTAATTAGAATTAAAGGTCAAGGTATGCCTTCACTGCGAGGTGGTAAGGGTGATCAATATGTTCGAGTGAGGGTTAAGATGCCACAAAAACTCTCCCCAGAAGAAAAAAATCTTTATCAAAAACTAGCACATATATCTGATAAGAAAAAAGGTTGGTTTTAGGCTATTTTTTATCTAGTTGTTGATTTATGATATAGCTATATGAGAATTGATGCTGAGGGAGCAATGTCTCTTTTAGCAGCCGGTTTAGTTTTATTCACGGCTTTACTTAACCCGACTACTGCTGCCATTATTGCTGTAGCGTTACTTTTTATTTTTTCGATCTACAAAATCTTTTGGTCCAGTAGAAATTAAAATTATTTAATTAGCTGTTTTAACCCAGCTAGTATTTCTGTGGGTAAAGTGAAGATAATAGTGTTACCTTGACTACTCGAGGAAGCCTCGATTGTTTGTAATGTGCGCAAAGATATTGCTCCAGAAGAGGCCATATTTTCCATTGCTTCTTTTAGGTTCTTGGAAGCAAGCAGTTCGCCTTGGGCTCTAATCACTGTGGCTCTTCTTTCTCTCTCAGCTTCCGCTTGTTTGGCCATCACTCTTTTCATATCGTCTGGTAACTCCATGTCCTGCATTTTAATCGCCGTCACATCAACTCCCCATTCAGCGGTTTCTTTATCCACAATCGCTTTGATTTCATCAGCCACTTTCTCTCTTTCTGCCAGTAATGTATCCAGTTCAACCCCACCAATAACATCTCTTAAAGCAGTTTGAGCATACTGGGTGATAGCATAGGCAAAATCCTGGATCTTTAAAATAGCATCCTCAGGCCTGATGACTTGGAAGTAAACTACCGCGTTAATCCCCACTGGCACATTATCTTTGGTAATCACTTCTTGTTTGGGGATGTCAGCAGTATTGATGCGCATATCAACTTTAATTAATCTTTGGATGATGGGAACAACTATTCTTAAGCCGGGAGAAACTGTGCCAGTGTAAGAACCCAAAGTTAGTACTAAACCACGCTCATACTGGTTAATGATTTTAATCCCTGCCAAAAGCAATAATACTATTAAAACTAAAAGAATGGTGAATACTGGCATAACAGCTGTATTTTATCTCAAATAGACACACTTTGCTAGATATAAAGTGTTGAAA
>JAMCSY010000017.1:0-46099 GCA_023379125.1 Patescibacteria group bacterium | reverse complement strand
CAGATGTTGTTGCCTCCCAAGCGATATCAGGGTATAGAGGAGGAATGTCGCTGCTTGATGGTGGTGTAGGTGTTGTTGCAGTTGGAGCTGATAGTCCTGTGGAATCTTGTTTAAAAGTTTGTATGAGATTATTGATCTCAACTGGTAAGCTACCATTGGCAAATTTTTGAATAGCAGTTTGGACAAAATAGATGTCTATTGTACTAAAGACTAGCAAAAGGACTATAGCTACTGGCCAAAGGTTATTTACCTTGAGTACTTTCGAACCAATGGCTTTATCATGCCATCCTTGTTTGAGAGGGTCCTTGATAATGGACCAAAAACCTAGACCAAAAAATAAAGAAGCAAAACTGTAACCAATAGTGTGTCTAAAAAGGTTTCTCTTAAAGGATAATCTAGCCCCTTGTTCGTTAACTACTTTCAGTCCAGTAATAAGTTTTCCAATCGTTCCATAAAAATAGTAAGTAAACACTGATGGATAAAGGAAGGATAACCAAGGAATAAGCATAATCATCAGGAGGACTAATATAAGATAAGCTAGCTGAGCTAGCGAGGTAGCACCAGCCACGATATAGAGTAAAAAGCAAAAAGGTATTAAAGAGGTAGCGATATCAATAAGTTTGGCCAACAGCCTCAGCTTAAAACTAGCATAGTTTTCAGTGTGAGTCATATTTCCCCCTAATTTTATGGTAAGCAATGGTCCAAACAGTAGCTTTAAAAGCAGTAATTATGCCAGTGAGAATAATAAAACCGGTGATAAGAGCTAAAACGAGTATGATTATTAAGGGAATGAAGACAGGGGTTAGTGTAAGTTGGTGCGCAGTTAAACTAACCATACCGATTACCAACCCGATAATTAAGGTAGCTGGTAGACCAATTGCCACTAATGCCAGTATTAGATTGGCTAGTCCTAAAAGTAGCATTGACCAAAACTTCTTACGGACAATCTTAAAACCAGCAAATAAGGCAACCTGCCCTGATTTTTTATCAATCACCACTTCTCTTAAAGCCCAGATTTGGGCCATCACGAGCATGATCAACCAATATAAAAATGCTCCGATAACAATTACCCCTAAGATAATAAGAATGATATTGAGTGTACCGGAGGCAAAAAGTGAAGCAGCAAATATAATTCCTAAAGCCACTGCCAGACTGATCCCTAAAATTAAACCTGGTACAAAAACCAACCACACTAAGGACTTGAGGACTGGGAAAACTTGCTCAGAAGAATTTTTGATACTAGGGGTGGACTTTTGCAGGCCAATTTCAATACTGTTAATCAAAGCCCCATTACTCCAAGCCTGGGTAACGATATTGATGATAATAGCTGCCACGATCGCTAAAAATACCTCCACACCAAGAATAAAATAAAAATAAACAGGTATGTTGGCTGTAATTTGTTGTGTGAGTTGGGTTAGAGCTGTTGTCGAAGTGCCTAAAACATTACCGACATGAGTAGGAAGTGCAGCAGTGGTGGCAGCGTGATTTTGGAAAATTTTTTGCAAGTTTTGCCAATCTGAGGAGTTAAAACGGGAATTGGAAGAAGATCCTAAATTACCTCCAGTAGCCAAAAAGGCTACCGCCATCCCAAACACCCACAGAACTTTGTGTTTTTTGACCAGCTCCCAGGAAGATTTATACAACTCGCTGATTTTCCAATCAGGTTGCCTGTCAGTGCTCATCAAGCTTATCGTATCTTGTCTAGAAATCTGGTGTCAAGCATGAATAGAGGTTTTGACAGAGTCTGCTCGTGGCTTGACTTCCTCTGGTGATCAGACTAAAATGAGCCCAGTATTTAGAAAGGTCCGACGAGGTGGGCATGCCCCACCTTTTTTAAAATTATGCCATTACAGGCACGTACTGAATTTGCTGCTGCTTTAAATCAAGTTGCCTCAGAAAAAGGGGTAGATATTGAGGTGGTGATTGAAGCCATTGAGCAAGCAGCCTTAGCAGCTTATCGCAAAGATTTATCACTACGAGGTGAAGAGATCCCCGAGGACTTTGAAGATTTAAAGGCAAAAATTGATCCAGTTTCTGGTGAAGTTGATATTATACGTGGTGAGCAGAGGATTACCCCACCCGGTTTTGCTCGCATCGCTGCTCAGACTGCCAAACAAGTTATCTTGCAAAAGCTGCGTGAGGCAGAAAAAGGGGCCATTATGGAAGAATATGACAAAAAAGTGGGCACTGTCATGTCAGGAACTATTACCAGACAAGAAGGTAGTACCTATTTTGTGGATTTAGGCAGGGCAGAAGGTGTGATGCCTTATCCAGAGCAAACCCGCGATGAATATTATCGTTTAGGCCAACGCTTGAAGGTTTTTGTCAAAGAAATTCGTGAAGGTTCGAGAGGTCCTGAAGTAGTAGTTTCTCGCGCTGATGCCAACTTAGTTAAGGGTTTGTTTGGAATGGAGGTGCCTGAAATTCAAGCTGGCACAGTGGTGATTAAAGATATTGCTCGTGAGGCTGGTGGAAGAACAAAAATTGCAGCTATTTCTACTCAAGAAGGTATTGACCCAGTGGGGTCATTAGTTGGACAAAAAGGTGTAAGAGTTCAGGCAGTCATGAACGAGTTGGGTGAGGAGAAAATTGATATTATCAGCTATTCAGAAGATCCACTACGTTATATTGCCTCAGCTTTATCTCCAGCTAAAGATCCTGAAGTGATTTTGCAGGGAGAAGGTGAGGATAAAGTAGCTAAAGTTAAATTACCCGCTTCACAGCTGTCTTTGGCAATTGGCAAAGGTGGTCAGAATGTCAGGCTAGCAGCTAAGTTAACTGGTTGGAAGATTGATATTGAAGGGACGGAAGAAGCAGGCACAGCAGAGGCCAAAGAGACTCCTACTCAAAGTCAAGCTCAGAGCCAACCTCCTGCAGACACTAAAGAGGAAGCTGTAGTAGAAGAGGTGGAAAAAAACATCGATCAAGCAGCTAGTCAGAACTCACTGGATCAGGCGGTAGTTGAAGAACCAAGCGTGGAAGAAGCCAGTGAATCTGCTGCTCAAGCAGAATCTGATATGGAAAAAGCTGATCAAGCTGGGGAAGAGATTAACTCCGGAGGTGGAGATCTGATTGCTGATAAAAAACCCACGGAGGAAGAAGCTCCGACTGTGGCCAATATTAGTGAAGTAGAGCCTGCAGTGAGTAAAAATTCCAGTAATCAGGCAGAACCAAGCGACAAGAAAACAGAATAATGAATACAGTTTAAATTTAACTGATATTAATGTTTGCTTCGGGTGACCGCCTGATTGAAAGAAAAAGGGCGGTTTTTTATGAAAATTATCGAAAGTGAGTGGAATAAGCTAGTAAGAGATAAAGTTCCGCAATGGTTAGAGGATAATGGCGCGAAGGTAGAGATACGGATACTAGACGATGAAGAATATCTAAAACTGCTTCTCAGTAAATTAGGAGAAGAAGCGCAAGAGGTTGCTCAAAGCGATAATGCTCACCTGCTAGAAGAATTAGGTGATCTAGAAACAGTAATAGAGACAATTTTACACTCCAAGGGATTAACCAGAAAACAATTGCGAGCTCAACAACTTATTAAGGATCAAGCAAGAGGAGGTTTTTCTAAAAGGATATACTTAATTTCTACAAAAAGGAAAAATGACTGAACAGTTAAGACCACCAGTTGTGACCATACTTGGCCATGTTGATCATGGTAAGACTACCCTGCTTGATTTTATCAGGAAGACTGCAGTGGCTGCTAAAGAATTTGGTGGAATCACTCAAGCAATTGGAGCCTATCAGGCCCTGATTGAGGGTAAACTAATTACTTTTATTGATACCCCCGGACATGCTGCTTTTGAAAAAATGCGCTCTCGTGGAGCCAAACTGGCTGATATTGCTGTTTTAGTAGTAGCAGCGGATGATGGGGTGATGCCACAGACAGTTGAGGCAATTAAACATATCCACTCAGCTAATATTCCGATGATCGTGGCAGTGAACAAAATTGACTTGCCTAAGATTAATTTGGCTGCGCAGTTAGAAAAGATAAAAAGACAGTTGTCTGATCAAAAAGTCCTGATCGAGGAATATGGTGGTGAGGTACCAATTGTCCAAGTTAGTGCTAAAACTGGCCAAGGTGTCAATGATTTATTGGAAACAATTAATCTGGTCGCGGAAATGCACGAACTGAAGGGTGATAGCAGTAAAAAAGCAATTGGGGTGATCGTTGAATCCAGAAAAGTTGGAGAAAAACAGGTTTTGTCAGGGATGGTAGTCTGGATAAGGGTGATTTAGTGTTAGCTGGCGGGGCCAAAGGTAAAGTCAGAGGTATGTTTGATTTTGCTGGTAAAGCAACTGATCACGCTGGTCCCTCGATGCCAGTGGAGGTGTTGGGTTTTGAAAGCGTGCCAGCGGTGGGAGCAGATTTAGGAGAAGAAGTAGCTGCAGTTGTGACTAATCATCAGGCTAATTTGTTAAGTTTTCGTGATAAATTAAAAGTTGGAGAAAAACAGGTTTTGTCGGTCATTATTAAAGCTGATAAACAAGGTTCACTGGAAGCAATTGAAACAGCTTTAGAGCAATTTAATCAAGAGGAAAAACATTTAGAAATAATTCATTCTGGCACTGGTAATATCATTGAGTCTGATATCGAGATGGCGGAAACTGCGAAAGCTATTATTCTGGGTTTTAATGTGGAAGCTACCTCAACAGCTAAAAAAATGGCTGAAGTTTCTCATGTACTCATTAGAACCTATAATGTGATTTATGAGCTGATTGATGAGATTAAAGATGTAGTGGAAGGAATTCTGCAGCCAGGAGAAGTGGAGGAGGTTTTTGGTAAAGGTCAAATTATTGCCGAGTTTGAACATGGTAAAGACAGAAAAATTGCCGGGTGCAAGATTTTGGAAGGGCAGATTTCCAAGGGTCCTAAAGTGAGAGTGGTCAGGGGTGAGGACGTGATTGGGGAGGGTAAAATTGAATCTTTAAAAAGATTAAAAGAAGAAGTGCCTAAAGTAGAACAAGGCCAAGAATGTGGAATTCTATTTGCTACCCCTATAGATTTTCAGGTAGGAGATATAGTGGAATCATATAGGTTATTGTAATAAATCGCTAAACAAAACCTTATTGCAAATTTGTTTAATTCCTGATAGTTTTATCAAATAAATGTGACATAACTTCGCGAGCTCGTCTCAGATCGTCTTCGTTAAACTCTTTTGCTTCGCGTGCTACTTCTGGATCACCTTTCTCAAATAATTCCGGAGATGTTTTTCTGGTTTCCTCCATAAAAGTAATCTTAAAAGCATGAAGTGCGTCGATCATATTGCGTATATTGAGAACACCTGAAGCAATATCGGAACCAAATGATGTTTTAGGATGCCGAATTTTTGGCGATATTTTTACTTGAAAGGGTATCCCGGATTTTTCCAGAAAATCGAAAGCAATCTGGCTCTCGGACGAGCGATTTACAAATAAAACTACGGAGGGGTCAGACCTTATTGTACCATCAGAGTAAAACCTTCTGCTCTGTTCTTGTTCGTTGTTTGTTAATACCACCTCCCTTGCTTAATTGGTATTATAGCAAAACTCATGTACTAATGTTCAGCCTTTGTTTTCAATCTATGCAGGATTGAAATTATGGGCTATTGGTGCTAAAATTGGCACCATGAAATATGACAGCTTGTTGACCGAGGTTAAAAACCGTTTGCCCAGCGCCCAAAACATCTTAATTGCTTTACCTACTACAGCTGGAGTTGATGAATTTGCTGCTGGTTTGGCCCTGTTTTTGAGCCTGCAAGAAGCTGGTAAAAATGCCTCTATTGCTACTGATGGAATTGTTCGAGTTGGACACAGTAATCTCTTTGGGGTAGGTCAAATCCAAAATAAACTTCCTGATACTATAGGTGGTAATCTGATTGTGACTTTAGGTGGAGTGGTCAGCCAAGATGCTAGTGGTAAAAGTATTGTGCCAGCCTTAGAGGAATTAAACTGGCATCCTCAAGGTACTGATTTGGAGCTGGTTTTTAAAGTAGCCAAGGGCCAAAAATTTGAGCCAACTCACATCACACCTCGTTATCAAGGTGATGGTTTTGATCTGATAGTGACTATTGGAACCTCTGCTCTGGATGCTCTGGGGACGATTTATCAAGGAAACCAAGAAGCTTTTATCCAAGCTTTTATCATTAATTTAGATAAAAATTCCAACAACTCTCAGTATGCGAGCTTGAATATTATTGATCCAGCAGCAGTTTCTTTGTCCGAGATGGTGGCTTTAATTTTGCCCGATTTGGGACTACCCTACTCAGCTGATACTGCAACTAATGTGGTCAATGGGATTTATGCTGCCACTAATAATTTGCAAGGTAATGTGGGAGCGGACACTTTTGAATCGATTGCTTTAGCCTTAAGGGCTGGGGCTCAAAAGCCTGTTGTTAATGTGAGTGCAGATACACAAACAGCAACTCCACAACCAACTGCCACTACTTTAGAACAGGTTTTTAGTTTGCAAGGAGGAGCCTTGGGTGGTTTTAATCAATCAGCACAGACTCCAGCGACACCCATTGATCAGCTTCAATCAACCCCAGCTACAAACCAACCAACCCCCACTAAAGATTCACCCACAGAAAGCAGTACCCCAGATACACAACCACAACCTTCACCAGAGGAGGTTCCAGCTGGTGAAGAAGCTGTGACACCTGAAGCAGATTGGTTAACTCCTAAAATCTACAAAAGTTCACAAGTAGGTTAATTTTTCTTTCAAATGAGCTCAGAATTTCATCTCAGTTATCCAGATATCGCTCGGGCGGAAGACCTTAGGTTAAAGGGAGATTATGTGAGAGCAATACAGCCACTTTGCCCAATTTATCTTTTAGGTCCTGATCGTGTACAGGAATTATCTGATCAACAAAAATCTCTTTATTTGAGTGGCCTTAGGGTTTATCAGGTAGTTGAGCAAACTCAAACAAAGAGAGCTTGGTATGCCAGTAGTGTAGTTAGCTATCTTAGCTGGGCTAGGGATATTGCGATGAAGTACATAAACCCCTCTGTAAAAAGTATTGCCCAGTCTCCATTGCCAGATCCCTCTGGGCAAACAGAGAAACCATTAAAAACTATAGTTTATTGGCCAGAAATGCTCAGAGATTTAGCTGAATATGATACTCTACTCGCACGTCTAACTGGTCAAGCTAAGTACTATCAACAGGCTGAAGGATTGTTGCGCAGCGGAGAAGACTTTGCTCAATCTGATTTAACTAGGAGGTCACGACAATTCGACTTAGCTCGATTAATGAATAATGACCATTCTAGCCACAATCCAGCAAGTTTTCTTTATAGTATTTTTGAAGATATTGCTCGGCAATGTGAAAAAGATGGTAATTGGGATCGTCTGGCAACTTACGCTTCTCGGATGATGGTCTCAGCTCTACATGATCAGGATCTGACTATTGCGAGTAAGACACTAAGGTGGTTAGGTTTTGTCAACAGTCAAGAAAAACACACTGCAATGGTGTTTGGTAAAACTGTCATGAAAGAAATTGTAGAACCCCTCCAAACTGCTTGCTGGCAAAAAACTGGACGAGGACAGGATTATTCCAGATTGGAGTTACCATCTTAAACGTTGCTATTTTGGCTAAAGTTTGCTAAAATACCCCAGTAATTAAGGAAAGACTTTTTCTTTGGAATACAGAAACTGCTGGTTCTGAAGATTAAAGTGACGGCTTATGCCCTTAGATGTAAAATCCAAAAAACAAATTATTGATGAGTTTGCCACCCATAAAGGAGATACCGGCTCACCGGAAGTGCAAGCTGCGCTATTGTCAGAACAGATTAAAAATCTGACTAATCACTTAAAAGAACACCCACACGACATGCATTCTCGGAGAGGTTTACTATCAATGGTTAATAGAAGAAGAAGGCTTTTACAATATTTATTAAAAAAGGACGGCGACCGTTATAAGATTCTTATTGAGAAATTAGGATTGAGTAAGTAATTGTAGTATAATAATAAAGCTTGGGGAGAATTGGAGATTGCAAAGAGAGAATTAGTGATTTTTGCTAGTTGCCTCTTCCACAGTTTCCAATCCCCCAGAAAATTAAATAATGACAAAACACGTTATCAAAGAGATGGACCTTAATGGTCGCAGACTTAAATTAGAAACGGGCATTTTAGCCCAGCAAGCTGACTCAGCTGTAGTTGCCACTTGGGGTGAAACAGTTGTGTTATGTACGGTGGCTACTAAGCCAACTACTGAAGCCGTTGATTATTTTCCCTTATCAGTTGAATATGTGGAGAAATATTATGCCGGTGGCCGAATTACCGCCCAGAAATTTATTAAAAGAGAGTCAAGGCCATCTGATGCCGCAGTTCTATCAGGCAGATTAATTGATCGTTCGATTAGACCACTTTTCCCCAAAGACTTCCATAATGAGGTTCAATTAATCATAACTGTTTTATCCTTTGATGGTATTAATGATCCAGTCACCTTAGGTTTTATTGGTTCTTCAGCAGCGATTGCCGCTTCTTCTGTGCCTTGGTTTGGGCCAGTTGCAGCCACCAGAGTGGGAATTAAAAATGGTCAGCAGGTTTTAAATCCCACCTTACCAGAATACGATGATTTGGAATTGGACGTCTTTGTTTCAGCCTCGAAAGATAAAGTAACTATGATTGAAACTGAGGCTAGAGAGATAGATGACGAGACTGTTTTTAAAGCGATTAAGGATTCTCATCAAGCATCACAAGCAGTTATTAAATTGATTGAGGAGTTTGTTAAAGAATGTGGTAAAGAAAAACAATCTTATTCCGCAGTTGCTGATGTGGTAGAAGAAACAGTCCTTAAAGAAGCTCAGTCAGAAATTAAAACGAGGGTTGAGACAGCTCTATCAGATACAGAACATCCATGGCATGAAGCAACTGGCGATATGATTAAAACAGAGCTAGCCGAGAAACATAAAGAAATGCTGACTCCTCAGATGATTTCTGGCATTTTTGATAAAGTGGCCAAAGAAATCATGCATGAAATGATTTTAGGTCAAGACAAAAGGCCAGACAAAAGGGAGTTAGATCAGGTGAGAGAAATTACTATTTTGACCGGACTTTTGCCACGAACTCACGGATCAGCAGTTTTTCAAAGGGGCGGAACACAGGTTTTGTCGATTACTACCCTAGGGCCACTCTCAGCCTCGCAAACTTTAGAAGGAATGACTGGCGAGCAGACCAAACGTTTCATGCATCACTACAACATGGGAATTAATCCTTTTTCGGTTGGTGAAGTGAAAAAAATTGGCTCACCAAATAGAAGAGATATCGGTCATGGTGCTTTGGTTGAGAAATCTTTAGTTAATGTGCTTCCGACTGAAGAGGAGTTTCCTTATGCCATTAGGGTAGTTTCTGAGGTGATGGCAGCTAATGCTTCAACTTCAATGGCTTCAGTCTGTGCAACAACTTTGGCTTTACTGAATGCTGGTGTGAATTTGCAAAATCCTGTGGCTGGGATTGCGATGGGGCTTTTCTCTGATGAGAAAAAATTCCAGGTCATCACAGATATGCAAGCCATTGAAGACTTTTATGGTGAAATGGATTTTAAAGTTGCTGGTACCAGTAAAGGTATTACTGCAATTCAAATGGATACGAAGCTACAAGGCTTAACTTTTGAAATTATTGAAGAGGCTTTGAAGCAAGGCCGAAAAGCCAGATTGTTTATTTTGGATGAAATTACTAAAGCCTTGCCAGAAGCTGCTAATTTATCTAGGTATGCTCCAAAGATTGAAACAACAAAAATTAAACCAGAAGATATCGGCGCTTTGATCGGCCCGGGTGGAAAAACCATCAATGCCATCATTGCGCGCAACGGTACTCAGATTGATGTTGAAGAGGATGGGACAGTGATGGTGTCTGCTGTTGATGAACAAGCAGTAAAAAAGACTTTAGCTGAAATTGAAGGGATGTTTAAAACAGTTGAAATAGGGGAAGTTTTTGAAGGACGAGTCACAAAAATTGCCAGCTTTGGGGCTTTTGTCGAAATTGCTCCAGGCAGAGAGGGTTTAGTTCATGTTTCCCAGATGGCTCCTTTTAGAGTAGAAAAACCAGAAGACGTTGTTTCAGAAGGCCAAATAGTTAAAGTTCGTGTGACTGAAGTCAAAGAAGGCAAGATTGGTTTATCAATGCTTTTTGGTGAGGATCGCAAACCAGAAACAGAAGGTCGCCCAAGTGGCAATGGTGGTAGATTTGGTGGACGAGGTAGATTTGAGCGTCGAGATGGAGGACGAGGTTTTTCTGGGGGTAACAGACGAGATTTTGGTCGAAGACGCGATCGCTAAAACAGAATCACTAGTATATAATCCCTGGTAGTGTATGAAGCAAAGCTTCTTTCCTTCAGAAATGAAAATCTCCAAACTGCCGCACTATTTACTTAAGTGTGGTCATAAAATCATTGCTTTCTTAATTAGTCCAAAGATTTTGCTAATTTTACTGCCCTTACTATTAATATCTGGCATGGTTTTATACCTGACAAGCTTAGGACGAGGAAGCTTTCAACAAGGAGTAATGGTGCTTTCGGCAAAAGTAGCCAGTCAAGAAAATTCGTTACTTCTTCAAGGATCACCCAGATCAAACGCGAAAATATACCTAGATGATCAAATTTTAAAAATGGATTTTCAATTTAATCGTGAACAAATAGCTCAAGCACAAGCTCTATCTCAGAAATTAGAAATAAGCGATGGGTGGGTTAATGGTTTATCATTGAAACTAGATGAACCTACAGCCCAATCTTTATCTGTATTTTTACCGCTGAGTACTACAGTTGCCTTTGCTCAAGATAAGATAATCTTAGGGCCTGATCGTGCAACTACCTCTATAGTTGTACCGCAGATAGAAAGCAGTAGTGCGGGAAAAATGTCTGTACAACAGACCAACCAAGGAGGTTGGAATATTGAGATAGATAGCCCAGATTTAGTTTTAACTCAGGCTGTAAATAATAATAAATTAGCACTATCTTCCCAGTTAGCAGATAATGGTTTCTGGCAACTAGTTGGCAAATTAGCTAGAATTAGATTAGAGATCAATAATCATCAAATAAACGGGGAGATAGATTTAAGATAAAATATGGATAGCCAAACAACTCAAACAGTCCAAAACACTAACCAGTCAACTGAGATGGATGAGTTTACTAAACTAAAAACACAAATTGCTTCCCCAGATCTGCCGAGTGATTTAGCGGATAAACTTAATATTCAGCTTGGCAGGGTAGAAAAAGCTGTAACCTCACAGGGTTACAAGATGGAATATGATGCTGACTTGCGCTATTTAGATTTTGTTTCCAAACTGCCTTTTAGTAAAACTTCACAGGACATTTTAGATCTACATCGTGCCAGTCAAATTCTTGATAAAAATCATTATGGTTTACGCAATGTCAAAGATCGCATCTTAGAATACTTATCAATTTTGATTTTAAACAGCCGGCAACAAGTGCAGATCCGCTCCCAAATTTTGGCCTTTGTTGGTTTAGTTGGATCAGGAAAAACCTCACTGGCTTATTCAATTGCCGAAGCACTGGGGAGAAAACTAATTCGTATTCCTTTTGGTGGATTGGGTTCAGTCAAAGAACTGCGTGGTGAGTCTCACACCAGACCAGAGGCAGAACCTGGTCGGTTATTAAAATCAATTTATGATGAACAGGTCAATAACCCGATTATCTTATTAGATGAAATTGATCGGGTGGCTTCTGAGACCAGGGCAGATGTTATGGGTGTCCTAGTCGAGTTATTAGATCCGGAACAAAACTTTGCCTTCTTGGATCATTATGTTGACTATCCTTTTAATTTATCACGAGCTTTGTTTATTGCCACAGCCAACAACACTGGCAACATTGCTACGGCGGTTATGGATAGGTTGGAAATAATTGAAATGCCTTCATATACCGATGAAGAAAAAATCGCGATTGGGCGTGATTATATTATTCCCAAAGCAATAAAAGAAGCTGGACTACCAGCTAATATGATTACAATTGATGACACTCTCTGGCCACAAATAGTTCGTCCCTTGGGCTATGATGCTGGAATTAGGTCGTTGCAACGCAATATTCAAGGAATCGTCCGTAAAGTAGCCAGAAAAATAGTAGAAGGTAACCCAGGACCATACAAACTGGACAGTAGTAATATAGGACAATATATTAGTTGATTTAACCATTAATTGTGGATATTAAACAATTTAAACCAAGACTCAAAAGTAACAATCAAGAAACAGTTTTAAAACTGGTTTCTTTAGGTGGAGTTGGGGATGTGACTAAAAATATGTATGTGTATGAGTATGGAGATGATATTGTCATTATTGACTGTGGAATTGGTTTCCCCGATGAAGCAATGTTAGGAATAGATTTGGTAATCCCAGATATTACTTATCTGCGTGATAAAAAACATAAAATTCGCGGGATTGTAATTACTCATGCTCACGAAGACCACATTGGCGGACTGCCCTACATTTGGCCGGAGCTGCAGTGTCCTATCTACACACAAAAATTAACAGCGGGGTTAATTCGTGCCAAGTTCGCCGAACATAATTTGCCTAGAAATAAGATTAATACAGTCAATTTGGATACCAAGTTGAGACTGGGTGCTTTTGGTGTATCTTTTTACAAAGTTTCTCATTCTGTGCCAGATTCAACGGGCATTGTTTTGGATACACCTGTTGGCAGGGTGGTCCATCAGGCTGATTTTAAGTTAGATTGGACTCCGGTTATTCCTGGTGAAGTCACGGATGTAGGTAAATTAGCCACAATTGGTACACAAGGAGTCTTGTTGATGCTTATTGACTCATTAAGAGTGGAAAGATCTGGCTATAATTTATCTGAGCGAACTATTCAGCCCACTTTTGCCAAAATTGAATCTGAGACTAAGGGTAAGGTGTTAATTACTACCACTTCTTCAAATTTAACCAGGATCCAGCAAGCAGCTAACGTGGCAGTAGAAACTGGCAGAAAGCTAGTCTTAGTTGGTCGGTCGATGGAAAATAACTTTCAAGTAGCCCGTGATCTAGGTTATCTACATATTCCTTCGGGATTAGTAATTCCGATGGATGAAGTAAAACGATATCCAGATGAAAAATTACTGTTGGTGATTGCTGGATCACAAGGACAACCTGGCTCAGCTTTGTCACGAGTTGCTAATGACGACCACAAGCAAATTACTTTGCGTCAAAATGATACTGTAGTTTTTTCAGCAGACCCGATACCTTCAACAGAGTCTGCGCAACATGCCTTAATTGATAAATTGGCTAAGTTTGGAGCAAGTGTTTACTACACAGCCTTAACTGATGATCTACATGTTTCTGGTCATGCGGCAGCAGAAGAATTGAAAGTGATGATTAACTTAGCTAAACCTAAATATTTGATGCCAATTGGGGCAACTTTTCGTCAGATGAAGGTTTTCTCGCAAATGTGTCAAGACTTGGGTTATGCAGCAGACCATATTCTTTTATCAGAGGATGGTCAAATGATAGAAGCAACTCATCAACAAGTTAAATTAGGTGGAACAGTGCCTGCAAGTAATATCTATGTTGATGGATTAGGAGTTGGGGATGTTGGTAGCGTAGTTTTAAGAGATCGCCAAGTAATGGCAGAAGAAGGAATAGTGCTCGTAATTGTGCCAATTGACGTGCGAACTAGCAAGGCTGCTGGTGAGCCCGACATAATTTCTCGAGGCTTTGTTTTTGAAAAAGAAGCCGAGGGATTATTAGAGAATGCCAAAAAAGTAGTATCTCAGTCATTGGCAAATCACCCTAATTCGGTATTAGATTGGCGATTTACCAGAAGACATATTGAAGAGAAGCTAGATGAATATTTTTACCGCCAAACACAGCGCAGGCCAATGATTTTACCAGTATTGGTTGAGGTTTAGTAAATCCTATAATAGATAAATTATAGTTTTGAGATTAAACCAAATAAGATTGCGGATAAGTCTAACCGGATAATAAATCTAGTTAGTACCGCATACTTGAAAAAGCTTATAGTTTTGTGATATGTTTACTTAGAAAGTGTTGGTTGGTAGGCTTTGATAGTTAGTTAATAAAAGGAGAGATAGTACTGGGTAGTCATACTAGTTAATATTATTAGCTTAGTTAAAATATCCACCGCTGTCTGCTAAATATGCCCAGACGAAAGTCAATGTACTCAATGCCCAAATTAAAACTGCGCCACAAGACAGTGGTTGCTATTGGTTCGTTAATCGCTATTATTTTTGCTGGACTTTCTTTAGTTGCTCTGTTGGCCCAGTCAACTGCCTTAGATTTTTGGCGTGAATTCCTGTTATTAAACTTAGGTTGGACCGCGATTTTTGCTCCGATTATCTTCCTGGTTTCCAGCTTAGTCTTGCAAAAATTTAAATGGTCTTTTTCTCAACCTAATGTTTTAGTGGGTTTGTTGACAATTATGGTGGCTTTGTCTGGGCTGACTGGGTTAATGATTGCTGATCAAGCTGGTGCTTTGGGTAATTTAGTTTGGATCCAGTTATCTGAGCTGATTACTGGAATTGGTGCCTTTTTTCTGTTAGTAGGAGTGTTTTTGGTAGGGGTAGTTGTTCTATTTAATACTTCACTATCACAAGTCTTAGCTATTTTTGTGGCTGGAGGAAGAGGTATTGGGGCACTGTATAGCTCTATTTTTAACCGCACTCCGGGAATTGAATCAAGAAAACTTCCCATCAAAGTATCAGGGGTTGATGAACGACCAAGAGGTCTAGCCAGAAACAATGAAGAAGAACCAGTGATGGCTGATCAGTTAGTCCAAAACGTGGCTGGGCAATCAATGGTCTGGAAATATCCATCGTTATCTGTGTTGTCAGATAAAATTGGTCAACAGGCTGATCGCGGAGATGTGAAGAAAAATGCTGGCCAGATCGAGAAAACTCTCGACTCCTTTGGTATCCAAGCGCAGGTTGAAGAAGTTAATGGTGGACCGGCTGTCACACAATATGCACTGCATATTTCTGCGGGCACTAAAATTGCCAAGATTGCCAATTTACAGCACGATATTGCTCTGGCGTTAGCAGCTCCCACCGGCACTGTTAGAATTGAAGCACCAATTCCTGGTAAATCATTGGTTGGAATTGAGGTTCCTAATCATTCTTTAGAGGTGGTAGGTCTGAAGAATATTATGTCCTCAGATGAGATGATGAAAAATAAATCTAAACTGGCAGTAGCCCTTGGTCGAGACACTGCCTCTAAGCCAGTAGTAGTGGATATCGCCAAGATGCCCCACGTATTGGTAGCGGGAACCACTGGCTCAGGAAAATCAGTGTTAATTAATGCTTTTATTGCGACATTATTATTTAGGAATTCACCAGAAGAGTTGAAATTAATTTTAGTTGACCCAAAAAGAGTAGAATTGACTAATTTTAATGGAGTACCGCATTTGTTGACCCCAGTAATTACTGAGCCTGACAAGATCCTGTCAGCGCTGAAATGGTCGATGGCAGAGATGGATAGACGTTATAGACTCTTCCAATCAGTTGGTGTCAGAAATATACAGTCTTACAATGAAATGTCTGGTTTTCAAGCGCTGCCTAATATCGTGATTTTTATTGATGAGCTGGCCGATTTGATGATGTTTGCTCCGGTTGAGGTTGAAGATGCTATCACTAGAATTGCGCAATTGGCGCGCGCAACTGGAATTCACTTGGTAGTTGCGACACAACGCCCATCTGTTGATGTTATTACTGGTCTAATTAAAGCTAATATTCCCTGCAGAATTGCTTTTAATGTTTCCTCAATGATTGATTCACGAGTAATTATTGATCAGCCTGGTGCCGAAAAATTACTTGGGAGAGGAGATATGTTATTTCTTCCACCAGATGCCTCAAAACCAATGCGTATCCAAGGAGTGTTTGTATCTGACCCTGAATTAAATAATTTAATTAAGTATCTCAAATCAACAGGTATTGCTCCACAGTACACTGAAGAAGTGACTGAAATGCCTATTGGTAAAGTTGGTGGTAAAGGTGGAGACAGTGGTGATCGTGATGACTTTTTTGAGGAAGCTATCCGTACTGTGTGTCAGTATGATCGAGCTTCCGCCTCACTTTTACAAAGAAGATTAAAAGTTGGTTATGCACGAGCAGCGAGAATTATTGATGAGTTGGAATCAGCAGGAATTATTGGACCAGGTGAGGGTAGTAAGCCAAGGGATGTGTTAGTTCGTAATGCTGATGAGTATTTTAACCAACAGTCCTCAAATGATTAGCTGATCACAACAACCCCTGTTTGAAGTGTTATAATTGTGCCAAGAAACCACGATTTAGTCGTGGATGAATTGAATAATTATAACTTATCGAAGACGTAAGTCTAAGGATACACGGACCCTGCCGTAATAGTTCATAATTTGACTGATTGATCCCCATGTGGTTTTTACCTTATGAGAACTGTAGGACAAACTTTAAAAGAAACTAGAGAAGAAAAACTCCTTAGCTTAGAGGAAGTAGAAAAATCCACTAAAATCAGAAGAGAGTTGTTGGAAGCGCTAGAATCTGATGATTATAAAAAGCTACCACCATCTACTTTTGTCCAAGGCTTTATTAAAAATTATGCTAAGTTTTTAGGTTTAGACCCTAATAAATTACTAGCTATTTTTAGAAGAGAATTTTCTGATAAGGCTCATAAACCCTATGTTATGGATGCTTTTGTTCATCCAGCTGATCCCAAAAAAATAAAAATTACTCCTGGTAAAGTTTTAGGGGTAGTGATCTCCCTAATCATTTTGTCTTTCTTTGCTTATCTTTGGTTACAGTATCGTCAGTTTGTGGGGTCACCGACCTTGATAGTAGACAATCCAGTTGATCAGATGACAACTGATAGTTCCAATATTATAGTTGAAGGCAAGACTGATCCTGAGATTAAAGTTTCAGTAAATAATCAGGATATCCCAGTGGATTCTAATGGTCAGTTTAAAACCCAAATTTCTCTGTCCTCTCCAGTTAACAAAATTAATGTAGAAGCTACCTCTAAATTTGGCCAAAAAATTGATGTTGATCGCATAGTTTATTTAAAAACAGCCAATCCTACACCGTAATGATGTATCAGCTATAGACTAAATGAAAATATTAGGCGATATGTACTAGACTTTTTTGGAGTATTAATTTTATAGTAGTTTATGCCCGTCAAAAAAGTCTAACTGTTATTATGGATTTTCTGCAAATTGCTTTAGTTATATTGATAATTGTGGTCACCATTTTGCTGACTTTAATGGCAATTCAAGCATATTTTATTCTCAAAGATATGAAACATTCTCTATCGATTTTGGAAAGGTTTTTAAATGAAGTAGGGAGGGGAGATTTAAGCAGTAGTGAACAAGAAGCAGAACAAAAAAGGCTACTGGAAAATGCTGTGAAAACTGCTCAACAGGAGTTAAAAAACAATCAACCCAAACACAGGTTTTTCAGAAGAGACTGACAGTGAGGTTTTATTTGGGATTGCGTTGACTTTGACCGCTCTGATATTATCAAGGTAAATTCTTATGGCGATAGAGGTTAGGAGAGAAATTATTCGACAGCTAAGCAGGTTAAAAGAATCTGATCCTAATCATTCAGCACTGCCTTTCCTGAAAAAGTCATTGGCAGAATATGATGATTTTATTTTAGATAGTTGTGCTAGAAGATATCGATCAACAACACATGATCCAGAAAATTTAACAGATATTTGGCAGAGCATCTGGGAAATATGGGGTGGAAGAGCTGGCATAATAGTTAATGTTTCCTTATGTGACCGAAGTCAGCAGGAAATCTCAAAGTTAGAAGCAGAAGGAAGAAGAGTGTTTTACTTGCCCGCGTCTCTTTCAGCAGATTCTGACAGACCCTTACTAGGAAAAGTTTTTGGAGAATTAGTTAGCAGTGCTTTTACAGCATGGAGTGCTTTTAAAAATTTTGAAGAAGAATCAGGCTGGCTAGATGTAGAGTGGCAAAATGAAACTCCATATATTGGCACAACAGAGGATTATCTTATTAAACAATTTAAACAAAAAGGCAGAGTTTTGCCAACGATTAATGCCTTTGTTGTTGGTGCTGAGTTTAAATATTTAATAGATGGTGAGTATTTTGATGAGACTGGTACATGGTGCAGAGTGGCTTCTGGTTACCCGGATCGTCGATTCTCAGCTGCATATCGTAATCATTATGGCTACAGTAGTACAGCGCAGCTAGGCTTGATCCCTCTGTGGAGCCTAAAACATTCTAGTATTATTGTAGGGGGAAGATCAGTTGGCTTGACTAAAAGAGATTAACTTAATACCGCATAGATTCTTCTGATTCCAGAGCCAGCTGATTCTTCTTTGGTAATCTGGAAATTGCCTAGCTGGGCTGTATTAGTAACATGAGGCCCTCCACAAATTTCTTTACTAAAATTTCCAATTGAATAAACACTAACCTTCTCTCCATATTTTTCAGTAAAAAAACCTAGGGCTCCAGATTTTAAAGCCAAATCCTTATCCATGATCTCTGAGGAGACTGGTAAACTTTCTTGAATTGTTTGCTTAACTAAGTTTTCTACCTCTTTTAACTGCTCAGCAGTTAACTTTTCTGGATAAGAAAAATCAAATCTTAATCTCTCTGAGGTAATATTGCTACCCTTTTGAGCAACAGAACTACCTAAAATTTTTCTCAAAGCAGCATGCAACAAGTGAGTAGCTGTGTGATACTTAGTAGTGATATTGCTTATCTCCGAGAGGCCACCTTTAAATCTTTTTTCACCGCCAATATGAGACTTTTCCTTATGTTCTTTGTTTAAGGCTTCAATTGTTTTTTGAAACTCACTTTGGTCAAAATCAGATTTCATTACTTGCTTTGTGATTTGTTCAACCTGTGATATGGGATATCCGTATGTTGTTCTTGAATCGAAAGCAACTGTTCCCGCGTATACAGAGCCCAACGAATTGAAATTGTGATTTTTTAAGAAATCACGAGGAGTAGCAGCTCCATAGGAATATTTACTTAGTAATTCTTGCCATGAGCTCATAATCAGATCACTGCCTCCCTGGATAACTTTAGGTAAATTATTAATCTCGGAGTGTTGGGTATTGCCTATTTGTTCGATTCTTTGAAACGAGCTAATCAAACTATCCTGGATCTTACCTCTATTAGTATAAAGATCAGGATATGTTTTTTTATATATATTAGGAATAATACCGCTTAGTCTCGCAAGCTCTTGCTTATTAATATTAAGTGCCTTCCCAACTTCAAACATTCTATCAATTAGCTTTCTTAAGACAGCTCCACGATCATCTTTGCTGGCAAGTGGAATATCTGTTGCTAATAAAAAACAAGCAGCTCGTAGATGGTCGGCAATGATTCGAAAATCTTTAAGATGATCTACATATTTTTTTCCGGATGATTCTTCTAATGCTTGGATAATTGGCCAGAAAAGATCAGTCTGATAATCATCTGCGAAGCCGTTAATTATTGCGAGTACTCTCTCTAAACCCATGCCTGTATCAACATTTTTTTGCTGTAATTTCTCATATTCCCCATCTGGGTTTTTGTTGTACTCCATGAAAACATCGTTCCAAATCTCTACCCAATTAGAATCTTCTGGGTCAAACTGCTCTGGTACTGGCATGTCACCGGTCCAAATAAACATTTCGCTATCAGGTCCACAAGGTCCTGACTGACCAGCTGGTCCCCACCAGTTATTTGCCTTAGGTAGTTTAGCAATTCTCGTTGCTGGTAGGCCTAAATCGAGCCAGATTTGGTAAGATTCTTGATCAAAAGGAGCATTTTCATCGCCAGCAAATACAGAAACAGCTAATTGATCTTTGCTTAAATCAAGTCCCTGCTCTGTGGTTAGAAATTCATAACTCCATTTAATTGCTTCTTGCTTGAAATAATCTCCTAAGGACCAGTTGCCCAACATCTCAAAAAAAGTATGATGTACATGGTCTCCGACTTCCTCAATATCGTCTGTGCGTAAACATTTCTGATAGTCGACGAGTCGTTTCCCTTCGGGGTGTGGTTGACCGATTAAATAAGGAATCAAAGGTTGCATTCCTGCGGAGATAAATAGGGTCGTGGGGTCATTTTCAGGTACTAAGGGAGCAGAGGGGATAAGTTTATGCCCCTTTTTGACAAAAAATTCAATATATTTTTTTCTAAGCTGGTCAGCTGTCATATGCAGAGATTATACTATTTTTCCGAGGAGCTGCAGAAGAGTAGCTTGACTAAGTTGATAAAAAGCTTGACACTTAATAGAAGAGGGGGTGAGACGATGAAAAAAATCATGAAATATTTAAGTGCACATGTTATGTATAACTCAATTGTACATGCTGTGACTGGAATAGGAGTTGGTATTCTGATCGCCCGACCTTTGGTTGGGGAACATCCAGTTCGCTGGGGTATTGCTTTGATCGTAGTGGGGATTGCTGGTCACCTTTATGCTTTAATGGCTAAAAAATAATTAATTGAGTGTGTTAAGATAGTTTGGAAAAATAGCTTTCTGCTTCTTTTTCCATTTTGTCTAGCCTGGTGTAATAATCTGGATAAATGTTTAAATGAGCCAAGGCTATTTTTCCGGTTAGCAAAGGATCGTCATCAGTAATGTTTGTTTGGGGATTAACTAAACCATGTTCCAGCTCAACTTCCATGCCGATTCTGAACTGTTCAATATCAAATTTACTCCAGCTGATGCCCAACAATTCGCCAATTTGCTTGGCTTCTTCAAATGTGAAACTGGTACGGTGCATCAAGTTCAAATATATCATCAATCTGAAGCTGGGTAAATACAGTAAACAGATGGAGAATTGGCCAAGATTCTGATAAACTGATTGCAAAGCAAGAGACTAATAGAGTCTGGTTTTGCAGCAGAGCAATCTTGCAACTGTCCTATGAATATTATTGATAATCTTAAAAATATTTTACCTTTAAAGAGTCCCAAAGAAGCATCTAAGTATTATTTCGCTTTAAACATTGGTTTGTCTTCTTTAACTGCCGCGGTTTGGAAACTAGAAGATAATGCTTTAGAAATCCTTGGTCAGTCCTCAACAACATATACTCAACTAGATGAACTGTTAGAAAAATCTGGTCAGATTCTTGATGAGGCTTTAGATGGTTTGCCTTTTGACCCAGAACAGATTTTATTTGGTATACCTGATTCGTGGAGTAACGAAGATGAATTAAAGGAAAATTATCTGAAAGTTCTCCAGGAAATTGTTAAAGAGTATGATCTTGACCCCATGGCTTATGTAACTACGACTCATGCCTTAGCACATCTTTTTCAAAAACAGGATGGTGTTCCGCCAACAGCCTTGATGTTAGGGATTGGTGGGTTTGTAGAAGTGACATTATTACGGGGTGGTAAAGCCGTTGAAAATCGGGCAGTAAAACGATCTGATCACCTGTTTGATGATATTGAAAAAACACTACTCCAATTTACGGAGATAGAAGTTCTACCGTCTCGAATTCTTCTCTACCCAACAGCTAATGATGAGAATTTGCCCAAAATTAAAGACGAATTAACGACCTACCCATGGATGGGAAAGCTACCCTTCCTACATTTTCCTAAGATAGAATTATTAGCTGATGATGCGACTGTCAAGGCGATTGTTTTAGCTGGGGCGATTGAAGAAAATCCTGATATTGATCTGCGCAGAAGCTTTTTGGCTAAGACAACTGGTACACTGCATCGTTTCCAACGAAAAAGTTTGCAAATGGAGAATTTGCGTCATTTAGGTAACTTATCAAGAACAGCTTCCGCAGCAGAGCCTAAGGAGAGTGGTTTTATTACTGGTGATATTCAAGATGAAGAGAGTTTAAGCAATATCCAACAAGCTAGTGACTTTGATGAGAATGAGCAAAACCATCTAGATGAAGAGGTTGAAGATTTGGCTGATGATCAAATAATTTCGCCAGATATTGAGGATGATCAGGAGACTCATCGACCTCATGTTGGTTTTGCTGGGCGGGCAGGTAGAAATTTGCCAGAATCAAGAACTGGGGTCGAGCAAGAAAGCTTCCAAACTAAACGTGCATCTGCAAGGAACGGTAACTTGTCGTCCTTGACTGTAGTTTTTCAATCACTAATAGATAGTCTAAATAAGATGTTCAGACATGGTGATAACAAATTAATAATATTTGGTGGCGGTTTAGTGATTGTTCTAGTGGCAATTACCGCTGCCTATTACTTCTTGGTTAAAGCTACTGTCACTATTTATGTTGAGCCAAAGGTAATGGAAAATACTGCTCTAGTTACAGCTGATCCAGCAGTGACGAGTATTGATGAGGAGAAAAAGGTCATCCCTGGAACTACTGTTACTACCACAGTTACAGGCTCTGGAACAGGTACTGCCACTGGTACTAAGCAGATTGGTGATCCAGCTAAGGGGCAGATTGTTATTTACAATAAAACATATTCACCTAAAACTTTCTCTCAAGGAACTGTTTTAGTTGGACCAGATAACTTAAAATTTACCTTAGATGATAGTGTGAATGTGGCTTCACAATCTGCTTTAGATGAGGGAATTGCTTTTGGCAAAGCAACTGCCCCAGTGACAGCTTCGGCAATTGGACCAGATTCAAACTTAGCTGCGGGAACTGAACTTGCAATCTCCTCAGAATCTACTGATAATTTCTCAGCAAAAGTTGACCAATCTTTGACAGGGGGAACTTCTAAAGATGTCACAGTAGTGACTACTGATGATCAGAAAAAATTGCAAGCACAGGTAGTTAGTGATTTAAGAAGTCAAGCTCAAGAGAAATTGCAGCAACAAGTAGAGGCTGGCCAGAAGGTTTTACCTGAATCTTTAGAAGTTGCTGATAGCAAATATAGTTACTCTAAACAAGTTAACGATCAAGCTACTGATTTTACGCTCACGGCTACTCTTAAATTCAAAGGCACTGCTTATACTGAAGCTGACTTGCAAACAATTATTTCTAAATTAGTCGCGATCGATGTGCCTGATAATTACCAGCTTGATATTCAGAATACTCAAATGCAGTCAGATGTGCAAAATGTTGATAAAAATGGTCGTCTAATTTTCCAGGCAAAATATAAAGCCAACCTTCTGCCGAAGTTAGATACGAATTCAATCAAGCATCAGATACAAGGCCAAAGCGTCGATAGTGCTAGTCAAATAATTCAAGCAATGGATAATGTGCTCAGTGCAGATTTTGCTTTTAAGCCAGCCTTTGTCAGTAAAATAGGTAGGTTGCCATTTAAACCAGAGAACATTACTATTTTAGTCACTCCTAAATAGCTTTCTGTTGTCTGACAAACTTAACAGTTTAATGTAGAATTGGAAAGACTTCTATGAAATATCTAGCAATTGATTGGGGTATGAAAAAAGCTGGTTTGGCTTTCTCCGAGGGAAAGCTGGCAACGCCATTACAAGTGATCCATTTTTCAAATTTCGCTACAGGGATTCAAACAGTAACTAAGATAGCTAGACAGCAACATGTGGATATTTTAGTGGTTGGTTTACCTGAAGGGCAAATGGGACAGGCAGTCAGAAAAGCTGCTAGACAATTACAAGAGGAAGGATTTAAAGTAGAGTTTGCGGACGAAACTTTGTCCAGTCAACAAGCTCAAAAAATAATGATTGAGGAAGGAAATTCAAAAAAAGATCGTCGAGAGGAAGATAAAGTTGCTGCTGCTTTAATCCTGCAAAACTTCCTGGACAGAAAAAATGATTGATGAAATTGATTGCTAAGATAATTTTACTATTATTAATAGTTGTGATAGTGGGTGGTTTAGGTGGGTATCTATATTGGCAAGGTTTATTATCTCCAGTTAATACTCAAGATCAGCAGGTTCAGACTTTCGTGGTAGAAAAAGGCGAAGGTGTAGTTAATATCGCTCAACAATTAGAACAAAAAAAACTCATCAAATCAGCACTGGCCTTCAATATAATGGTTAAACTGTCTCGTCAAGGAGATCTGATTCAAGCAGGAGATTTTCAAATCAGCCCAGCCATGAGTGCTCGACAAATTTTTCAGCAACTCACAGCTGGCATAGCCAACAAAGGTGTGACTTTATTAGAAGGTTGGCGAGTGGAAGAAATGGCTCAAAAACTCAATGCTGATTTAGGTATTGACCAAACAAGTTTTATTTCTCAAGCACAGGAAGGTTATATGTTTCCTGATACTTATCTGTTTAAAAAAGATTCAACCATAGCAGATATTGTGGCTACTATGGAAAATAACTTTCAGCAAAAGTATACACCAGCTTTACAACATAAAATTACTAATTTAGGGCTAACTCCAGCAGAAGGAGTCATACTAGCTTCTATTGTGGAGAGAGAAGCAAGATCTAATGAGGCTAGAACTATGGTAGCTAGTATTTTATTAAAGAGGCTAAGAATAGGTATGGCTTTAAATACGGATGCCACGATTCAGTATGCTTTGGGTTATCAGCCTAGTCAAAAGAGTTGGTGGAAAAAAGATCTGACTGCAGAGGATCTAAAAGTGAACTCGCCTTATAATACTTATCTTTACCCAGGTTTGCCACCTGGCCCAATTTGTAATCCCAGCCTTTCCTCATTAGAAGCAGTAGCCAATGCTGATCCCAATACCCCTTATCTTTATTATTACCATGATTCTCAGGGAAACTCACATTATGCTAAAACTTTAGAGGAACATAATCAGAATGTTGCCAATTATCCATAAAGAATTTCTTGCTTAACTATTACTAATTCTTTAAGCTTCATTTAAGCTAGATTTTTATAATTATCTTGATGAATTTTAATTCATTATTGCTTTATTCAGAAAACCCCAATGAACTAGCGAAGTTTTATAGGGAGGTTTTAGACAAAAAACCTGATTGGCGACAAAATAGTTACCAGGGTTTTAAAATTGGTGATGGATACTTAATGATTGGCCCTCATGATAAAGTGCATGGCAGAAATCAAAACCCGGAAAGGATGATTTTTAATATTGAAGTGGACGATGTGGTAGGTGAGTTTGATCGAATTAAAAAAATTACTGGTGTGGATATTATTACTGAACCTTATCATCCGATGGAGGCAAATGAGATGTGGCTAGCTACTTTAGCTGATCCAGATAATAATTTTTTTCAATTAGCATCACCGATGAATCAGGAGAAATAATAAGCAACTCAATATTTCACCATCTTTACATTACTAGTATATTTCTTTTAATATAGATTTACCGCTTGTAAAAAGCAGGAGGTTTTTGCCCGTTGACAACCTAATCTCATTGTGGTTAAATTATCCACAGTCTAAAAAAAGAAGAAGAGGCATACCTTATCCGTATGCTGATTTTTTTGGTACTTAAGAGGATTAAAGTTACCAATGCCCGATTTAAGCACAAAAAACAATATAAATCAACGTGTCTACTGGGGGAATCGTCAAGGTACTGCTTGGCGTTTTGATTTAACACGTCTACAGAGAGAGTCCTATGAGTGGTTTCTCAAAGAAGGTATCAGTTATCTGCTCCAATCTGTTAACCCCATTTTGGACTTCACTGGTAAAAATTGGCGCCTAGAATTTGGTGATTATACACTCGGTACACCGAAATTGTCTCCTGATCAGGCTGTTGTGAAAGGTATCTCCTATGATGCACCTTTGCGGGTGAAAGTGACTCTGGTTAATTTACAAACTAATGAAGAGTATCAGCAAGAGGTCTTCTTGGGCGATATTCCTTTAATGACTCAAAAAGGCACCTTTATTATCAATGGTATCGAACGAGCGGTAGTTAATCAGATTGTTAGATCACCTGGTGTTTTCTTTTCCTCCTCACAAGATCCAATTACCGGACGTATTTTATACGGAGCTGAACTGCGCCCTGCTCACGGTTCGTGGCTAGAGTTTTCAGTTTCCCGGACTGATGTAGTAACTGTGAAAATTGATCGTCGCCGAAAATTTGCCGCCACTACCTTTCTGCGAGCAATTGGCTATGCAGATAACGATCAGTTAGCTAAGCTTTTTGAAGGTGTTGATAATGACCCTGATCATCACTATTTAGAATCCACCTTGGCTAAGGATTTAACCAAGGATCAAGATGAAGCCCTACTAGAAATCTTTCGTAAAATGAGGCCGGGTGATCCAGTAGTGTTAGAAAATGCTCGTAATATCTTACAAGGCATGTTTTTTAATAACCGCCGTTATGATTTAACCAGGGTTGGTCGTTTTAAACTGAATAAAAAGTTGAAACTAGAGGTAGAAAATACTCCAGAAAATTGGGTGCTTAAGAATGAAGATATTGTTGCCACAATTCGTTATTTGATTGGTTTGCAAAATGGTCAAGGCAAAGTTGATGATATTGATCATTTGGCCAACCGCCGTGTCAGACGTGTGGGTGAATTAGTAGCCCAAAATGCTTTTTGGGTAGGACTACTACGTTTGGAAAGGGTTGTTAAAGAAAGAATGAGCCTGTTATCAGTTGATACGGAAATTAATCCAGGTAGTTTAGTTAATGCCCGGCCCATCATTGCTGCTGTCAATGAATTTTTCCGTTCATCCCAACTTTCACAGATCCTAGATCAAACCAATCCTCTCTCTGAAGTGGATCATTTAAGAAGGTTAACAGTGACTGGGCAAGGTGGAATCACTCGTGAAAGAGCAACTTTCTCTATTCGTGATATTAACCATTCACAATATGGTCGAATTGATCCTATTCGTTCACCCGAAGGTCAGAACATTGGTTTAGTAACATATCTAGCACTCTATTCGCAGATCAATGACTATGGTTTCTTAGAGACTCCCTATAAAAAAGTAATCCAAAAAGATGGTCATTCAATAGTAACTGACGAAATTGTCTATCTGTCTGCTGACGACGAAGAGGATTACTACATTACTGAAGCGATGGTTGCCACAGACAAAGATGGACGTATCTCACAAAAAAGGGTGCCACTGCGTTATAATGGTAGTTTTTTTGAAGGAGATACTAAGCTGGTTAACTTTATTGATGTTTCACCCCAACAGATTGTTGGTGTTTCTGCTTCGCTGATTCCCTTCTTAGCTCACGATGATGCCAATCGTGCTTTAATGGGTTCGCACATGCAGAATCAAGCGGTTCCCTTACTACTTCCTTCAGCTCCAATAGTTGGCACTGGAATGGAAGGAATGGTAGCAGAAAATATGGGCCGGATTGTCAAAGCACCGTTTGATGGAGAAGTAACTTATGTTGATGCTGAGAAAATTACTCTCACTGGGAAGAAGGAAAAACAGACTTTTGAAATTAGGAAATTCGTTAATACTCCAGAAAGTACTTGTTACAGTCAGAGGCCAGTGGTGAGTTTGGGTCACAAGGTTAAGGAGGGTGAACTGTTAATTGATGGAACTTCCACACAGGGAGGAGAGCTTGCCCTAGGGCAAAATCTATTAATTGCTTATATGAATTATGAAGGTTTGGGTTATGAAGATGCGATTGTTATCTCCGATAAATTGGTTAAGCAGGATTTACTGACTTCAATCCATATTGAGGAATATGTGACTGATGTGGTAGAGACTAAGCTTGGTCCAGATGAGCTGACTCGCGATATTCCCAATGTTGCGGAAGAAAATTTAATGAATTTAGATGAAAAAGGAATTGTCCGAATTGGTGCTACAGTTGGTCCAAACGATATTTTAGTGGGTAAAGTTCAGCCAAAAGGAGAAACAGAACTCACTGCTGAGGAAAGATTGCTAAGGGCAATTTTTGGTGAAAAAGCAAAGGAAGTTAGGGATACTTCGTTGCGTATGCCACATGGTGAGCGTGGTACAGTGATTGGAATTCAGATTTTGTCTCGGGAAAATGGCGACGAATTAGATGCAGGAACATTAATGAGAATTAAAGTTAAAGTGGCTCAACTAAGAAAAGTCACGGAAGGAGATAAATTAGCTGGACGTCATGGTAATAAAGGAGTGATTTCTAAGATTGTTCCGGAAGTAGACATGCCTCATTTGGAAGATGGTACGGCAGTGGATATTATCATTTCTCCAGTGACAATTCTCTCGCGTATGAATTTAGGACAGTTACTTGAAGTACATTTTGGAATTGCCGCGAAGAAACTTGGTTTTAAGGTGGCGGTACCTGTTTTTGAAAAAGTGCCTGAGAATGTATTAAGCGATTTGTTTAAAGAGGCTAACCTGCCAGATAACGGTAAGTTCAGGTTGATTGATGGACGGACTGGTGAATATTTTGAAAAGCCAGTAGTGGTAGGAATTACTCACTTTTTGAAGCTTATTCATATGGTGGAAGATAAGCAACATGCTCGTTCTACTGGACCATACTCAATGGTCACCCAACAGCCTCTGGGTGGAAAAGCTCAGATGGGTGGACAGAGATTGGGAGAGTTGGAGGTTTGGGCGCTAGAAGCCTATGGAGCAGCTCATATCTTACAAGAAATGTTAACTATCAAGTCTGATGATGTGGTAGGTAGAACCAAGGCTTATCAATCAATTATTGAGGGAACAGAGATTCCTCAAGCCCTAATTCCAGAGTCATTTAAGGTGTTGGTTAAAGAGTTACAAAGCTTGGGTACTGATATGAGTACAATTGACCAAAAAGTGGTTGAAGTTGAAGAGACAGAAAATCTTGAGGAAAACAATAAAGTAGCTGAATTTGAAGAAGCAATGGGGGTTACTCAACAAGCATCTCCAGAGGAGTTAGGAGATAATTCGCCAATGGAGATAGTTGACTTAAAAGAAGAAGCATTAGAAAATGCTGAAGCTGAAGAAAAGCTTGAAGAAACTGAAATGCAAGATGAAGATCATGTTTTGGCAAAAGCAGCATAGATTGCATGATAAATGGCATGCCAAATGAGATTAAATAAAAAATAAGAAAGGACATTTACAGAAAAAGGATATGTAATAGATGATTTGGTAGTAAAAACTACTAGATCAACTAACAGACATGTCCAAATCTGTCTAGCTGATGAACGACATTGTTGATTTTGGAGCATTAAAAATAACTATTGCTGGACCTGATCAAGTCAAGGCCTGGTCTTTTGGTGAAGTAACCAAGCCAGAAACAATTAATTATCGTACTCTTAAGCCAGAGAAGGATGGTTTGTTTGCTGAAAATATTTTTGGTCCTACAAAAGACTATGAGTGTTATTGTGGTAAGTACAAAAGAATTCGTTATCGTGGTGTAATTTGTGATAAATGTGGCGTAGAAGTTACTCAAAGCAAGGTTCGACGCGAACGCATGGGACATATTACCCTGGCTGCTCCAGTGGCTCATATTTGGTTTGTTAAAGGAGCTCCCTCCAAACTATCTTTAGTGCTCGACTTATCCTTGAAAAGTTTGGAAGCAGTGATTTACTTTGCTTCTTTTATGGTAATCGATGTTGACACTGATAAACAGACAGCCAGTATGAAAAAGCTGGAAACTGATTTGGAAAGCAAAAAAGACTTAGCCCGAGAATCGTCCGAGAAAAATATTAGCCAACTTGAGGCTGAGATGAAGAAACAATTGGATCAACTAAAGAGGGAAACTCCAGATAAAGAAAAATATGAATTGGCTGCTGCTGATTTACAGCTTAGAACTCGTCAAGAAATCCAGCGGTTAAGGGATAATGTAGCAGTTGAGCATGCTCAACTGGAACAAATTTTCAAAACAGTTTCTGATTTGGTCAAGAGCATGCAGCCTCTCAGAATTATCTCGGAAGATGAGTACCTTAAGCTTGATGAATATGGGGTAGTTGATTTTGTCAAAGTAGGTATGGGGGCTGAAGGCTTACTGGAGGTGTTGAAGAAGATCGATTTGGACAAGTTATCAGCAAATTTGCGTGAAGAAGTACGCAAGAGTACTGGTCAGCGACATATTAAAGCTACTAAGCGATTAAGGGTTATCGAGGGAATGCGAGGTGCTGGTATTTCTCCAGAATGGATGATTATGCGAATATTACCAGTAATCCCGCCTGACCTTCGTCCAATGGTGCAATTACCTGGAGGTAGGTTTGCCACATCAGACTTAAATGATCTTTACAGGCGAGTGATTAACCGTAACAATCGTTTGAAGAAACTAATTGATTTAGGAGCGCCAGAGATTATCTTGCGTAATGAAAAACGCATGCTCCAAGAAGCTGTTGATGCCTTAATTGATTCTAATATTAAAACTAGCCGTCGCGATGCCGGTTCAAGTCACGCCCTGCGTTCATTATCGGATATGTTAAGAGGTAAACAAGGACGTTTTAGGCAAAACTTATTAGGTAAAAGAGTGGATTACTCGGGGCGTTCGGTTATTGTTGTTGGCCCACACTTAAGACTCGATCAAGTTGGTTTACCACGAGAGATGGCTTTAGAAATGTTTAAGCCATTTGTCTTAAGAGAAATTATTGCGCGTGGTTTAGCTGCCAATATTAAAAGTGCCAAGAATGTTTTGGAGATGCGTCCAGTTGAAGTATGGGATATTTTGGAAGAGGTGATCAAGGGGCATCCAGTGTTGATTAATCGCGCCCCAACTCTACACCGCCTAGGTATTCAAGCTTTTCACCCTGTCTTAACAGATGGGAATGCAATTCAGATCCATCCTTGTATCTGTGCTGGGTTTAATGCTGATTTTGATGGAGATCAGATGGCGGTGCATGTTCCTTTAAGCCAGGCAGCTCAAGAAGAAGCTAATCACTTAATGATGGCTAAAGAAAATATCTTAAGGCCTGCCTCTGGCTTGCCAATTACTGTGCCTAATCGTGAAATGGCTTTGGGTACTTATTACGCTACCTCGATCAATCAAGATCTTGAATCAATCATGAATAAGGTCTTTGCTGCTGATGAAGCAGTTTTAGCTTATCAGACAAAACAATTAAACTTGCGTCAGTTAATTAAGGTGAGGTTTACTGATGGTCAAGAGATGGAAACAACAGTCGGTAGAATTCTCTTTAATAGAACTTTGCCAGAAAGTATGCGTTTTGTAAATGATTCTGTTAACAGTTCAGGAATCCAAGAATTAGTCAAAAAAGCCTTTAATCAATTTACTAAAGAAGAAGTGGCTAGTTTGATTGATAGTTTAAAGAATTTTGGCTTCTGGGGATCAACTCTCTCAGGTCTGTCACTTTCTGTTTTTGACAACACGATCATTCCAGAAAAAGATAAATTAATTACCGATGGTGATAAAGAGGTAGCTGAAGTAGAAAACAATTTGCAAAAAGGTTTAATTACTAATGAAGAGAAAAGAGTGTTAACTGAAGAGATCTGGACAAGAATTGGTGATGAAATTGCTAAGAAGACCTTAGCCTCTCTTGCTTCAGAAAATCCAGTTAGTTTTGTGATGAAGTCAGGAGGAGCAAGAGCCACACCGGAACAGATTAAACAGCTTTCTGGGATGCGTGGATTCTCTGTTGATCCAACCGGTAAAATTGTGGAGTTACCAACAAAATCTAACTACCGTCAAGGATTATCAGTCTTTGAATACTTTACTTCTGCTCGTGGGGCTCGTAAGGGAGTTGCTGATAAAGCGCTCAAGACTGCTGATGCTGGATACTTAACTCGACGTTTAGTTGATGTCTCACATGATCTAATCATTCGGAGTGAACAATGTAGTGATACAGCTGGGATTACTCTTGATATTCCAGCTGAGGGGATGAGTGCGATGACCAGTCGATTTTTAGGTCGTAAGCTAGCAGCTAAAGTAGTTGATGTAAAAACTAAAAAAGTGGTTTTAGTAGAAGGTGAGCATTTAGATGAAACTGCTTTGGCTAAGGTAGCAGCTGCAGGTGTAGACTCGCTAACTGTTTTTACTCCGATTTCTTGTAAGGCAAAGGTAGGTCTTTGTGCCAGATGTTATGGTTGGGATCTGACGACACGCAAACCAGTCGAAATAGGTGTTCCTGTTGGTGTAGTGGCAGCACAAAGTATTGGTGAACCAGGGACACAATTAACAATGAGAACTTTCCATTCTGGAGGAATTGTGGGAATGGATATCACCATGGGTTTACCAAGAGTAGAAGAACTTTTTGAAGCAAGAACTCCTAAAACTGTTGTGCCCATCTCGGAAATTGCTGGTAAGGTGACTATCACGGAAACAGATATGGGTGTAAAAGTGAGGATCAGAACTACCAGCAAACCTTTTGAAGAACGAGAATATATGGTACCAGCTTCAGCTGTCTTAATGGTTGAGGATGGTCAGATTATCGCTGCAGGTCAGCAGTTAGCGATAGGTCATTTAGATATCAAAGAGGTTGTGCGGATTAAGGGACTCAAAGAAGCCCAAAAATATATTGTTGATGAAGTGCGTAAAGTCTATTCTTCACAGGGAGTATCAATTAACGAGAAACACTTTGAAGCAATTGTTCGCAAAATGTCAGATAAAGTTCGTGTCGAAAGTCAAGGAGATACTAATTTGTTGCCTGGTGAAGTAGTGGATAAGATTAAGTTTGATGAAGAAAATCAGCGAGTATTAGCTGAAGGTGGTGATCCTGCAACTGCTTCCGTGGTGATCTTAGGGATTACTCGTGCTTCACTCTTGACTGAGAGTTTCCTGTCTGCAGCCTCATTCCAAGAAACAACAACAGTGCTTTCAGACGCTGCTGCTTCAGGCAAGGTCGATCACTTGCTGGGGTTGAAGGAAAACGTTATAATTGGTCGGTTGATTCCAACGAGCCCAGAACGCGCTCAGGTAGATAGAGTTTCCACCTAAAGTGGAAGACTCTGACTAGTGAGCTTAAGTAAGCTAAACAATCTTTTCAGGTGCTTAGGATTAGATTGCGAGGACAAAAACTGGGAAAAGTTTAAAAAATAAAGAAGAGGTAGTAATGGAAAATTTAGCAGGTAAATTATTTTAGTTGCTAGATGATATGTCCGAATCTATCCAAAATAAATATGCCAACGATTAATCAACTAATTAGAAAAGGACGAACGGTCAAGAGTAAGAAAATTAAAGCAACCGCTTTAAGGCGGAGCTTTAATAATAAAAACCGTAAATATGTCCCTACTTTTAATCCTCAAAAACGAGGAGTGGTCACTTTGGTCAAAACAATGACTCCTAAAAAGCCAAATTCTGCTTTACGAAAGGTAGCCAGAGTTAGATTGTCTAATCACATGGAAGTAACGGCTTATATTCAAGGTATAGGTCATGATTTAGCGGAGCATGGTATTGTGATGGTCAGGGGTGGTCGAGTAAAAGATTTACCAGGGGTGAAATATCATCTTATCAGAGGAAAATTAGATCTTGGTGGTGTTGCAAGTAGAAAGACAAGTAGGTCAGTTTATGGCACTAAAAAGAGTGCAGGAGGAGCAAAAGCCACAGCTTAAAATTTATGCCAAGAGCAGGAAAAGTTAACAAAAGAGAATTACCAACAGATCCAGTCTATAATTCTAGGTTGGTAACTAGGTTTATTAATCGGGTCATGATTGATGGTAAGAAAAGTATTGCTCAAAATCTAGTTTATCGAGCCTTGGAAAATATTGAGCAAAAAAGTGGCAAAAATGCTTTATCTACTTTTGAAGCAGCAGTTGCTAATGTGATGCCTCGTATGGAAGTGAGACCAAGACGTGTTGGCGGTGCATCCTATCAGGTGCCTGTTGAGGTGAGAGGTGATCGTCGTGAATCTTTGTCAATTCGTTGGTTGATTGAAGCAGCTAGATCTCGTTCGAACTCAGAATATCATACCTTTGATCAAAAACTAACCGCGGAGTTAATGGATGCAGCAGAAAATAAAGGGGTAGCAATTAAAAAGAAAGAGGACACATTAAGGGCAGCAGAAGCGAATAAGGCATTTGCTCATTTTAGATGGTAAATTTTAGGTCAATGTCCTGATGCTCACCTTGTTCGTATTAAGACTTTCGCGCATTTCCGCTAGTAATGCGTTGTCTCGTTTTAGCTAGTAAGACTTTAATCCTTTTTTCTCAACTTGATTATTGAGCCTCAATGTTTAAATAATGTAATTACTTACCCATGAGAAAGTTTGTTTTAATTGTTCTTTTTTTGGTTGCTCTCCAGTTTATTCTTTCTTATGTGTTTACCGTACATAATGTGAATGATAATTCAATGTATCCTTATCTAGAGCCAACCCAAAAAGCTCTTTTCGTTAGATTCCCGCTTTTTAACAACATCTTACATCGAGGAGATATTGTTCTTTATCAAACAAGTAATTCAGATGAGCAAAAAATTGGTCGCATCATTGGCTTACCTGGAGAATCAGTTAGAGTGGAGAATGGTCATGTTTTTATCAATAATGGACAGATTTTTCAACTTTATGAAAGCTATTTGGCCGAAGGTGCACAAACAACAACTCAGAATGCCCAATTTTGGCAAGATCTAGGTACATCTCAATATATGATTTTTGTAGATAATCGTGGGACACCAATAGATTTGAGTAGTAGTGTGGTTGATAAAGAATATATAAAAGATGTTTTAATTACGCGTTTTTAAGGGTGCAAAGAGTTGACTTTGTGTGCTTTTTTAGCTAAGATGTACTCGTCATAGTTGAGTAATGTAGACTATGGTTAATAGAAGCAAAAAACTTCTAAAATTATGTGTTGGCCTCCCAAACAAGGGGGCTTTTTTAAATATGTGGCAAGGAGAGATAAACAATGAGCGATATCAATCAAGAGAAAATAACTATATGGAAGCAAAAACTAGCCAAGCTCGAAGAAGAGTATAAAGATATTATGCTCAAAAGGGGCGAGGCGATGGCAATGGGAGATTTGCGAGAAAATGCTGCTTTTCAGATGCTAGATGAAGATGCAGTAACCTGGCGCGTTAAAATTGGGGAAGTTAAAAAAATAATTGCCAAACTTGAAAATGGACAAACTCACTAAGTTAAGTTTAGGTGATTGGAAAGAAAAACTAAAAAAATTAGAGAGCGAGGAGCTCCCAAAAGCTAGACAGCGTCTTAATGACGCTGCTCCCACTGGGGATTGGGAAGAAAATGCTGAGTATGAAGATGCTCAAAATCAAGTCGAATTATTGGAAAGCAGGATAGCGGAAATTAGACAAATGATTAAAAAAATGGAGAAAGGGGAAAAAGGTAATAGTAATAAGAGATAATTTATGTTAAATTCTATCTGGCGTTGCTCCTAAGCACCTTTATTAAGATAATTTTTCTATGGCAGTAACAACTAAAACAAAGCGCGATTTTCCTTTGGACAGAATACGCAATATTGGGATTATCGCTCATATTGATGCTGGTAAAACCACAACTACGGAGAGAATTCTCTTCTATACAGGACGCACTTATAAAATTGGTAATATTGATGAAGGGACTACAGTAACAGATTGGATGGAGCAAGAAAGGGAGCGAGGTATTACGATCGTCTCCGCTGCCATTACAACTTTCTGGACTCCTCTAGCTGGGCCGTATAAAGATCAAGAAACCCGAGTTAATATTATCGACACTCCCGGCCATGTTGATTTTACCGCAGAAGTTGAAAGATCACTGCGAGTTTTAGACGGAGGGGTGATTGTGTTGGATGCTGCTTCGGGTGTGCAATCACAAACAGAAACAGTTTGGCGGCAAGCTAATAAATATAAAGTGCCCTTGGTGGCTTTTGCCAACAAAATGGATGTAATTGGAGCAGATTTTTTGGGCACAATTCAATCAGCGCGTGATAGATTGGGGGCCAATGCCCTTGCCTATAATCTCCCCATTGGTAAGGAGAATGATTTCAAAGGAGCAGTGGATCTGTTAACTCAAAAAGCCTTTGTTTGGGAAGGAGATCAAACTGGAGCTAAGTTCAATGAAGTAGAAATCCCAACAGATATGGTGAGTGAAGTAGAAGAGCATAGAGAAAAATTAGTTGAGGAGATCGCAGGTACCGATGATCAATTAATGGAAAAATATCTGGCCGGTGAAGAAATTACTGTCGAAGAATTGAAAAAAGCTCTCAGACAGGCAGTCATTGATAATAAGATTGTACCTGTGTTGGCTGGATCATCACTACGTAATAAAGGTGTGCAATTAATGTTAGATGCTGTGGTGGAGTTTTTACCATCACCACAAGATGTGGCTGAAGTTTATGGTACTAATCCTGGCACAGATGAGCAGGAAATTAGAAAAGCTGACCCGCATGCTCCTTTAGCAGCGTTAGCTTTTAAGATTCAGGTTGATCCACATGTTGGTAAATTGACTTACATTCGAGTTTACTCTGGCACCTTGCAGTCAGGCTCATATATTTATAATTCTTCTAAGCAGATCAAAGAACGAATTGGCCGTTTAATGCTCATGCATGCTAATGATCGAGAGGAAATTGAAGAAGCTTACGCGGGAGAAATTGTTGCTGCCGTTGGTTTAAAAGAAACGATAACTGGGAATACTCTCTGTGATGAGGGTAATCCAATTGTTTTAGAGTCAATTAATTTTCCTGAGCCAGTTATATCGTTGGCCATCGAACCAAAAACTAAATCTGATCAGGAAAAATTAGGTTATGCCCTGTCTAGGTTATCAGAGGAAGATCCTACTTTTCGAGTCAAAACTGATCAAGACACCGGGCAAACAATTATTGCTGGCATGGGCGAATTGCAATTAGAAGTTTTAGTAGATCGGATGAAAAGAGAATTCAAAGTTGAAGCTAATGTTGGTACACCTCAAGTAGCCTATCGCGAGACAATTACGCAAACCTCAACTGGTGAGGGGAAATATATCAGGCAAACTGGGGGACGTGGTCAGTATGGGCACTGTTTACTCAGGATTGAACCACTTCCTCGTGGTCAAGGACGTGAGTTTGTCTCTGAAATTGTCGGTGGAGCAATTCCCAGGGAATTTATCCCCGCTATTGGAAAAGGAGTTGTCGAGAAAGAAGATACCGGGATTTTAGCAGGTTACCCAGTTACTGACATTAAGGTAGCGGTTTATGATGGTTCTTACCACGATGTAGATTCATCAGAAATGGCTTTTAAAATTGCCGGTTCGCTTGGTTTAACCGAAGCTTCATCGGGAGCAGGTATGATTTTACTCGAACCTATCATGAAAGTGGAGGTGACTACCCCTGAGGAGTTCTTGGGGGATATTATTGCTGATTTGTCTAGTAAAAGAGCTCAAATTCTATCTACTGAAATGAGAGGTAATGCTCGAGTGGTTTTGGCGTTAGTTCCCCTAGCAGAAATGGGTGGTTATGCAACTACTATTAGATCAATGTCTCAAGGTCGAGCCACTTACTATATGGAAGCAGATCATTATGAAGAAGTCCCTAAAAATATTACCCAAAAAATAGTGGAATCTTCAGGATTCACAGGAAGAGTAGCTACTGCAATCTAATTACCCCCTTGACTGATTAATTGGATGTCTGTATCCTCAAGGCAGAGAAAATGCAATGACTGTAGAAGTCAGACAATCCGAAGTAAATATAAATACTCCTGTGAGTGATCTTGTTCCTCCCACTGATTTTGATCTATCCAGAATGCAGACGATTATTAGGGCTTTGCTTGATGATCCTGTTTTATCAGTGGCTTTACCAGCGAATTTTCGAGATTGTACTGTCAGACTTGTCCAAGAATTAGGTGTTGAAATAAATAACCACAGTCTTCCTGTTACAGAACCTTCTCCTGACAGTAAAGCTGGTGGACCAGCTGCGTGCATTGTTGCCAGCCTTTTGGATGATCCTGATGGTTGTATTTTAGTGGGGGGACAAAGGACTCGTTGTTTGATTGCAGCTTGGGAACAAAAACCCGGTATATTTACTACTCCTGATCAACAAATTCTCACAGAAATAGCTAAGCGCTCTGCTTCTGTTCTGCCACCAAGTTGGGCGGAATATCTCGAAAAACGTTGTCGAGGTTGTTTAAGTGGGACCTCTGATGACTCTGAGCTTGTAGAGGGAGATGACGAAATCTCCTTTGGTAATCCTCCAAAAGAAGAAGCTCCAGACATAGAACAGGAATTTGGTACAGAGATTTCTGAAACTACAGAAGAATCTGATAAGGTAGATTATTTAGATACATGTTCTGTAGGTAGTAGGATGGTAACTTAACTATTGCAATGATATCAGGTTATCTGTTAAAATAATTCCAGCCAGCTGAGAAAGCTGGATTTTAATGGCTTGAAGCAATAGAAAGTAAGAGAAAAGTAAGTCTTGCAAAACTTTTTGCTTTACGCTATTATCTAATAACCTTGAAAGTCAAAAACTGACTTTCAAACAGTTTTACTACGTAATGGATAATTCGCTAGTAAAACGAATAGAGATACGAAATTACGTAGAATTGTCCAAAATAATATGGCAGACGCAAAAAAATACGAAAGAACAAAACCACATGTCAACATCGGGACGATGGGTCATGTTGATCATGGTAAAACTACTTTAACAGCTGCAATCACCACTGTTTTGGCTAGTAAGGGTTTAGCTGATAAAAGATCTGTTGATCAGATTGATAATGCTCCGGAAGAAAAAGCCCGCGGCATTACTATTAATATTTCTCACCAAGAATACGAGACTGAAAAAAGACATTATGCTCATATTGATATGCCAGGTCATGCTGACTATATCAAGAATATGATTACTGGTGCTGCTCAAACTGATGGGGCAATTTTAGTTGTTTCTGCTCCTGATGGTCCAATGCCCCAAACCAGAGAGCACTTACTATTGGCTTATCAAGTAGGTGTGCCAGCCATTGTAGTTTATTTAAATAAATGTGACATGGTTGATGATCCAGAACTACTGGATTTAGTGGAAGAAGAGGTTAGGGATTTATTAGAAAAATATCACTATGATAAAAATTCCCCTATTATTCGTGGCTCTGCTTTAAAAGCTTTAGAAGGTGATCCAGAAGCAGTTAAATCAATTGAGGAATTAATGAAAGCTGTCGATGAATGGATCCCAACTCCAACTCGAGATATTGATAAACCATTCTTAATGGCAATTGAAGATGTTTTCTCCATTAAAGGTCGAGGGACAGTTGTGACTGGTAGAATTGAGCGTGGAAAAATCAAAATAAACGAAGAAGTTGAGATCGTAGGTATTCGGCCAACTAAAAAGACCGTGGTAACCGGCATAGAGATGTTTCACAAAATGTTAGATGAAGGTGAAGCAGGTGATAATGCCGGAATTCTCCTGCGTGGAATTGAAAAAGATGATGTTGAGCGTGGTCAAGTTTTGGCCAAGCCAGGTTCAATTACTCCGCACGCTGAATTTGAAGCAGAAGTTTATGTCCTTTCGAAAGAAGAAGGTGGCAGACATACACCATTCTTTAAGGGTTACAGACCACAATTCTATATTAGAACTACTGATGTGACTGGAGAGGTAACCTTGCCAGAAGGTGTGGAAATGGTTATGCCAGGGGATACGATCAAGATGAAAGTAAAATTAATCACCCCAGTGGCAATGGAAGAAGGTTTGAGATTTGCTGTTAGAGAAGGTAGTAAAACAGTTGGTGCCGGAGTGATTACTAAGGTCATCGCCTAATAAAGTGATTAAAACTTAGTATTAACTAAAGAGGCGTGAGCCTCTTTTTTATCCGCTAGGGATAAAAAAGATAGCACATTAACAGTAGGAAAGTTGAAGATGTTTAAGATGATTTTTGAAGCAGAAAAAGACTTAATTGAAGAGAAGAAAGGTATATGTCAGACAATTCGGCAGTAACGCGTTGTAAATAATTAAAAGATATGTCCGAATTTGTCTGATTAAACTTATGGCAAAAGGTAGAATTAGAATTAAACTAAAAAGTTATGACCATCGAGTCTTAGATACCACGACTGAGCAGCTTTTGGATACTGCGTTGCGGACTGGTGCCAAAATTGTCGGACCAATTCCTCTTCCTACTAAAAACGAAAGATTTACTGTACCCAGGTCTCCTTTTACTGATAAAAACTCACAAGAAACTTTTGAACTGAAAACTCACAAAAGATTAGTGGAAATTGTTGAACCTACAGATAAAACAATCGATTCACTAATGCATTTAGAATTACCTGCAGGAGTGGACATTGAAGTCAAGATGTGACTTGCTAGCTTCTCCATTTTTTCTACTAAGGGAAGAGATTATTTATTTCTTGTTTATCGTGGCCTTGCTGTATAAGAAAACATATAGTTCCAGTTAGATCACTAACTAAGACGGCGGTAATTCCAATAAAAAATGGTGTACTCAGATCTGGATTTTCACTTGCTACTTGTGTTGTATACTGTTGTCGTAAGTCAGATTTAAAACGCAGATAGCTTTGATATTCTCTGACTTGTTCGGGATTGGATGCGTCCTCTAGCTTTAGTGGTTGTGGATAAACCTGTTCAACCTTGGCAGCAACCATTCTGTCTGCCTGCTCATTTATAAAGGCATTGCCATTGGTTTCAGTCACATATGCTCCAGTACCACCTGCCAGGATACCTATTAGTGAACCATATAGCAACAAATCACTAGCATTTTTTTTAAGAAGATTAGTTGGGATAGTGAGCTTAGGTAGCTCGATCTGTTTTAAATTGTTAGAAAAACAGTGCAATTTATCAGCTAATATTTGTCTAGGGTTAAATTTGGTTGGAATTTTACTGGTATCAGTCCAAGGAAGCCATAATTCAGGTCTATCCTCAAATCCAGTTTTTTCCACCAAACTCATCAATTCTGCAGCTACTTGATGGGCGGGTTTAGCTGATAAAGGATCTGTGGAGAGTTGTTCAAGAATTTCATCACGTCTTTGGCGGAAATCTTGTTCGGGTAGACTCATTGTCAAAAATTCTAGCATGTATTCTAATTGCTGTCTATTGACTTCTTCCAATATCTGATTTAACATATCCAAGCTGTGTTTAAACTAAAACGAAAATTAAGGTTTATTTTTGAAGCCCCGCAAGGAGGCAAATAAGTAAAGGACCCGCGTAAGCGGGTTTTTTAATGGGGTAATAAAACTTTTTCAGCTATTTAGAAAAATATACTAAATACCAGTAAAAGTAAAGCATTGGACTTTTTGTAGCTCAGATTTAATAACAGTTATGGCTAGTCAAAAAAGTCCAGATATATATGAAAGTTGGTTTAGATTTTGGGACAACTAATAGTTCAATTTCAGTCGTGCAAAATGGTCAGGCAGTTGTTTTGCCGATTGATCAATTAGCCACCGATCCGCGAGTGGTTCGTTCGATGTTGTTTTTCTATAGAAGAAATCTGGTGTACAACAAAAAAATGCCCAAAATGCGCCAGATAACCCAAGTATTTAAAACAGAAGATATCCAATGGGAAGGTCAATTTAGAACTTTAGTCGGCCAGATGGCTGTTCAAGAATATTTACAGGAAAATACCAATCGTCATCCGGGGATCAGGCGGAGAATTTTTACTGGCAGGTGGATTAGGATGAGGGATATGGTGGAAGCCAGAACTGTTGCTGAACCAGAATGGTTTGAAGAAGTTGATTATGGGACTGGCCGCTTATTGCAAGCTCTAAAATCCGCTCTGCGCACAAGCTATAAAGGAACAACAATTTTTGGCAAATTCTTTACAGTTGAGGAACTGGTTGCTCTATTTATATCTGATATTAAACAAATAGCCCAAAAACAGCTTGGTGAGAATATTGAAGAGATGGTAATTGGCCGACCGGTTTATTTTTCTGAAGATCCACTCATTGACCAAAAAGCACAATCCAGGTTAGCAGTAGCTATTAGGCACGCTGGGATTAAGAAATTAAAATTTGAATTTGAACCAGTCGCTGCTGCTAGACAATTTGCCACTACTAATAAGCAGGAGCAGATTGTCTTTATTTTTGATTTTGGTGGAGGGACTTTAGATACTGCAATTATCAAAACAGGTGCCAATTTTCAGGTTTTGGCCAGTGATGGAGTTTATATTGGTGGAGATTTGCTCAATGCAGATATTATGCAAGCCAAACTCTGGGATTATTTCGGCTGCAAAACTAGATGGGGAGATTTCCAGCTGGAAATGCCTATTCATCTTTATCACTCACTACAATCTTGGTACAGTATTCCCAACTTAAATAATCCAGATACGATGAATCTGCTTGATCGAGTTACCTATAAAAATACTGATCCTCAGGCAATAATCAGGCTGACTCATCTGATTAAATCTAATTTAGGCTTTGAAATTTATGAGGCAATTGAGCAAGCGAAGAAAGAATTATCAGAAAAAGATCAATCAGTGATTGTTTTTCATAATGGCCCAATTGATTTGAAGATGCCAATTACCAGAGAGGAGTTTGAACAAATTATTTTACCAAGAGTAGTTGAGGTAAAAGATGTGGTGATTAAGACTCTACAAAAGGCTAATCTTCAACCAGAACAAATTGATCAAGTAGTTAGAACTGGTGGTTCCTCACTTATTCCAGCGATTGAACAAATGTTGGCCGATGTTTTTAATCAGGAAAAAATTACTATTTTTGAGACCTTCACTTCTATTGCAGCGGGGTTGGTTTTAGAATAATATGTATTCAGATCTGAAGATATGATGGAACAGCTTGCCTCAATTAGATCTCTATTTGTTAGAACTAATGAAGATATCAGACGTCAGGAGCAAACTGCTTTTAGTAATGAACTTTGTAGCTTAGTGAATCAAGCTTCCTTTGATCAGTTGGAGGCAGAAATTGCTGCCTGGTACTTCCGTCGTCCAGTTTTAGTACCAATATTGAGTGATTTGTTTGGTATAGGCATCCGCCCGTTTTGGCGAGATAGCAAAATAGCACCTCCACTAAAAATCGATCTTAGTAAATCTGGTTATAGACTTTATTACGATTAGTAGGATTGTTTCAGAGAATTTTCCACCGCTGCTTGCAATCTAGCCTCACTTCATGCTAAAATCTCTTTTAACCATGCAAGTGGTTGGAATTTAGTCAAAAGATTATTAAATTTCAGTAGATCGCACGTCGGATTTTAAAAGATACGGCGATTGAAAGCGAAATACTGAGTCAGTACCAAGAAATTGGGCTGGCTCTTTTTCTTGGCAAAAAATGATCAACAGTTTATTTGGTTTTAAAAAGGGAATGACTTCAACATATGACGCCCGTGGGAGAAGGGTGGGGGCAACTGTGATAAAAATCCAGCCCAATCTAATCACCCAGGTTAAGACTGATGATAGTAAAGATGGCTATAAAGCTTTACAACTAGGCTTAGGGTCTAAAAAAAGTGTTAAAAAGCCACAAATTGGTCACTTGAAAAAAGCTGGCACAAACCAAAAGGTAGGTTGGTTAAAAGAAGTTAGAGTTGATGAGGTAAGTGCTAAGTTGGGTCAGGAAATAAAAGTTAATGAAGTTTTTACCAAAGGAGATAGTGTTAAGGTAACTGGTATTTCCAAAGGGAAGGGTTTTCAGGGAGGAGTGAGACGTTGGGGTTTTCATGGTGGGCCCAAAACACATGGTCAATCAGACCGCCATCGAGCGCCTGGTTCAATTGGCTCAGGAACTACTCCTGGTTTGGTATATAAAGGTAAAAAAATGGCTGGTCATATGGGAAATACCCAAGCAACTGTGCGCAATTTAGAAGTTATTGAAGTTGATCGTAAAAATAACTTACTAGTGATTAAGGGTGGTATCCCTGGTGCTAGTGGGACGATAGTGATGATAGAAAAGTTAGGTAAAATCAAGGGTTATACTCCTCCACCAGAGGAAAAAGTTGATGAAGAAGCAGAAGAGACAAAACAGACAACTCCCGTTGAGTCAGCAGAGGATCAAACTAAGACAGAAGAAGCTTCAGTAGAAAATAGTGAGGAGGTAGTAGAAAATGCCTAGAACAAGTAGCAAAACAAAAGAAACTGCAAATAAAATTGCAAAAACAACCAAAGCAGAAAAAACAGTACCCAGTAAAATTTCTGCACCAATGTTTGATCTAGCAGGTAAGGAAAAGGAGCAAATGAGCCTCCCAGAAAATATATTTGCAGCAAAAGTTAACAAACAACTACTTGCCCAAGCTGTGAGGATATATACCAATAACCAACTGGCTCACCACTCGCATGCTAAAACCAGAAGTGAGGTTCAAGGCTCAACCAGAAAAATATATCGGCAGAAAGGTACAGGGGGAGCCAGACATGGTGGAATTAGAGCCCCAATCTTTGTTGGTGGAGGTATTGCCTTAGGTCCTAAATCACGTAAAGTCAGTCTAAGCTTGCCTAAAAAAATGAAAAAAGCAGCCTTGATTACTGCTTTATCCGAAAAACAGAGTAAAAAAGAAGTTATTGGTTTGATGGGAGTAGATAAGCTAACTGGTAAAACCAATCAATTTGGTAAGTGGCTAAAATTAATTGGCAAGAAGAATATTCTCTTAGTAACTGATGAAAACCTGGAAAACGTACAACGGGCTGTGCGTAATATTCCTGGTGTGATAGTTAAGTCAGCTGCTCAAGCAAGTATTTACGAAATAATCAGGCAGCAAACTTTAGTTTTAACAGCCAAGTCTGTTGAGAATTTTGAAAAGAGATTAAAAGGGTTAGCAAATACTGAGGAGGAAAAGTAATGATTCAAGTTATTAAAAAACCAGTTGTTTCAGAAAAATCAATGAAAGATGCCAGTTTGGGTTGGTATACTTTTTTGGTAACTAAATCAGCTAGAAAGCCAAGTATTGCTAAGATTATTGAGAAACAGTTTGGAGTTGAGGTGGTGGGTATTAAAACTGCTAACTTTAAATCAGAGCAAAAAAGACAACGTAATTGGCGTGGTTTTTATACAGTCTCGGGATTTAAAAAAGCTTTTGTTCAATTAAAAAAGGGCCAAAAAATAGCCCTTTTTGATGTGGAGGGAAGTAAAACTGAAGCCAAAGATGAGAAATCGACAACTAAAGAAAAAAAGAGCTTGCTCAAGGGTACTAAAGTAAAGATTGAAAAAAATACTGAACAAACAGCAAAAACAGAGGAGAAAAAATAAACAATGGCTTTGGTTTTATATGAGCGAGGCTCTAAGCTAGTCGCTTACAAGGAAAAAACACCAACACGTAGGTTTGCTTCTAAAATCACCCGTTATGGGAAAAATGAAGATGCGCCAAAAAACTTAAAAGCTATTCTGCCCAAGAAGAGCGGTCGATCTGGCGGGACGATTACAGTTAGACATCAAGGTGGTAGACAAAAGAGATACTATCGGCAAATTGACTTCTCTCGTAATAAATTTGATGTGGAAGGTGTAGTTGTTTCTTTAGAATATGATCCTAACAGGAATGTGGATATTGCTTTGGTGAAATATCCAGATGGAGATTATCGGTATATTCTAGCTCCGCAAGGACTCAAGATAAAAGATAAAGTTATCTCTAGTGAAAAAAATGAAATTCGTTTAGGTAACGCAATGAAATTGCAAAATATGCCAATTGGTACAGCAGTTCACAACGTTGAACTGACTCCTGGCCGAGGAGGTCAAATAGGTCGTAGCGCAGGTACGAGTTTAATTTTACAAGCTAAGCAGTCACCTTTTGCTCACTTGAAAATGCCGTCAGGGGAAATTAGAATGATTCCTCTGCAGTCAATGGCTACGATTGGTATTTTAGGTAATGAAGATTGGAAAAATGTTAAAATTGGCAAGGCTGGTAAGGTGAGACATATGGGAATTAGGCCATCGGTGCGAGGAGTAGCTCAAGATCCCCGCTCTCATGCTCATGGTGGAGGAGAAGCTCGTTCTGGTGTTGGTAGGAAAAAACCAATGACTAAATATGGTCGACCGGCAGTTGGTAAAACCAGAAAACCAGGCAAATATTCAGATAAGTTGATTATTAAAAGGAGATAACTATGGCAAGAAGTATTAAAAAAGGACCTTTTGTAGATCCAAAATTGTTAAAAAAAGCAGAAAAAGAAAGTCAAGGTGGGCGACGTAACCCAATCAAAACCTGGTCTCGAGCAAGTCAGATTGCTCCAGAATTTGTGGGACTAACTTTTCAAGTACATAATGGCAAAAATTTTATTTCTGTTTATATTACTGAATCTATGGTAGGACACAGACTAGGTGAATTTGCTCCAACTCGAACTTTTCGTACTCACGGTAAAATGACAGAGAAATCAACAGCAAAAACATAGTGAGGCCGATGATTCAGGAAGAAAGAGATAAAAGAAAATAATGGAAGTTATATCAATACAAAAAAATATTCATACATCTCAACGCAAACTACAACTTGTAGCAGATTTGGTACGAGGTATGAGTCCAGAAAAAGCAGTTTTAACATTAAGATTTGTGAATAAGGCGGCTGCTCCTCAGTTGCAAAAAGCGATCAAAACAGCTTTGGCTAATGCCCGCCAAGTCAATTTAGATACAGAGCAGCTAAGTTTTAAAACACTGGAGGTTAATCAAGGTTTTGCAATGAAAAGAATGAGACCAGCTGGGCGTGGTAATAGGAGATTATATAAGAAAAGAACTAGTCATATTAAAGTTGTGTTAACTGATGAAATAGTAAAACGTAATTCAAAATTGAGAGTTCAGGATAACAAAACT
>JAMCSY010000016.1 GCA_023379125.1 Patescibacteria group bacterium | reverse complement strand
ATTTTGATTTTGTAAATAGTTGGGTTCTTCTAAATATCCCTCAATACTACTTGATTGGGTTAAATAATTCAGCCCTTCCAATATTTTCTTAACCTGCGAGGCTTGTTCATATTGCTGATGTTGTGCTAACTCATTCATCTGATTTTGTAGCTCTTCTTGTAATTGCTGGAAATTACCATCCATAAATTTGGCAAAACGATGAATAATTCTGCGATAATCATTTTGCTCTATTAATCCCACACAAGCACCAGGACATTGTCCTAAGTGGTAGTAAAAACAGGCTCTATGGGCTGTATTTTTGCCGTTTGGAGGATTGCTACACCAAGGAAAAACTCGACGTAGTTTTTTTAGGGTAGTTTTAACAGTTTTTGCAGAAGGAAAGGGTCCAAAGTAATCACTAGCATCTGCTAAATCATTTCTGCGAGCGGTCAGGATTTGGGGAAAGGGTTGTTTAGTAATTTTGATATACAGATAGTCTTTATCATCAGTTAATTTAATATTAAATAAGGGTTTATATTTCTTAATTAAATTAGCTTCAAGAATTAATGCCTCAATTTCCGAAGATACTTCAATCGTTTGACAACTACCAATTGATTTCACCAAAGCAGCAGTCTTATTATCCTGATGTGATTGGTTAAAATATGAAGCTACTCGACTATACAGGTCAACTGCTTTACCAACATAAATAACCTCTCCTTGTTTATTCTTATACAGATAAACACCAGGTCGATGAGGCAAGCTTGCTCGATCAATAAATGCTGGAATCATGGACAAATTATACCGCAGTTGGTCGATTACGCAGCAAGAGACTCAGAGAGGCTAGTTTATTGGACTTAGAGTACTAATAAACCAAACAACCAAAAGCTTACATAGAGTTGGTACTTTTTTTATTGGCTCGCACATTAAGAATGTGCCTTAGTAAAACTACTACATAAATAGTAATCATCAAGCCAATCAACCCAGCAAAAACTTCAGGGAAAGGCTGAAATAGAAAGAAGGGTTTGACTACCACTTCTTTATTGATTTTTTGATCAGCTATATCAATTTCCACTTTTTGGGTGTTATTTTGCCAAAAAGTAGGTGTCTTTAATTTAAAATTATATGTAGTTGAACCATATGGAGGAATGGGACCAAAGGTAATCTCCTTTTGTCCAAGCACTACTAAATCGCTACTATAAATAAACATGTTTGTGCCGGCTTGTAATGTATGACCGTTATTGCTTAATTTCACCGAAGCATTTGTAGGATAACCAGCTAAAATGCTCTGGGGAATATCCGTACCGACGATGGTATGAGGCTGAGGAGAAAAATTATCGTTGGATAAATCCACTTTGACATTATCGGAGATTGTTGGTGTCAAAGAAGAATATCCCTTAATAGCCAGTGTCACATGGCTTAAATCAAATTTATTAAAATAATCAACTCCTCCAGAAGTATTCTCCCAAGTAGGGTCTACCATGACCCAGCCTGATCCCGGATCAAAATACTCAGGCCAAGCATGTAGTAAGTCTTTTTCTAAAGAAAGTGGCCGTAGAGTTGTATTTGAACTATAAGCGTAGCCATCTAATTCCCGCGCAGGTATACCTGCGGCTCTTGCTAGGGCAATAAACAAATCTGTAAATTCCATACAAACTGCATTTTCTGGATTATTTAAAGCAGTCACTGCCCCTAGTCTTTCAATATTTTGGTCATTGGCTCGGGCAATATTATATTTGAGATGATTAACTATATAACGATAAATTAGGCGCGCTTTTTCTTTGGTAGTTAAATTGGTTTGACCAGCTAAAATGCCTTGCAGGGTAGATTTAATCAGAGGATTATCTTTTTCCCAATAAGTATCAGCTTTGGTTAGTTCCGCTGTATCCTGAGTAGACAAAGATGTGGGGTTTTGCGTCAGCAAACTATTTTCAGCCACCTTGGCTTTATCAGAAATATATAGCTTAATTGATCCAGTCACGCTGGCATCAAGATTTGAGCGTCTTTCTACTCTAAACCACGCTAAATAATTCCCATCACTATCAATAGTTACATTAAGAGGCTGTGGAGTTATCTGATCAATGTACACATCTTGAAAAGGAGTGTCGGGAGGAATTGTGACTGAGGTAATCACAGCAAAAAATGAATCATTTTTTAAAGGATACTTAATGTTAAAATTATAAACTTGGGTATCACCATAGGTTACTGAAACTCCATTATTAATTAATTGCTCCTTAGTAAAAGTGAGGAATATTTTATCAAAAGACTGAGTTTGGCTTTTGGGTTGTGGAGAAATTGAGGTTGGATCACCAAAGGCCACCGGGACAGACAAAGTCAAATTATAGGCATCTATATTATCTGATTGAGGAATCTTTGGTAAGTTAACCTCCCAGGTTTTACCAATTTTCTCAGCAAAATCAGTTGAAGAAAACTTAAGAGTAAAAACTTGTGTCTTACCTAACCCAGCTACCTGTTGATTAAAACTGGCAGTAATTGAGGTCTTACCGTCTGACTGAGCTGTTTTAACTTCCATAGGACCACTACCATCAGCAGCTGAGACATCAGATATGTTAGTTGCCCCAATCGTCAAGGTAAAATTAGAGACATAGTATTGACTAGTTAAGTTACGCAGGCTAATTTTCTCAGTGACTGCAGTAGCTCCACTGGCAGAAATATCATAGCTGACATCATAGGAGGTCATAAACTCATTTGCCGAATCACTATTGGATTGATCAGCAGCCAAAACGTTTTTGGGGAAAAATACTAAACATAAAAGTATACTAGGCAGAACAAATGTTACAAACTTTGCCAAAATCTTCATAAAAAACAACTGACTTTATTACTCCTGATCTTTATATCATAGCAGAGAAGTTAAATTAATTTAAAACCTTCCCAAGATAACGACCAGTGATTGAAGTTGTACTGCTGGCAATTTGTTCTGGGGTGCCTGTTGCGACGACTTTTCCACCACCATCACCACCCTCTGGTCCTAAATCAATCACCCAATCTACATTCTTAATCACATCTAGATTATGCTCAATAATGATTACTGTGTTACCAAAATTCACCAATTTGCGCAAAATTGTGAGCAGTCTTTCAATATCAGCAAAATGTAGTCCCGTGGTTGGTTCATCTAAAATATAAACAGTATGGCCAGTGGGCCTTTTGGAAAGCTCGGCTGATAATTTAATTCTTTGCGCTTCTCCGCCTGATAAAGTAGGAGCTGGTTGCCCAATTCTGATATAGCCTAAACCTACTTCATTTAAAACCTCAAATTTATTTTTAATCTGTGGAATGTTAGCAAAAAACTGCAAAGATTCTTCAACAGTCATTTCTAGAACTTCAGCAATATTTTTATCTTTAAATTTAATCTCCAAGGCTTCTCTGTTATATCTTTTACCACCACAAGCTTCACAGTCTACATAAACATCAGGCAAAAATTGCATCTCAATTTTGATCTGCCCCTCACCTTCACAAACTTCACACCTGCCACCTTTCACATTAAATGAGAATCTGCCTGGTCTGTAACCTCGCACCTTGGCCTCTGGTGAGTTGGCAAACAGTTCTCTGATATAGGTAAAAGCACCTGTGTAGGTAGCTGGGTTAGATCTGGGAGTACGCCCAATTGGCGACTGATCAACCAAAACTACTTTATCTACAAACTCTATACCTTCAATGCTTTCGTGCTTACCTGGCTTATCTTTAGCTCGATAAAATTTGGCAGCCAAAGTTTTATACAAAATATCATTAACCAATGTCGATTTACCTGAACCAGATACACCAGTCACAGCAATAAATTTGCCTAATGGAAACTCCACATCAACGTTTTTTAAATTATGCTCAGCTGCTTTAACTATCTTAAGATTACCTAAACTGACATTGGCTTTCTTTAAACCATCAGCCAGTTTTACAGTTTTAACTCCAGCTAGATAGCGACCAGTGAGCGAATTGGGGTCTTTTTTTACTTGTGCTGGTGTTCCTTGTGAGACTACATTACCACCATGTTCACCAGCCCCAGGTCCAAAATCAATCAAGTAATCAGCAGTTTCCATGGTTTCTTGATCATGTTCTACAACCACCACTGTATTACCCAAGTCCCTCAATCTTTTAAGAGTTCCTATTAATCTAGTATTATCTCGCTGATGCAGACCAATAGAAGGCTCATCCAAAACATAAAGCACTCCAGACAAACCTGAACCAATTTGCGAAGCAAGTCTGATTCTTTGTGATTCCCCACCAGCTAAGGTATAAGAGGCACGATTCAGAGTTAAGTAATCCAAGCCAACATCAATTAAAAATTGCAAGCGAGATGCGATTTCTTTGATAATAGGCTTGGCAATTACCATGTCTCGCTCATTGAGTAAAGGAGGCACTAAACACTTAGCCCAATCTTGAATCTTGCGAATAGATAGAGCAGTTAATTGGCTAATATTTATCTCATCAACCGTGATTGATAGAGCTTCTTTTCTCAACCTCGCTCCAGCACAAATAGGACATTCTTCTGTCATCATATATTTCTCAATTTCTTTTTTGACATAATCAGACTCTGTTTCTTTATATCTTCTTTCCAGGTTGTTGACTAAACCTTCAAATTTGGTATAAAAGTGAGTCCAACGTCCTTCGCGGTTTCTGCCCTCCACTCTAAACTCTTCTTCACCTGCTCCATATAATAAAACCTGCCGCGCTTGAGAGCTAAGTTGACCCAATCTTGTATTTAAATTAAACTCATATTTTTCTCCTACCGCTGCGATAAGACGGCTAAACCAAGTTTCTGCTTCTCCTAATCTTGACCAAGGCAAAACTCCACCTTCGGCAATGGAAAGAATAGGGTTTAAGATCACTTCAGGATCTATTTTCAGCAATACCCCCAGTCCAGTACAGTTTGGACAGGCACCATGTGGTGAGTTAAAAGAGAAGGTACGCGGTTCAATTTCTGGCAAGGAGATATTATCCACCGGACAAGCAAACTTCTCCGAATAGAGTACATCTTCCATCTTTTTTGGCTCAGCTGGAAATTCCAATGCAGAATCCAATACATCACTTACAATGACAAAACCCTCGCCCAACTTTAAAGCTGCTTCAATACTTTGATGCAGTCTGCTAACTAGTCCTTCATCTTGCTTGCTTTTATGATCTAAAACCAATCGATCTACTACACAATCTATTGTGTGTTTATTTGTCTTAATCAACAAGAAATCTTCAGCCAAATCCCGGACAAATCCATCAACACGGACTTTAGAAAAGCCTTTTTTACGCAGGTCTTCAAATAGCTGAGTGTATTCACCTTTGCGATCCTTAATAATTGGCGCCAAGATCATAATTCGATCACCTTTGGCAGTTTTCGAACTATGACCTGCCAATACTTTATCGACAATCTGATCAACACTCATCCGGGCAATTTCTGCCCCACATATTGGACAATGCGGATGGCCAATCCGTGCATAAAGCAATCTTAAATAATCATAGATTTCCGTCGTAGTTCCTACTGTTGAGCGAGGGTTGTGTGAAGAACTTTTTTGATCAATTGAGATCGCCGGAGAAAGCCCTTCGATTAAATCTACATCAGGCTTGTCCATAATGCCCAAAAATTGCCTGGCATAAGCAGATAAAGATTCAACATAGCGACGCTGACCTTCTGCATACAGGGTATCAAAGGCCAGAGAGGATTTACCAGAACCGGAAATTCCCGTTAAAACAACCAAACTATTTTTGGGAATCTCCAAATCAACATTTTTTAAGTTGTGCTCACGCGCACCGCGAATAACAATTTTATCAGTCGACATGCTAATATTACCCGAAAGCTAAACGATCTATTATAACTGTTTTTGCGGACAAATTTCAATGCCAAGATTCAAGGTAACTTAATTTGACAATAACTATAGGTTATAGTAAAATAACCACATGTACCCTGAGTTAGCAAAAGATTATCCACCTCAACCAGCCTTTTCGGGATCTTTTACAGATTATGCCCAACTATTAACATTTGACTGGAGACTTAACCAGTCGGAAGTAGCTACAGCTTTAACAAAAGCCGTGGAAATTACACCATCAGAAAAAGGTGTTGTCACAGCCCTTTTTAGTAATACTACCGGCCAAGAGCTTTTTGCCAGTAATTGCATGCCACCGTCGGCTAAAGCCTTTGAAATTGCCTATTGGTTACAATTCCATGAAGACCCAGCCAACAATGCTCTAAGATTATATGCGCGTAACTTTGTCAATGCAATTGCTAGTCACGCTTATGCTTTACCCCAAATACCTACCTGGGAGACAAGGAAACAAAATATTAACTGGCTACTGGCTCAAGACACCAGTTTAAGTTATGCTAATGCGACTTTAGAGGAATACAACGATCTGGAGGGGCTTAGAACCTTAGGCTACACTTACAGAACCATTGCCCGTCATGTTCGTGGACACTTAGCTTAACTGCTTAATTTGATCTCGAAGCCTGGCTGCTGTTTCAAAATCTAACAACTGAGCAGCTTGTTTCATCTGTTCTTCCAAATCTTGAATAATTCTTTTTCTTTCTGTGACTGGAATATCTTGCAAAGAAAAATCTTTTTCCCCTGCTTCTTCTACCACCTTCTCAATCAATCTGCTGCGATATGGTTTGACAATCCCGCGGGGAGTAATATGGTGCTCTTCATTATACTCTTGCTGATATGCCCTTCTTCTATCTACCTCATCAATCGCTTGCTTCATCGATTTAGTAATACTATCTGCATACATAATCACCTGACCAGAAATATGTCTGGCTGCTCGACCCATGGTTTGAATCAAAGAAGTTCTGGATCTCAAGAAACCCTCTTTATCAGCATCCAATATGGCTACTAGTGACACTTCAGGCAAATCCAATCCCTCTCTCAGCAGGTTAATACCTACAATCACATCATATTCCCCCATCCGCAAAGCCTGTAAAATATCTGCTCTTTCCAAAGTTTCCACATCAGAATGTAAATAATGCACTTTGATCTGCTTTTCTTTCAGGTAATCTGCTAAATCCTCAGCCATTCTTTTGGTCAGCGTGGTGACCAAAACTCTCTCATTCTTACTAACTCTTTGTTCAATTTCCTGAACTAAATCAGGAATTTGTCCAGCTACAGGTTTCACTACAATCTGTGGATCAAGTAACCCGGTCGGTCTAATTAACTGCTCAACAATTCCACCATGAGAACCAGCGGTTGTTTTGGCTAAAGATACTTCATAATCATCAGGAGTCGCTGAGGTATAAATCACCTGGTTGATTCTTTGCATAAATTCTTCAAACCTTAAGGGCCGATTATCCAAAGCTGAAGGTAGTCTAAAGCCATAATCAATCAAAACCTCTTTTCTGGCGCGATCGCCGTTATACATCCCACGGATTTGTGGCAAGCTAATATGTGACTCATCGATTACTAATAAATAGTCCTCTGGAAAATAGTTGAGCAAGCTATAGGGAGGCTCACCTGGTTTACGCCCATCAAAATAGCGTGAATAATTCTCAATGCCATTACAATAACCATATTCTTTGATCATTTCCAGATCATACCTGGTTCTTTGTTCAATTCTTTGGGCTTCAACTAGCTTGCCCCTAGCCTTTAAATCTCTGACTCGCTCCTCTAAATCTTTCTCCATCTGCATCACTGCAGGAACCAGTCTCTGCTCAGGCGTAACATAGTGTTTAGCAGGATATAAAACTACTAGATCTTGGGTTTCAGAAGTTTGACCGGTGACTGGATTCAAAGAAGAGATTTTTTCAATTTTATCCTGTAAAAAATTTACTCTAATAGCATCATCACGGTAAGCGGGAAAAATATCTAGAGTATCCCCTTTTACGCGATATGTCGCCCTAGTAAAATCAATATCATTTCTCTGGTAATACATTTTATTAAGGATTTTTAAAACTTGCTGTAACCCAGCTTTAATATCGGTTTTTAACTCTAAAATTGCTTGACCATATTCAATAGGTGAACCTAAGTTATAAATTGCAGAAACTGAAGCTACCACTATCACATCTCTTCTAGTCAAAAGCGAAGTAGTAGCAGAAAGTCGCAGCTTCTCAATCTCTTCATTGATCTCAGTCTCTTTTTCAATATAGGTATCAGACTGTGGAATATAGGCTTCTGGCTGATAATAATCATAATAAGAAACAAAATACTCAACAGCATTATTCGGGAAAAGAGATTTAAACTCCTGAGTTAACTGCCCAGCTAAGGTTTTATTGTGGGAAATTACTAAGGTGGGTTTTTGCACATTAGCAATCACATTAGCCACAGAAAATGTTTTGCCACTACCTGTGACCCCCAATAAAACTTGGTGTGGTAGACCTAAATTAAGACCTTGAGTCAGCTTGGCAATTGCTTGTGGTTGATCTCCAGTAGGTTTGAAATCAGAAATTAGTTTGAACTTTGGCACAAACTATATTTTAACACGAAGATAACCCCAAGAACACTCCACAATACAGCAGCAGTCCAAAAATGATCTAGTTTGTCCTAGTTGACACATTCGGGTTATCTTGGTACATTATTTTTGTTAATTTCATCTAACTATGGCTGTTACTTTATATAAAAGGCAAAAGCAAATTTTGGATTTTATTCGCCAATACATTGAGCATTACGGCTACTCACCAACTTTGGGTGAAATAGCCGAAAGCATTGGTGTTTCCTCACTGGCCACAGTTCACGAACATTTACAAACCTTAGCTCAAAAAGGAGTCATTAAACGCTTTGAGGGAGCAGTAAGAGGTATAGAGGTAGTTGAATCCAAAGTTGCCCAAACTCTCAAAGGTATTGAACTACCAGTCTTAGGCTTTATTGCCGCTGGTCAGCCAATTATGACTTTTACTGACCCTAACGTAACTGTAAATGTACCAACCTCAATGCTTACTGGCCGCCGACGTTCCTATGTCCTGCAAGTAAAAGGTGACTCAATGATTGAAGATGGTATTCTGGATGGTGATTATGTAATTATTGAGGAACAAACAATTGCCAATGATGGTGATATTGTTGTAGCTTTGTTAGAAAATGGTTTAGCCACTTTAAAAAGATTCTATCGTGAACCCAATCGGATCAGACTCGAGCCAGCCAACGCTGCCATGGAACCAATTTATGCCACTGATGTCAAAGTTCAGGGTAAGTGCGTGGGGGTAATTAGGCGTTACTGACCTTAGTCTCTTTCAATTTCCTGTAAATATAAAAGGCTATCGCTCCCACAATCACTACCACCACTACTGTATCAGCTTTATGAAAGATTGGACCTAAAGTATCCCAATTTTCTCCCAATACAAAACCAATATAAGCTAAAAGATAGGACCAGATAAAAGAACCTACAAAAGTCAGTATTATAAATCTGGATAGTGGCAGTTTAGCAAAGCCAGCAGGTAAGGAGATCACCGTTCTTACTCCAGGAACCATTCTACTCACCAACACAACTAAATCTTTATATTTGTTTAGCAGCTCTTCTGCTCGATCTAGCTCATGCTCAGAAAGTAGGATAAATTTACCAAATCTTCTCACAAATCTTCTAACTAATCTTTCATGCCCCCAAAAACCCAAAGCATAAGCTGCCAAAGATCCTACTAAATTTCCAAAAGCTCCAGATAAAGCAACCAAAGGAAGGCTGAATTGGCCAGTAGAGACTAAATACCCAGAAAAAGGCATGATTATCTCTGAAGGTAACGGAATAAGTGCAGACTCAATTGCCATGGTCACCATAATTCCCGGATAACCAAGCGATGAGATGACATTTACAATCCAACTAGCTATACTTGCTAACATAATAATCTATCCCGATGTTTTACATTGTAGCAACTCCTATCGGAAATTTAAAAGATATCACTTTACGCGCCATTGAGGTTCTACAATCAGTTGACTTAGTTGTTTGTGAAGATACACGCCGCACCTCTATTCTACTGCAACATTATCAAATCAAAAAAACCCTCAAGGTAGTTAATGACTTTAACGAGGCTAGCCAAGTTGCCAGTATTATTAATCTTCTTCAGCAAGGCCAAAATATTGCGTTGGTTTCTGATGCAGGTACCCCACTTATTTCCGATCCAGGTTTTAAACTAGTACGCACAGTGATCGAACAAAAACTACCTTTCCAGATTATTCCAGGCGTTAGTGCTTTAACCAGCGCCTTACCAATTTCCCAAATGCCCACTGACAAATTTACCTTCCTTGGTTATCTGCCAGAAAAACCACTAGCTCGCTTAAGCATGCTAAAAAAATTAGTAGAAATCTCTAAATTATTACCAACCACTTTTATCGTTTACGTGGCACCTCATAAACTAGTTAAAACTTTGCAAGAATATCAGGAAGCTTATGGTGATATCCAAGTTTCCCTGGTCCATGAAATAACTAAGCTTAATGAATCGGCAGACAAACAGTTAATCTCCAGCTGGTTAACCAAATTTAATCAGCAAAAAGCCCGTGGTGAATGGGTTCTATTATTTAATTTAGGTAATCTTTAAGACGAGATTATTCTCTAGCAAATTGAGCCATTCCGGCAAAGACTCAGCTGTTTGTAAATTATCACAAATAACTCCCCATACTCCCCTTTTGATCAAATTTTCTGTCACATCCGGGAAAAGGGCTAACTCACCACTGATTAGAGCAGGAACACCTTGTTGATGACAAGATTTAACTGCTGGCAAAACAAACTTTATTAAAACTTGGCAAGCTTTTTGGTAAAATTGTGCCTCATCCACCTCATAAGCAAATAGGTGCTTTTGTAATAAATCTAAATCGATAATCACTCCATCGATCCCTTCATTTAAGTAATCCTCAATGTTAATGATGTTTTCCGGAATACTCATCTCCAGCCATAATCCAGAAGAACCTTTGCGATCCACCCCCAAAGAGAGTAAATCTTGTTTAATTTGACGCAATTCACTAACTCCTCTGGCCAATGGTAAAACCATCTCTACATTTAGTAATTTCTTTTTATTTCTTACAAACTGATAAATATCAGCACATTCCTCAAGAATCTGTGGTTGATGTAAGATGCTCAGCAAACCACTTAAATCCCCAGAACTAGTCGGTAATTTGAATAAGATTTTCTTTTCTGGAAAGGTTATCGCTGCCTCAGTCAGCCTAAAGATAGTTTCTTCAAAATGTTTAGATAGATCACGCTGCACAATAATCCCATCAGCTCCAGGATAGATTGAGAAGCCACTTTGAATTTGCAAAAAAACCTTGGCTGCTGATTTAACAGTTGGCTTTTGCTGATCAGAATAAGTAGCCAGATGAGATTCAATTTTTTTAGGTAAAGTTCCTGAGTGAGGCAAAACACCCAATAAACACAGGTGCTTATTTGCCAAAGCTAAAATGTAGACTTGGGGCAGAAATATTTTTTTATTCCCCAGATTAACTAGCTGATCAATTTCCTGCAAAACCTTAGGTTGCAGCTTAACTGAAGATTCAGCAATCACTTCTTGGCGATTAGTGTCGAAAAAAGCTAGAATCTCTGTTTCTACTTTATCTAGCACAAACACAGCTAAGGGTGTTAACTGGGAAAAAGATAAGGAATCAAAACCTCTCTGATAAAAACGACTATTAATTTGTTCCAGCCATAAATTAACCAGATTTTCCCAAACTAATTGCTTCTTTTTGACAGTTATTCCTAAGACATGTCCACTAGCAATATCTAGGGAAGTTAAATTAGGCAGAAAATATATTTGCCGCTCATCAAGAAAATTATCCAGTTCGACAGGAATTGGGCTTTTTAAGAGCTGGTTTTTTGCCAAAACTAAACGTTGCTCAAAAACACTTTTCTCAGCACCTTCGATTAACTTTACTACAGAGGTAAGGATAAAATCTGGAGCAGTAACCACCACACCTTCAGGCACTGGAAATTCTGCGCGAGCGAGTTTAGCTAAATTAACAATATTTGCACCAACCAATGCTTGGTCAGAATCATCGATAGATTTTATTGGCAGTATTTCCATAAAAATTTATGTTTTCCACTTCAGCTAAGGCAAAGGTGTTGGGCTTGTTGATAAAACCTTAACTGTATCACCAATTTGGATACTATGAGCATTAATAAAACCACTGTTGACTTCAATCATCATATCAATTGGACCACGAGGCTCATAAATAGGTAATGCAGAATCTGGCTCTCCTGGAGGTGGAATTGGTGCATCGCGATAGAGGTCTATTACTACATCATTACGGATGAAAATAAAATCAAGTGGGATCTTCATACCTTTCATCCAAAATTGATATATTTTTGGGTCAGTAAAAACAAAGACCATTCCACTGTTCTCGTCCAGTGAGTCTCTTCCAGATAGACCTTGAGCCCGTTTGGCTGTAGTATCTGCTATCTCCACATTAATTGGAGTATTACCCACTACCAAAACCTCAGTGGCAAAACTATTATTGCTTGTATTACCAAAATAAGTTAGTCCAGGAATTTGAGGGATCGCCTGTGGTTTAAAAGTTATAAGCATTGCTCCAAAAATGACAATTAGCAAACCGACAACTTGAATTGCAAAATTTTTCATCTTTCTTCTGTATTGTATTAGTAAAAGTGAATAAAATCAAAGCGAACATTTTGACCATAACCCCAAGGAGTTTACTCTGGCGTATTGTTCTGCTTCTAAAAATTGTGGGGCAAACTGCACATCTGGAGGATAAGTTGCTGCCCATGCATAACCAGACCTGACCAGATAATCATTGATAAACAAGTCTTCTTGATTGTTGTTAGGTAAATAAACATATCTTAACCACCTTCCAAAACTATCTACTTCTGAGATATCTTTTTTCAAGATAACTTGTTTACCTTCAACCAGTTTCTTATTTTCTTGGTTAGCTTCTCGACCAAAGCAACCAACCGGACGTCTGGGATCAACTGTTTCCGGAGCATCAATACCAATATAACGAACTTTTATGCCATTGGAAAGCTCAATAGTATCCCCATCGATTACGCGACTTACTAAATAAAGCGAGGAACCTGATAAATTATTGTTATCCATAACTCCTAAAACTTGTTTAGAAGAATGTGCAGTTAATCCTAAGCTTTGTTGAGTTATATTAAAAAGCAACATAAAAACTAAGAAGAAAATAAATAAACTAGCAACCAATAATAAAGGTTTACTAATAGATTTTTTATCTGAGAAATCTTTCATTTAGTTAGTGAATACCTGAGTAAACATTAACCCATATTCATAACCATTAGCAACACCAATACCAATTTTGTGATATTCAGGGGATAAAATGTTAGCCCGATGGCCTGGACTATTCATTAACCCTTGATGAGCTAGCTGTAGTGAAGGGGCATAGGCTAAATTTTCCCCAATTACCATATAAGGGATACTTTGACTTTCTGCTCTACCAGCTACATCTTGACCTTCAGGAGTGTAGTGGGAAAAATAGCCACGTTGCATCATATCTGCACTGTGTATGCGGGCAATTTTTTGCAAATCAGTGTCCCAACTCAAAGCAGGTAAACCCCTAGAGACTCTTTCTTGATTAACTAGGACAAACATCTGCTGCTCAATATTTTGGTCAAAATAAAAATTGTTTGTTTTAAAGCCTAAATTAACTGACTCATTGCTACTAGGATGGACCGTTAAAAAGCTAAAGGTCTCATCACTTAACCCCCCAAAAATATTTTTAAGAGGTGTCTCTAGTCCTGAGGCTCGATCTAAGATTGAAGAACCAAGCAAAGAATCTTGCACAGCCTTTTTCATTGTAGGCTGAACTGGGAAAGTAGCTACTAAAATTAAGATTACAGCAACAAACACTAAACCCTTCAGAAAAGATGGAACGATGGCCAAAATATTGCCCATAGGAATTTTTAGCCTATTCATTAAATCTCCCAAAAATAATTGAAGGATGATAAAAAAGAGTACTTCTACAAGATACCAAGCCAAAATAAAGCCTAATACTGCGGCAATTGAGATAGGTAGGCTAAAGACTTTTTCAAAAAACTGAGCCACATAGTTATAGAAATTGAGGGATAAGATAAACGCAGACAAAAAAGAAACTAAGCTCAATATTTCCATCAGTAATGACTTGCCCAAGCCATCTAAGGCAAAAAGGAAAAAGATTAATAGTATTAAATAATCAACCCAGTTCATAGTTTTTTAATTTGGAAAGTCGTCTATGCTCGCAAAGTGCGATTTTGACAAAAAGCACACTTAAAATCAACCAACAAGCTGTTATTGTTTATTCGTATCTTAAGGCCTCAATTGGATTTAGCTTTGCTGCTCGGCGTGCAGGCATTACTCCAAAAATTATACCCACTCCGGCTGAAACCAAGAATGCCAAACTAATAGCCCACCAAGTTAATTGCACAGGGGCGAATTTGGAAATAATCAAAGAAACGCTCGCGCCTAAAAGGATGCCCAGTAAACCACCCCCTACCGATAAAACAACTGCCTCAATTAAAAACTGAGTCAATATCAAAGATGGTGTTGCTCCCAAAGCCTTTCTTAAACCAATCTCTCTGGTTCTCTCAGTAACAGATACTAACATAATATTCATAATCCCTATCCCCCCAACCAGCAGGGAAATTGCTGCAATTCCGGCTAAAGCCAGCGTCAGCATACCTAAGATAGAAGAAACAGCACCTAACAAATCTTTTTGCGTCATAATTGTAAAATCATCGCTTGTTAACCTATTCAGCAGGATCATCTTTACATCAGCGATTGCCAAATCCATCTTGTCTGCACTAACCGCTTGTGCATAAATTCCCGCTACGTTTTGTTGATTAAATAAACGCTGAGCAGTGGTCCGCGGAATCACAACATTATCATCCAGATTAGAGCTACCTACTCCTCGATCTTTAAGTACCCCAGTTACAGTAAAGCGATCATCGGCAATAATTACTTTTTCCCCTAATGGATCATAGTTACCATAAAGTTTTTTGGCCACCTCTGAACCCAAAATTGCTACTTTTCTCCCATCCTTTTCATCGCCTTCGGTAAAATAGTCTCCTTCTTTTAATGGTGAGTTCATCACCTCGTAAAAGTTATAGTCATGCCCTTGTACTTCCACATACATCTTTTGCTCTTCATACTTCACTGCTGCTTGGTTAGCCACACCAGAAACAGCATTAACAATCAGCGGACTTTGCTGTACCAAAGACTGGGCATCTTCTGGCTTAAGCTTAGAATTAAGAAAATTCAGTCCTCCACCTCCCCCGCCAGACCCCATTTTATTTAAATCCATTTTGCCTGGAACCACCATAATCAAGTTAGAACCAATTCCTTCTAATTGATCCGTCACATATTTTTGCAAACCTGAGCCAATCGCTACCAGCATAATCACAGAGGAAACTCCAATAATCACCCCTAGCATGGTAAGGAAAGAACGAACTTTATTGGTCCGCAGTGATCTGAGCGAGATTTTGAATATTTGACTAAATTGCATACTACTTTTCTATTTTTCCATCACTAATCCGAATTTGCCTTTTAGCCTGAGCGGCGATATTACCATCATGAGTAACTAGCACAATAGTATGCCCTTGATCATGAAGCTGATGAAACAGCCTGAGGATCTCTTGACCTGTTTTGCTATCCAAATTACCTGTAGGTTCATCAGCCAATACAATAGCTGGATTCATCACCAGAGAGCGAGCAATTGCTACCCGTTGTTGTTGACCACCTGAGAGTTGGTTAGGCCAGTGATCCATTCGTTCACTAAGACCTACCAAATTTAACATCTCGATAGCTTTTTGTTGACGCTCTTGAGCATCAACCCCACCATAATACATGGGCAATTCAACATTTTCCAGAGCCGAGGTACGCGGCAGTAAGTTAAATTGTTGAAAGACAAAACCAATATGCTGATTACGTAACTTCGCTAAAGATTTTTCGGAAAGCTTAGTCACATCTTGGCCTTCTAGTAAAACTTCTCCACTGCTCGGAGAATCTAACAAGCCAATAATATGCATTAGTGTTGACTTGCCTGAGCCAGAAGGTCCAATGATTGAAACAAACTCGCCCTTATCAATTGACAGACTAATATCATCAAGGGCTTTAACCTCCTCACCGTCAAGATGATAGACTTTGCTGACATGCGTGGCTCTTAAGATCATTGGACTGTATCATTCAAGATTACTTGTTCATTTTCTGACAAGCCTTGCACTATCTCAACCCTACCCCCCATTGATTGACCAGATTGGACATTTTTCCTCACAGCTTTGCCTTTTTCTAGAACATAGACATACTCTTGCCCGTTTTCCTTACGTAAGCCAATTCGGGAAATATTAAGCACGCTTTTTGCGCCAACCAGATTAAAATCAGCTTCTCCTGTTAAACCGTTTAAAAGTTTTTCGTTTGGTTCAATGGACAATTTAACTGGTACGATTGATCCTCCAGTCGATAGCTTACTTGCGGAAACAGCAATCTTGCTAACTTCAGCTGGAAACTTATCATTAGGATAAGCATCTAGTAGAACATCAGCGCTCATACCCAAACTAATATTACGAAAATCTGTCTCGTCAACATTAGCCACAAATTTATATCCACCACTGCCCACTTCACTGATAGTTCCACCCGTGGTCGGAGCGTAATTTTGCCCCGGAGCAATTCCACTGATATCACTAATTGTTCCATCAAAGGGAGCAATAATCGTCATCATTTGCAACTGTTGTCGTGCAGAGTCTAAATCACGTGCAGCCGCATCACGAGCTGCTTCTGCTTGTTGCCTAGTCATCTTTTGAGTCTCTGTTTCATTAGCAGTGCCAACATTAGAAAATCCCCCATTGCCATACTGGAAAAGGTGAATATCATCAATCACTTTATCTAGATATGATTGCGCGCTTTTTACATTGGCCTCAGCTTTAGCGACACTATCTTGTGCTTGAGTAGTATCCAGACTAGCAATCACTTGACCTTTTTTCACTGTATCACCTTCCTGGAAGTTGATACTGGCCACCCTACCAGTAGCCAAAAAGGCCATCGTTGCCAAATTATTTGATTCAACTTGTCCAGAAACGCTGATCTGATTAGTTAAGTCAGATTTTAGAACTGACTCTGTCTTGTATTGAGTTGCTGAGCTACCACCAAACAAGCCAAAAGGTTTAAGGACAACTCCAAGTACTAATAAAAGCACTAGCCCAATCACCACATATCTTCTTTTACCTGCTAATATAGTATGTCTGAGAATTGATAAGATATTCTTCATTTTTGCCCCATTCAATTTGCAATCTTACCAGAAGAATCAGCTCTATACAATATAAATCGCACTTTGAACCCTAATTGACCCGATATTGAATTTCTCGCCAAGACCATATACACTAAAAAAGGTAGTGATATTTGCTTACCGTATGAAGTATAAAAATGAGGGTGGATTCATTACGGCGACGGTTTTTGTATTACTTATTGTCTTGCTTGTTTTTGCAGGTGCTTTTATTTTATTCCGAAATCAAATTCCTTATTTTAACCAGCTAAGCGTCAGTAATCTTACAAACAATTCCAACACAGCCAGTAAAAAAACTGGGCTAGATGAGTTAAGAATTGGTTTAGTTGCTGGTTTAAGTTACTCAGTTGCTAACCAATTTTACCCTTTCTATTCACCAGATTTTACCGGCCATTATATTCTTACCCAGTATCTGGAAACATTAGTTACCATTGATGGTAATCTACAAATCCAACCACTGTTAGCACAGCGGTGGGCCAATACAGATGACAAGACTTGGATTTTCTATTTACAACCTAATGTCAAATACTCAAATGGTGATAGTTTTGATGCTAACGATGTCAAATTTACAATTGACACTTTAAAAAAGTATGGTGATCAATGGGACAATGGCTCCAATTCTCGTTATTTAGATACAGTCAAAGAAGTCAAAATTATTAACCCTTTAGAAGTGCAAATAACTACAAATGAGGTTGATCGCAGTCTACTAAACAACCTGGCAAGAGTACATATTTTGTCACATCTAAGTTTTAATCCTCAAAATAAAGATAAGGCTCCTATTGGCACTGGGCCTTATATTTTAACTGATGCTAAGGCAGATCAATATGCTGTGCTTACCAGAAACGAAAACTATTGGGGGACTAAGCCCTTAGTTAAAAAAGTAACTTTCCAGGTGATTGAGGATGATGACCAGCGAGTAAACGCTTTGCTTAATCATCAAATTGATCTAGCTGAGTATATTCCCGGTTCACGTATCAACGAACTTAAACAAAATCCTGACTTTAAAGTTGTTACTCAATTGGCTCAATATATTACTTTCTTGGGTTTTGATGTTAATCGCGATAAAACCCCTTATGTGGATACTCCACAAAATCCCTTTAAAGATATTCGTGTGCGTAAGGCCATCTATGAAGCAATTGATATGAATGAGGTTAACAAATCTTCAGCCTTTAATGGAATGGCTGAAACTCAGTCAGAAATAGTTAACACAAACGTTATCGGCTACAATCCTAATATTAAAAGACTGCCCTATAATTTGGACGATGCTAAAAAGCTGATGACAGAAGCAGGTTACCCAAACGGTTTTAAGATTACCGTTGATGTCCAGCATCCTCGAATTGGTGACTATATCAGTGATGCTGTTAATCAATTAAAGAAGATCAATATTGATGCCACAATCAAAATTCGTAGAGAGGGTTACACTAGTGCAGCCGATCGAGTTAAATTCAACAACGGCGATTCCTCGATGTTTGGCAAGGTCTGGGATTTTGAAGACAACGAAGCCTTAAATACCTTATCAGCCTTGTTGCATACCAAAACTGCTAATGGTAATTTTGGTAGTGACAACACAGGTGGATACAGTAATCCAGAAGTGGATAAATTAACTGAAGAAGCTTTAGCAGAAACCAATGAAGCAACCAGAATATCAGAAATCCAGCAGGCAATTAAGCTTGCCTCTGATGATATTGCGTTTATTCCACTCAATTCTGATCTAATTGGCTTTGCTTATTCAAAAAACATCTATTGGCAGCCCAGATTAGATCAAGAGCTTCGAGCAAATGAGTTTGCTGGACTCACGCAGTAACTTTCTCAAAATCGCTACCTCTGATCAAATTTAGGCCTCCAATTAACATGGATGTGATAAAAAATTTTTGGCCTCACCATAATAAGTTTTTTGGTTTAAGAAATAAATTCCGCATTATCGTTTCTCTTTTTTTAATTGTGATTTTTAGTGTGGTAACTATCGTTTTGGTAAACAATAATAGTTCCAGCCTAACCCAAAGAGTGACTGATCAGGCCAAAGCTTATGCTGATTTATCCAATAAGCCTCTCGCTGATGCTTATGATTTATATTTCAATTCTGGTTATTTAGAGTTTAAAGATTCGTTTACTAATATTTTAAATCTGGATAAAAATGTAACTAGAATTCAGATCCTGGATACTAGCAATAACATTTTGTTTGATTCTGAAGATCTCAATCAACTAACACCACCTTCCAAAAAAACCATTACCGAAGATTATGTGCTTACAGCAATTAAACAAACCGAGCCGACCTATATCTATGCTGAAAATGGACAACATATCCAACAAATTATTTATCCGACTTATGATAATTGGGGTGGGCGTAGATATACCATTCGCTACTTTGTTTCTTATGATGAAGTTTTACGAAGTGCTACCGTCATTAGCTATATTATCATCTCCATCGCGGCAACTTTTTTACTACTTAGTTTTTTTTCTATCAGCTTGCTAGTAAATAAAGTAATTATTAATCCTATTGAGAAAGTAGCCAAAGGAGCCACATTGATTAGTAGCGGTGTATTTGACCATAGTATTTCTGTAAACACCCATGATGAAGTTGAAGATTTGGCCACAGCTGTAAATAAAATGGCCCAGACTTTACACAAAGATATTACATCTTTACAGGAAGTTGACAAACTAAAAGATGAATTTATTGCAATTGCCTCACATAACTTAAGAACCCCATTAACTATTATTAAAGGTTACTTGAGTTTCTTTAAAAACGGACAAACTGGGGAGTTATCTACCGAACAATTTAGGTATGTGAACTTAGTTAGTGAGAACGTCAATCAGCTTGATAGTTTAGTTGAAGATTTATTAAGCGTGGTTTACTTCGAGTCAGGAAACACTAGCCTAATTAAAAAGCCAACAAACCTATTAGATATCGCAGAGGAAGCTATGCGCCTTTACCAACAAGCAGCCGTTGACAAAACAGTTTTACTCGTGCTACAACCACCAATTCGCCCCATACCAATTATCAACCTTGACCAAACTAGAATTAGTCAAGTTATGAAGAATTTATTAGATAATGCTATCAAGTTCTCTCGTCCTGGTAGCGAGGTTTCTATTGCCATTGAAGTGGGACTCAATGATGTCATAGTACATGTCTCTGATCAAGGGGTTGGTATTTCTCCAGAGGAAATACAAAAGCTCTTCCAAAAATTCCACCGAGCAACCAGTATTCTAAATTACTCATATATTGGAGAAGGGATCAGTCTATATATCAGCAAACTAATTATTAGTGCTCACAACGGTAAAATTTGGGTGACAAGTGAGCTCAATAAAGGATCTGTTTTTAGCTTTAGCTTACCAATCCACTCCTCTATCCCAGATACCCCCTTTACCCACACCCCAAAGGTGTTAGCTAGACAACCAGATATCAGAAGGAGATTTTGAAACTTACCATCTAATCCCTGATCTGTTTGCTATCGGCTAATTAAATTGATATAATATATATGCTCTTATTTGTGTGTATAGAACAGGTGTTTTAATGAACTTCCCTTCAAGGCTGTTTTAGTTTTACCCTGAAACTAACCAAAAGAGTAAGTCTCGTTCTTTTGGTGCGTCAGATCCCCAAAAGTGAATGAACCCAAGAAGGTGGTGAATATATTTAGATGACCAAAATTTTTGTTGGTAGTTTACCTTACAGTACTACCAGTGATGAATTATCCCAACTATTCCAATCTTTTGGAACTATTAGTTCCGCAACAGTGATTAGTGACAAGTTTACTGGCCAAAGCCGCGGCTTTGGTTTTGTGGAGATGGAAAATGATGATGAAGCCCAAAAAGCGATCAAAGAACTAGATGGATATTCTTTAAATGGACGAAACTTAGCAGTTTCAGTAGCTAAGCCAAGAGAGGAAAAATCAGATCGTGGAGGTTTTCAACACAGAGGAGGATACGAAAGAAGAGGCGGTTTTAACGATCGTCGGGGAGACAGGAGATAATCCTTAGGTAAGAAAAACCAAACAGGAGTGGATTACAAAAAAGACGCAGCTTCTGTTCACAATAATCCCTTTTTAGCTCAAACAGCTTACACGAAAATAAGAATCCTTAGGTAAGAAAAACCAAACAGGAGTGGATTACAAAAAAGACGCAGCTTCTGTTCACAATAATCCCTTTTTAGCTCAAACAGCTTACACGAAAATAAGCAGGTTGAGCAGCTTCCCTGTCATGAGGCTTAAACTCAGGATCATCAGGATGATATGTTCCTAGTCCAGAAAAACTGGCTTCGAGGGATCCATTACTATCTCTTTTCACAAAATATGTCATCATATCTTGATAAGATTTTATACAATCTTCCCCCTCACGCTTAAATCCCAAAGAAATTAAGTACTGTTCATTTGGGGCAAAACGGATTACTGGATATTTTCTTATCTCACCTGGCTGTTCTAAACTAGAAGCGCAATAAATTAAGCCTGCATCTTTTGAATCTGTTTCATTACTAATAATTCTTAGTTCAGAAGCTTCTCTTAAAATAGCTTCCATTACTAAACTACCTTGTAATCTTTGCAAATCAAGTGAAAAAGTAAGCGCCTGTAAGTAAGG
>JAMCSY010000015.1 GCA_023379125.1 Patescibacteria group bacterium | reverse complement strand
CGAAAGTTTAGGATTGAGTATCTGAGAGAAAAATGGTATAAATGATCGATTCTAAGTGATGAGTGATGTATGATCTGATAAATTTTACGACAGTAGCTAGTCAGTCTTTTCATCAATCTCTCTTGGTCTGGCTTTTTTCTGTTTTTAGTATTCTTTTAGTTTTTTCATTTATACCCTCGTTTATTCGTAATCTAAAAATCTCGCTTCCCACAATCGAGGTTAGTCAACTTCGACTATACTTGGCTTCGATTCTCTTATTAATTATCTTAGCCTCAATTTATTGGTATTTTGACGAAAGAATTGTAAATATCCCTGATCCAGTAATCCCCTTTATTTTCTACGTATTGTTTCTATCCTCACTCTACAACCTAAAAGTAACAATTCCCACAGCTTTGTTCACATCAATTTTTGTGATTTATTACTGTTATGAACCACGCTATTTTGCCTATGTCAATTTGAGCCTACTCTCTATCTCCTATACAGTTGTGGGAGTAATTGCCAGTGTGGTTTCTGGCTACATTATTAGAAGTTATAACCACTTATTAATTACTAATTTAGGTTACCTTCGCGAAAATCTAGTTAAAGTTGGGCAAGAACGCTCAATTCTTGAACACCTTCACCAAGCTAGTTTGGCCCTTTCCTCTTCAGAATTAAATCTCAATCATGTATTGCGAATTATGGCTGAGGAAAGTCGGCGCTTAATTGGCTCTGATACTGTGGGAATTCTGCTAAAAACCAACTCTCAGGCAGGATCACTGGTAAACATTTATCATTTAGGAAAAATCCTCAAAACACATAATCAAATTAATCTTTTTGCCAACTATCTTTTGACAGTTGCTAAACAAAGACATAATCAAACATTTGAAATCAGGATTAGAGACCTCAGGATCAAAAACTTAGCTATCAGCTATTTTAGTGGAGTTAATCGAATTTTAGTGGCTCCAATTGCCACACAAAATAAATTACGCGGATTATTATTTTTAACTAATAACCCCAGGCGTCAATATTTTAACTCTTCCGATCATAAAAAGTTGAAATTATTCACCAATTATTCTGCCTTTGCTGTCGATAATGCACAACATCACGAAGATTTAAAAATGCTCATTAAAGCTCGTGATCAATTATCATCAGTAGTAGCCCATGAATTAAAAACTCCGCTCACAACGATTAAACTTTGTACTGAGTTATTGCTACATAACGCCAATAATGTTAACCAAAAGGCAAAATTTATAGAAAAACTTATGACAATAGACCAAGAAACAGATAAAATCACGATGCTTTCTAACAGTTTGTTAGATTTTTACCGAATATTAACTGGGAAACTTGTCCTCAACCTTAGCTTATTTAATTTAGCTGAGTTTTGCCAACAAAAGATAGCTATCATGCAAAGCATCTATCCTCATCATCAGATTAGTTATCAAAGCAACTTAGGCAACTTAGTTATCAGAGCTGATAAATTACGACTTGATGAAGTTTTAACGAACTTAATTAATAACGCTGTGAAATATTCTCGTCCGGGTAGTAGCGTTAAAGTACAGTTAGCCAACAGCGATCAGACCATTCAGTTAACAGTACAAGATCGAGGAATTGGTATTCCTCCCAATAAAGCCAAGCATATTTTTGATGCTTTTTACCAAGCAAAAAATTCCACAAGTAATACCCAAGATAGTGCTGGACTTGGTTTAGGGCTTTACATCAGCAAGGAAATTATCAGCAGTCACCATGGCAAAATTTGGTTTGAAAGCCAAGAGAAAATAGGCACGACATTTTTTGTGAGCTTACCTAAAGGCAATTAAGAAAGTATTTAAAGAGTATTAATAATTAAAGTTACGATAGTTAGATTGATCGTGCATTGGAATTTGGAAATGTAGTTGATTATTCATATAATTATTGACCGCAGAGTTTACTGATGCTACAGAAGCAAAAACAATTACAGCTATAATCAGTAAACCTAAAAGGAACACCACAATACTCGAAGCACGAGATTTTCCTAAGATCACTTGAATCCCGGCTAAGATAAGCAATACTGGCCAAAATCTCCAAATAGTCCCCCAAACTGACCAGGGTAAGATATCAAAGTTATTAAGTAAAAAAACCAATCCAACAGTAATAAGGATCAACGCCCAAAAACCACTGGAGTGATGATGGTGATGGATTTTAATTTTGTATTCTTTCTCGTCTAGTGCTTCCTGATGATCGTCCATGTTATTTTTTAGTTAAGACCACTATTCCTAAGACAATCAAGAGCAGTGGCCACAGCCTGTTAAAGTTCACAAAATCAAATAAGCCTAAATTACTAAACAAAAGTAGTAAGCCAAAAATAATAATCAAGAGCCCCCAAACTGCTTTATTGTTGTTATTATTCATTACTCCACGCAGTTCATGCGCAAAACGCCTAGTTCTTTCCTTAATTATTTTTGGATCAGAGGTTTCCTGGGCATCTGATTGAACAGGAACTAGAATCCACAAGAGAATATAAATGATTACTCCGGAACCACCAAAAATTGTTAGAAAAATAAAAATTAGTCTAATTAAGGTTGCATCAATGCCGAAGTATTCGCCTAAACCACCAGCCACTCCACCTAACATACGATCAGATTGTGAGCGGTATAAACGATTAAACGTTGAGGTAGCTTCCTTAGCCATAACACACAAATAATAACACTAACTATAATTGGAAACAATCTACAAGCAAATGAAAATTTTACAGTATCTTTACTCGCCCAGAGTGATAAATTGCCCGGGTTTTTATCGCATTTAGTAATACTACCGAGGTTGTAATTGAACGCTGCCCTTCTATTATATGACGATGACTATTTTTCCTAATCGAGAGTAATGAACTTAATTTAATCACTGGCAAATTTTATCCAAGTGCTTTAAGAGTTATTGGATAAACTTGTAAGAAAAGAGTAGTAGCCCTAAATAGTACAGGTTTGACATCTCACCGCAATAGGTAAAACCTCCAATCGTCTTGGGTCAATGGTTTTACCACATTTTTCACACATACCATAACTACCCAAACCAACTTTTTCTAAAGCGTGACTTACTTTAGCAGACAAAAGCATTAGGTCATTTTTGACTGAGACAGATGTACCATGTGCATCTGCTTCCCAAGCAGCTGTGCCTAACTCTGCTGCTTCTTCCGGAAATTGCATTAAAACCGGATCAGAGGTCTCAATAGTTTGAATTTCTGATTCAATTGACTGCTTTTGCCAAACTAGTTTTTTGACAATCTCCTTAAAGCGACCATCCATACTAAGTAGCATCATAGAATATCTAAGTAAGAGAGCTAGCAAAGCAGGGTAAGGAGTTAGCAAGCATTAACTAAGAGATTGCTTAGATCCCAGATAGATCTTTGATCGTGATAGAATGGTAATATGCGGCTCAATCTACGTTTGTGTTTACTTTCTCTACTCTCTTTTTTCCTCTTCTGTGTCTTTACCTATTTTGTTATTTCAATACAAACATCGAATGCTGACCTCCAATTAACCACCCTACTACAACAAATTGTTCCCAATTGGTTGGCCTGGCCGTTTTCTTTACTTAGTCTCATTGGGACAGCTGAGCTGACCTTTATTGTCTGGGCAACTTTGCTCCTCTTTGTCTTTTTAAGAAAACATATCTTAACTTTTTTTAGCCTTTTTTTATATCTTGGAGGTTTACTTGCAGAAATTACAGGTAAGTTATTAATTAATCATCCAGGTCCACCAAGTCAGCTCTATAAAGGAGTTATCCATTTGGAGCTACCCAGTAGTTTTGTGCAAACTGCTTATTCTTATCCTTCTGGACATATGGTCAGGATGACTTTTTTGATCGTTTTTTTGTTTTGCTTATTTGATCAACAAAGTACTGGAAAAACCAAAATTGTTGCCAAGATAGGTTTAACTGGCTTCTTAATCTTAATGGCTATTTCTCGGGTTTATCTTGCTGAGCATTGGACTAGCGATGTAGTTGGTGGCATTTTACTAGGCTTAAGTTTAGGATTGCTGGCTGCTTCTACCCTACCCAAACAACCAAGCACTACTCATCAAGTCAACTTATTAACTTAACCAACAAATAACCATTATTACGGGATTAGGAAAAAGATCGACAAGCTGGTAAAATAGTGGTGTTCGTTGCACCTGTAGCTCAGTGGATTAGAGTATCTCACTTCGGACTTGAGAAATAACTTCGAATACACTAAGATATCTTCTATGAAGAAAAGGTGTACTCGCTGTAGCGAAGTTAAAGACATCGAAGAATTTAATTTTAAAGATAAATCAAAAAATATTAGACAGGCGCAATGTAGGTCATGCACCAGAGAGTATGTTAGATCACATTATTACAATCATAGAAAATACTATTTGTTAAAAGCTAAAAGAAATAGAAATAAAATAAGGGGTGCAGCCAGACAATATATATGGGAGTATCTTAATATGCATAGTTGCGTAGATTGTGGAGAGAAAGATATTTTAGTACTAGAATTTGATCATAGAGGGAATAAAATCGCTGAGATAGGGAAAGTTGTTTCAGGCTATTATAATCTCTCAAGGGTAAAGCAAGAGGTAGAAAAATGTGACATTAGATGTGCAAATTGTCACAGAAGAAAGACAGCTAAAGAACAGGGTTGGTATAAATCAAAATTTATGCCCCTATAGCTTAACGGATAAAGCACTAGTCTTCGGAACTAGTAATGGGGGTTCGATTCCCTCTAGGGGCGCAAGTTTTAAAGTATAAATAGTAGACCAGTCAGCTGACTGACCCTTAAGTAAAAATATGTACACAGTTTATGTGCTGAAGAATAGACTATCTGATAAAATATATAGCGGCCAAACAGCTGACTTAGAAAAAAGAATCAATCAATACAATAGTGACGATTTAAGAATAACTCTTATACTAAGTCAAATAAAGGTTTCTGGCTCTTGGTATATAAGGAATAGTTCTTTACTCAATCGGAAGCCCTACGAAGAGAAATAGAGCTGAAGTCTTCCAGAGGAAGAAACTATATACATCATAATATATTGGCCCCATAGCTCAGCGGTAGAGCAGTTGCCTCTTAAGCAATTGGTCGCAGGTTCGAATCCTGCTGGGGTCACAAACCAAAAAGTGAGGCCTTGTGTCTCACGTTTTGGTTGTAACTTCGGCGAAGGAGCAAACCTTGCGCACCACGAATGTGGCAAGCTAGTTCGACCCTGCAAAGCGGGGCAAGATCTCCGCTACCAGCGGAGTAGCCTTAATCCTGCTGGGGTCACCAACTGGTCAAAAGTGACTTTTTAATGTTATAATCAATTTACCTTCAAAATCTGCCCAGATGGTCTGAAGAGATGAGTACTAAATTTTTTAGGAGTCACTCGCAGTTACAAGGCGAATTACAGAGGATCACAAGGCCTGTTTGTGTTCTATATGTATCAAGTTATATCCCGCGCAAGTGCGGGATAGCCACATTTACCAAAGACTTAACTAATGCCGTTAATCTGATTAATCCCCTTTGTCCAGCAGAAATCGCAGCCATGGATAATCAAATCAGTGAATCGCTTGACTACCCACACGAAGTTAAATTTAGAATCAGGGAAAACGTTTGGGCTGACTACCGCAAGGTTATCAACACTGTGAATAAAGATGATCACTATCAAGCAGTTTGTCTAGAACATGAATATGGTATTTATGGAGGTCCTGATGGAGATTTAGCTATCAGAATGGTGAAAGCAATTAAAAAACCAATTTTGGTAACATTACATACAGTCCTCGCTGAACCCTCTCCTAAAATGAAAAAAATATTACAAACAGTCTGTCAAAAGGCGACTTTTGTGGTGGTGATGTTAGAAGCAGCTGCAGAAATTTTAGAACATACCTATGGAATTGATCCGAAGAAAATTGCAGTGATCCATCATGGCGTACCAGATTTTCCTAAACTTAACCTCATTGAGTGGAAAAAAAGATTAGGTTTAGAGAAAAAAGTTGTTATGACCAGTATCAACTTGCTCTCTGAGCAGAAAGGTATTGAGTACGCTATTCGTAGCCTACCACAGATTAAAAAAGAGATTCCCAATATTGTTTATCAAATTGTGGGACAAACTCACCCCGTGCTTTTAAAACAGGCCAATGGTCAAGACACTTATCGTGAATACCTCACCAAGTTGGTAAATAAATTAAAGGTTAGTAAGTATGTTAGTTTTGTTAATCGTTACGTTAGTCTGTCTGAACTGGTTGGTTATATTGGGGCTACTGATTATTATGTCACTCCTTATTTAAATCCCCAGCAAGCTGCTTCAGGAGCCTTAGCTTACGCAATTGGGGCTGGTAAAGTTTGTATCTCTACTCCCTACCTTTATGCAAAAGAGATGCTTAGTGATGGACGCGGTCAGATTGTGGACTTTTTAACTTCCCAACCAATTGCCGAAACAGTAGTAAGACTTACCAAAGATGGAGATGAACGAGGTATCTGTGAAGCCAAGACCTATGAAATTGGCCGTACCATGACATGGGTTAATATTGCTCACCAATATTTCCACCTCTTCCAGCTCGCCGCTAATGGACACTAAGCAAAGTTTTCACTATTTTCGCAAAATGATTAACGGTCGGGGAATTATCCAGTTTTCTCAGGGTGATCAAAAACATCATCGTTTTGGTTATGCTATCGAAGATCAGGCACGTGCCTTAATTCTAGCTTGCCTAGTTGATCACAAAAGTCTGAGTAAAAAATTAGCTAAAATAACCATCAGCGCCATTAATCCGCAAAGCGGAGTACGCTGCCTTACTTATGCCAAATTAGCTAAAAATGGTAAATATGATCATTTTAAGGAAGCTAGCGCTGAAACTGTCTGGGGACTAGCTAGATACAGTTATAAATATCATAAAAAAACTCCGACAAAGCTAATTAATCCTTTAATTGTTGGGCTGCAAAAGAGTAAGTATACTAGAGTGTGGGCTTATACCCTGCTGGGCACTGTTCAATTGGGTAATCTGGAAGCCAGTACTTATTTTGCAAATAAGTTAATCCAAGCTTTTAAGAAAAATTCATCTGACCAGTGGCCTTGGTATGAGCACTTTTTATCTTATGCCAATGCTTTACTTCCATATTCTCTTTTAGCTGCTTATCAGCTCACTAAAAACAAGCAATATCTAGAGGTAGCTTTGAAAAGCTTGGATTTTTTAGTGCAAAAAACCATCATTAATGGTACGCCAATTGCCGTTGGCAACAAAGGCTGGTGGACAAAAAATGGCTCAATGCCTTTATATGACCAGCAACCAATTGATATCTCTTATAAAGTTTTAAGCTTATGCCTCGCTTATGAAGTAACCCATTTACCAAAATATTTAGATCAGGCCAAGCTATATTTTAGTTGGTTCGAGGGAAATAATTTACTGCATCAGCCTGTCATTAGGGCTGATGGAGGCTGTGCAGATGGTTTACAGGAAAATCGGCTTAATAAGAATGCTGGAGCAGAATCTATAATCTGCTATTTATTGGCAGCTACAACTTTGTCCAATCTTTTAGCCTCCTAGACTTGGCTGTTTTTCAGCAGATTGATTAAATCGCTTAATTTTATTGTCTTATAAGCTATGAGGAAGTCCGCGGCACCATAATAAATAGTCAGCTCATCACCTTCAACTATTGCTCCACTAGGAAATACTACACTGTTCACATTTCCTTCTGGATTATTGATATAAGAGTTCTTTTCCCAAGCTTGAGTGGGAGAAAATAATGGTTCAGATAGTCTATGCAAGACTCGCGAAGGGTCATGTAGGTCCAGTAAAGCTGCTCCAGCATGATAGATGCGTCCCTGGCCACTATCTTCAACAGCATGATAAATAAGTAACCAACCCGCCTCAGTTTCAATCACCGGACATCCGCCCCCAATATTGCGACTTTCAAAATAATAGCGTGGTTCTAAAACTACTGAGCTGCCCAAATTTTTTAAATAAGAGCGCCAATATTGATCTGTCAACTCAGTAAAATCATTAAAATAAATTAGTTGAATTCCTGGTAAAATCCGATGAAACATCGCCAATTGGCCATGAAATTTTTTGGGAAAGATAAAAGCATCTTTCTCCCAAAGCAAGACATTTTTACCTAACTTATCTTTATAAAATGTTTCAAAAAACACATACTCTTCTTTAATATGAGAGTTGCGAAAAAGATCCTCAGCCTCATCATATGTAATTTTTGGAGAAATCACACCGTGTTTACTAAAATGGACCAAATCCATACTGGTAGCATAAGCAACTAAAGCATTTTGCCCATCGTAGGCAGTATAAAAAAGATAATAAGTTCCATCTAAAAAAACTATTCTTGGATCTTCCAAGCCTTGTCTTTCATAGGGAAAATCAGGTTTCAAAAGTGGCTGATCATGGCGGTAAATTACCTTATCGTTTTTAATCTGACAATAACCAATCGTGGAAATACCCAGATGATCAATAGCCCGGTAGAACATATGAGTGATTCCATCTTTAATAATACAAGCAGGATTAAGTACCGCTCCATTTTCAAAATGGTGATTAGTTTTTTCTAAGATCTTACCTTGTTTGAGAACATTGATCATTGAATCTTGTCTTTCTAGCTACTCTTCATAAATTTGATAATTGATCACCTTTTTTAGTTGATTAGCGATATTCTGCCGGTAAACTATATTCATTTTATCAAAATATAAAAAAGTTGCCGGTGGATCTTCGATTAACAGTTTTTGGAAATCAGCATAACGATCTTTGCGCACTTGATTATCAGTTGTTTTCCGACCATCTTCTAAATCCTTATCAATCCGGTCAGATTTTAGCTGTGACAAATTAGTTGTCGTTTGTGTCGAGTGCCATAAAGCATATTGGTCAGGATCTTTGGGGACAGTTTGGGCAATTAGTAATGCCTGAAAATTTTGGGGAATACCACTTTCTACGCGCAATACTGTGTTCATACCTAAACTCTTCCAAGCAGTCACCACCTGTTCACCAACTGCAGATAAGTTAGGAGTTGTAACCAAAGTAATCGTGGAATCTTTACCGTTTTGAACTTTAGCAAAATAAGACTTAGCCTGGGCGAGATCATCAATACAACCTTTAGTTTCATCAGAAAATGCCCAGGAAGTTTTGGGAATTGGTGATTGAATCCGTTCTTCATCAGTGACATTAGGAGCGACACAGTTGAGGGCTTTGCGCAAGTTTTTATCTGATAAAATCGGATCCTTGGTGTTATAAAAAATCGCAACCAATTTGTTATAGATTTGTACTTGATTAATTAAGATTGCTGGCTGATCAACCAAATCACCAGTATCACTGACTCCCAGTAAACTATTAATTTCACCTAAGGCAAACGAAGTCTTAGCCGTTTGTTCATCAGGATAGAAGCGGATATTAATCTCTGGTAGATTAGAATTTTTATTGGCTGGCATTAAGACCATTTTGGTAATCACGCTTTTGTTTTTCTCGATTGAGGACACATTGTATAAACCATCTCCAACCAGGCTACCTTGCTTAAAAACTGGATCATTGAGCAGAACTGGGAAGGGGTTAAAAGAATCAGTTAATTTAAAAATAATCGTTTGATCATCTGGGTAGGAAACTTGAATATCTTCTAAATTAAATTTAATATCCGAAGATTTGAGCGGTGTCTGGTCATTCCAAAACAGGTTAGGTTTCAAAGTTAAGGTATACAGCTTGGCTTCATCAGTCGACTGCCACTTTTCTGCTAAATCAGGTACTGGCTGTCCCGATTGATTAAGATTAACTAAAGGACGTGATAATAGTGAGGTCACAGTGGGCGGTAAATTATCTTCTGTATATAAACCTATAATTCCTTCAGAGACAACGGGTTTCGGCATTAGATTATCACGGAAAAACCAAATCAAAAAAAGAACAAGTGCCCCACCAAAAAAAAGTAGCAACGGCTGCTGCAAATTTTTAAGCTTCAGGGCTGGACTTTTAGCCTGATTTTGCTTAACCACAGTAAAATTAGCCCCTCTTTGGCGAGAAGATAATTTTTTGAAGTAGCGAGTAATAAACCTGCTGATAATTAAGCTAAAAAAAACTAGTTTCTTCACAGAATCAAAGCCACCACTGAGATGATTAGAAAAAGACTAGAAACAATAATTGTCAAATAAAAAAGCAGTTTTTCTACCCCTCTTTTAGTGCGATAAAAAGAGAGTTCTCCACCAAACGTTGAGCCCAACCCTGTTCCTTTCGCTTGGAGTAAAATTAACGTTCCCAGTAAGACTGCTAGTACTATCTGTAGAATATAAATTATATTTAACTGCATAGCCTGTATTGTACCAGAATTATTTGATAATCCAATGGATTATATGTATTATCGCACCTATTAATAATGAGGCAATAATTGCTACCTCAAAAGCTGATAAGTCCATTGCTGGAATACCAAAACCACCCAGGCTCCCTCCAGGGTAGGAATACGGATAAAGCTTAAAATAAGGTACGGCACTAACTAAAATATATAGTGCCAAAACATTACTAATCCAGCCAAAAATACCAAGGGTTAGCAAGTTTAAAGGCAAAAACAATACCTTAAGTAAAGGTACGAGTAAAACATTAGCTAACATAAAAGCTAGTCCACCAATCAATAACCCTTTTACCCCACCTAAAATCATCAAACTAGGAAAAGATTGAGAAACCAGCCACAGTACCCCCACATCAATTAAATAAGTCCTGATGATTGCTTTCATATCTGCAGATTTATCTTACCATAACCAAGTTATCACAGTAGTTATTTTGAGTTCACAAAAGCCTGGGCACGCAGTTTACGGTGGAAGCTAATCGCAACCCGATGAGCTTCATCACGAATTTTTTGTAGTAACTTCAAGGCAGGTGAATGATGAGAGATTTTAATTGTTGAACCATTAAGAGGAATTACCCACTCCCTCCTTTTGGCGAGACCAAAAATGGGGACCTGCCATTGGCTGTTTGAAAGCACTTGCCAAGCTCCACTGAGTTGCCCCTTACCTCCATCAACAATCATTAAGTCTGGTTTGGGCCATTCTGGGTGTTGTAAACGCCTACCTATTACTTCTTTCATCATCCCAACATCATTAGGTTTATTAGGTAGACGAATTTTAAACTTACGGTACCATTTCTTGTCTATCTCTCCATGAGTCAAGACAACTAATGAACCAACTGCCTGTTGTCCACCAGTATTAGAAATATCAAAACATTCGATTCTTTCTGGTAAATTTGGCAGTTTTAAGGCTTCTTGTAAAGTCTGGAGAGCCAGTTTATTTTGATTTTGTAAATAGTTGGGTTCTTCTAAATATCCCTCAATACTACTTGATTGGGTTAAATAATTCAGCCCTTCCAATATTTTCTTAACCTGCGAGGCTTGTTCATATTGCTGATGTTGTGCT
>JAMCSY010000014.1 GCA_023379125.1 Patescibacteria group bacterium | reverse complement strand
AGATATGATGTAAGCCTATTTTAGTAATGGGGTAGCTTCTACCCTCCCAAACCAAAGCCTTGGGATAAACCAATCTTTTTTGATGATCAAAGATTAAACTGACAGAAATTGGGGCACTAATTTTCTGGATCATACAAATAAAACCCGTATACTCTTTATAGACCCTAATATAACCCAAAGTCAAGCAGATCTTTTTAGATCAAAATATGATAAGTTCCAAAGGCAATATAGGAAGTTAATTATTAATAGGCGGAGCTTAACTTTTCCAATGGAATATCTTTTGTTAAATAATTACCAACCACGATAAAGGATATTATTAATAAAATAAGAGCAATAATCATACCAATGATTACTCTTTTAAGACTAACTTTAGTCTTCATGTTTTCAGCTTATCATAAAACTCCTAATTTTTTAGATAGTTTTTCTGCCTGATTCAACAAATCTTCTATTTCCTGTAAACCTTCTTTCCAAAACTCCTCTTTAGTAATGTCAATCCCTAACTGCTTAAAAATACTACTTGGAGACTCTGAGTAACCAGCTGCTAAAAATTGTTTTATTTTTTCAATAAATTGAGGATCCTTTTTAAGTTTTGCCTGAAGGGATTTAGAAATTAATAAGCCAGAAGCATAAGAATAAACATAGAAGAACCTCCTGATGTGACTCCAATAAACCCACCAATTTTCTGATCCTGGAGACTGCTCAACTGCCTCACCCATGTAAGATTGCATCTGCTTTTGGAAAAGTTTGCCAATCTCTTCCTTGGACAAATAACCTTTTTCCCTAAATTGCTGGTGAAGGTGTTGTTCAAATCTATAACAAGCCACTTGCCTAAAAATCGAGGAAACATCGTCATTTAGCTTACTCATCATTAAAGAAAGCTGCATTTTTGCATCAGCTTCTTGCCAAATCCGCTGAAGCACAAAATCTTCAGTAAAAGTACTTGCTACCTCTGCTGTTGCTAAGGGAGTACCAAAATCTAGGGCGTGTTGTTTTTGCTTAATTAGTTCGTTATTAATAGCATGACCAAACTCATGAGCTAAAGTAGTAACATCACTGAGCTTATTAGTAAAATTTAGCAATACAAAAACTTGAGCAGTCGGTAGATCATAGATACAAAAAGCTCCACTTTGCTTATTAGTTTTAGGTAATACATCAACTTGCCCCAGGTGAAGATAATCATGAAAAATTTGAGCAAATTGAGGATCCAGCTGAGTAAAAACATTCCCTACTAGTTCAACTGCTTGAGCAAAAGTATAAGTTTGACTCGTTTGCCCATACTCTACATTTCTTTCATGATAGGCAAGTTTTTTAACTTTGAGCAGCTTAGCTTTTAGCTGATAAAAGCGCTTCGCTAGATAAAATTTTTCTGCAACAGTTTGCATCAAAACATCCACTACCTGACTATCAATATCATCCTCTAAATGTCTATATAAGTCTGGTCTAGGCATTTTTCTCAAGCTGTCATCGATTTTTTTATCAGCTAATATGGAGTTAATTTCTGCTTCAGCAACCTCCACATTGTGGGCTAAAATATCATTAAAAGCCCGAGCTGCATCGTCCCTGATTTTCTTATCTGCATTACTTAGTAAGCTTAAAATTTGTGAGAAATTTTGCTTGGCTGGTTTGCCATTTGCATCTAAGCAATTTCTTTCTTCCTGAGCTAGGAACTGAGCAACCATCTTAACCCAGTTATTAAAAGAAGTAGTTGCTTTAAGATTAAGTACCTGTTCTACTTCTTCTGATAACAAATAAGGAGAAAAAGCCCAGGATGTTTCCAAAAAATGCCGGTATTTTTTTAAACCAGAATATCTTAAAAATTTACTCTGTTGAGACTGAGGAATTTTGGCAATATTTAAAGTAAAAAACCTGATTTGATTACCTAAGTCTTTAGCAAATTCAGTAATTTGATTATATTTAGCTTTAACTTGGGGGTTATTTTGGTCTAAATGGGCTCTTAACCAAAAATAATAACCAAACTTACCACTCCTGCCAAAATTCTTTTCTAGCTCTTCATATTCATTCAAAGCTTGTAATAGAATTTTGGGTTTTGTTAAATAATCAGCACGCTGCTGCCATTTCTTAATAAATTTTAAATTCGCCCTTTTGACAATTAATTTATCTCGATCAATGTTTGGATCATTATCATCATGATATAGGCTTTGCAAATTCCAGTGCAAAGTTGTTGAATCTTGGATAGCCATAGTAGTTAAGTATTATACATGTTATCCAAATTAGCACCAGGCGTGACTAAGTAATTTATCAATGATAAAATATGAGGGCCGTTTTGGACATGAAGAAACTTGTTTCCCTGTTTTTAATAATATTTTGCTGGTTCTTTTTGGGAAGTTTATTCCCCACTCCTGCTCAAGCTGTTACGGATCCTCAAGCTGTACCAAACAACAAGTTTGGTATTCACATCATCTCAGCCACTGATAATGAAGCCTCAGCTGCTGCTCAACTAGTTAACTCCACTGGTGGTGATTGGGGATATGTGACGTTTTTGATTGAGAAAAACGACCGTGATCATGATAAATGGCAAAGCTTTTTTAACAATTTAAGAAGAAGGCACCTGATTCCAATTGTCCGAATTGCTACTGACCCGAATGGTGAAAATTGGAATGTACCCAGTGATAGTGATGCCGGGGATTGGGCTAACTTTCTCAACAGTTTGATCTGGCCAGTGAAGAATAGGTATGTGGTAGTTTATAACGAGCCTAATCAAGGACAAGAATGGGGTGGCCGGGTTGATCCAGCAGATTATGCCAAAGTTTTAGATCAAACCATTACAGCTTTAAAAAACAAGAATGATGATTTTTTTGTTTTAAATGCTGGTTTTGATGCTTCAGCTCCTTCAGAGCAGCCTAAATTTGAAGAGGAAGAAAACTTTCTGCAAGATATGAATAAAGCTGTGCCAGGAATTTTTAATAAATTGGATGGCTGGGTTTCTCACTCTTATCCTAATCCAGGTTTTTCTGGTTCACCTGATGACAGTGGTAAGGGAACAATTAGAACTTGGCAATGGGAGCAATCTTTGCTACACAGTTTAGGAGTAAGTAAACAGTTACCTATTTTTATTACTGAGACTGGTTGGAAACATGCAGAAGGAGTGTATTTTGATAAGTCTTTACCTACTGCTGATCAGCTCAGTAGCTATTACCTGGATGCTTTCAGTAATGCCTGGAACAGTAATCAGATTATTGCTGTGACCCCTTTTTTGTTGGATTATCAGCAGTCCCCTTTTGACCACTTCTCCTTTAAAAAGATCACTGGTGAGCCAACAAATAGCAAAATTTTAGGAGCCAGTTTTCCAGATTACTATCCTTTCTATCAGACTTTAGCTCAGATGAGTAAAACCACTGGTCAACCTAAGCAAGACACCAAAGCGACACTGACCAAAGGTACTGTTTTCGCCTCAATGGTGGGAGGAGAAAGTTACCATATTAAATTAACTTTCAAAAATATCGGTGAATCTATCTGGAATGAGTCCAAGCCCTTGCAAGTCAAATTTATTGATGGGCAAGGTGATTTTAGAGCCTCTTTTGATCCTGTGCCAACCAGTCAAATTCAACCAGGTGAGGAGATTACATTAACCCTAAACGTTACCGCTCCTATTTCTGGTAAACATCATTTTTCTTTCCAGTTGCAAAATGGTGATCAGGATTTTGATTCTCAGCCTTTTGAGTTTAATATTCAGGTTAAAAATCCTGCTGATTTAGTGGTGTCTACCTCACTTTTTTGGAAAAAGGACTTCTCGGGCACCTACACCTTAACTACTAAATCTGACTACACTGAGATCACAACTCCAGTTGTACTCAATACTCAAGGTCAAAGTCAGCCTTTTGAGGTCAAATCTTTGGTGCCAGATTACACCTTTTCTTTCACCCTCAGCAAACCTTTTTATCAACCAAAAACTATTTATATGACAATTTTTTCTGGTAATAACAGCTTGCAGTTTGGACAACTACAACTAGATTATTTGCAGATACTGACCCATCCAGGCAGCTGGTGGCAATTTCTTCCCTTTAACAGATCATAGTTTGGCTGGATAAACAGTGCAAAATCAGGTAAAATTAGCAAGATTGGTTTGGTGACTGTAGCTCAGCGGTAGAGCGCTGGTTTCTTCAGAATCAGTTTATTGACCATTAAATACTTGCACGTTAAAATAATTATATGGCTATTGTCAGATGTAAAATATGCTCAAAAGAGTTTTATATCAAACCTAATCACCTACAAAAAGGTTGGGGTAAATACTGTTCAATTTCTTGCAGGTCCAAGGCCCAACTTAAAGGAAAGCTTGTTAAATGTTTTATCTGTAATAAAGAAATTTACCGATCTCCGAAAAATTTAACTAAGTCTATAAGTGGTAAGTATTTTTGTTCTAAATCATGCCAGACATTGTGGAGAAACAGTCAATATATCGGTGATAAAAGTAGAAATTGGAAAAACGGAGAACAATCATACAGAAACATATTAAAAAGAAGTGGGAAAAAACCAATTTGTTCTTTATGTAATATGAACAATGAAAAAGTATTAGTTGTTCATCATATAGATCATATACGGACTAATAATAACATTGATAATTTAACCTGGGTTTGTTTAAATTGTCATTATTTAATCCATCACGATAAAGAATTATATATAAGTAATAAAAATATTATTTAAAATATGGTGGTGTGTGCCGAACGGTTAAGGCGCTGCCCTGTGGAGGCAGATTTAGCGGGTTCAACTCCCGTACACCACCCCAGCTTTTCGTTTCTGCCAAAGGTAGAAAAAGAAAAGATGTAGTGGTTTTAGGGATTGTAACTAGTGACCACGGCAGTGGCCACGGTTCAACCTCCGAAGGAGGCAAGCTCTGCTTACTCCCGTACATCACCCCATAAAACCTATAGTTAGTATATTTACTCCTAATATGCTAAAATTACCTTCATGTCTAGTGAAGTTCCACATTTTGTCTTTTATCATGGTGAAC
>JAMCSY010000013.1 GCA_023379125.1 Patescibacteria group bacterium | reverse complement strand
CTGCCCTACCAGCAGTCACAATGCTAGGATTGTTTATTTGATAAAGGCCCTTAACCTCTCCCCAACCAAAATAGATTGTTAAAACACAAAACAAAATAGCTAGGGGTATCGTCCAAATTCTAGGCAAAAAACCATTCATTCCCTGCAAAAGCAACATCACACCACGAGCAAGGAAAATTACTAAAGCAGGGATAATAAAGGTTTGATAATAATCATGTTGGACATTACCTGTCGCAAAAACCACTAAATATAAAAGTGAGGAAAGGAGAAAAAGGTGCAATAACCAGTTTTGGCCTTGGGCTATTTTCTTGATTGAACCCAGGAAAAATAAAAAGGAACCAGTTACTGTTAGTATTTCCCTACCAAAACGATCTCCAATAATCCATTTCCACCAAGCAGGTCGCAATCTAATACCATTGCCATTTAGTAACCAATTCGAGGCCGGAATACCTTCTGGATGCTCAGTCATTCTTAAACGCCAAAAAGTAAGTGGACCCATTGAGAGAATAAACCAGACAAAATATCTTCGCGGAATCGGCCAAAACTTTCCTTCTTTAAGATAAAAAGTATACAGAAGGGGTAAAAGATAAAAAATTGCTACCGGCTTAATCAAAAAAGCACAGGATGTAAAAATAAAACTCATCCAAAATAACCATCTTTTATTTTCCCAAATCCATCTTTCGACGAAATAAAACATTCCTAAAGAGAAAAAAACCAGCGTGGGTTCAGGCAAGACAACTCGAGAAAAGTAGATATTATATGGTAGAATGGCAAAAAATAAGGCACTAAGTAGAGCAGTGCCAACTCCGAACACCTTGCGCACTATTAGGTAAAGAAAGACTATTGAACCCAATGAGATTAACACTGAAACAAGCCTGGCCAACATTTCATTAACACCACCGTTAAGCAGATAGGCAAAATAAACTAAAGAGTTATAAATTGGGAATTCTACAAAACGGTATCTGCCAGGGTTAGGTACTGGATTTTCTGCTACACCAGACATGTCGTCATAACGAGGTGTAAATGGAGCAAAACCGTCCTTGTAAAAATTCCTAGCCACAGCGGCAGTATCAGCTTGACGCCAAGAATGCCAATCAGCAATGGGATTATCAATTTTATACAACCTAACTGTAAAGGCTAATATAATAATCAGCGCTAACCAGAAAAATTGGTTTTTGATAATTTTTATCATCATGATGTCAATTTTCGCGCACCAATATTAAAACCTATAAACAACCAGAATAATAGGGCTATTTTCGAACTCTCAAAGACATCAATAAACAATGAGTTGAGAATATAAGCAAAAATCATTGCTAAAATCCCCGCGGAAAATAATTTGAGCAACTTATCACTACTGCGATAATTTTGGTAAACTCTTTTAATTATCTCTATTAGTAAAAAGACAAAAGCGAGTGTTCCCAAAACACCCACCTCACCTAATGAGCGAAGTACGTCATTATCAGTAGCAAGCCCCAAAGAAGAGTAGCCTGTGCCTAAAAGAGGATTTTTTTCTAGGGCACGGATTGCCCGCGGCCACTCTACATTAAGTCTAATTTGTAGCGAGCGATAAACACCAAGGTCAGTTGAGTTAGTCGGTTCACCTGGAGCAATATCTGAAGCAACTTTACTCGCCGCCGTCGCAGAATCTGAACTTTCGGCAGAAAAACTAGAAACTTCTGAGGGTAACGTCGGAATATTTAAGTCACTTCTTTGTAGCTGAGTTTGGGTAGCAGTAGTATATCTTTGTCCCTGATCGGCAATATTAACAGTAAAAGTAGCAATAAACCTATCACGCAGTTGTGATGGATAAACCAAAGCTAGAATAGCCAAGAGGGCAACAAGTCCCACAAGTTTTTCTTTCCTGGCTAAAAGCAGTGAAGCTACCACACCAACCAGTGCTGCCACAAACGATTGGCGAGCCGCGGTTAATACCAGTACAAAAGCGGCTAAACCACCAGTTAATGCACTGATTACCTTTAGATAGTACTTACGCAAAGCAAAAAAGACTGACGCTAGAACAGTCAAAAACATTACCATAAATACAGCCAAATCATAGTGTCCAGCAAAAGTGGAGTTCAGACGAGCGCCTGGTGTCAGATATAAAATTTGTCCTTTAGAAAATTCAGAGTTGTCTGTGGAGATCACTGGAAAATGAAGGTATTGTTGCCCCAAACCGTATAAGCAAACCAAGATTGTCACAACTAATATAGACACTAAAATAATACTCAGTTGTTTTTTATTCTTCACTACAACCATCCCAACAGGGAGCATCAACATATACTCTACCCTTCTCAGGTAATGTAAAAAACCTAAGGTTTTTTCAACAGTGTGAGTCAAGAAAATAGCTGAAAATAAGGAAACAAAGGCTATAAAAAAGAACAAAGCTAGGGCCCGATAAAGAGAATTTTGCCAAACCTGTTTAAGTTGTTTACTTTGCAGTAAATAGATACCCCAGAGAAGATAAACAAAGGCTACAATAAAATCTTCTAGTCTAATCGCGACAAACGTTCCCTGGACTGGGCTAAAGGGTATTTTTGGGTATAGTGGTATAAAAAACAAGATAAAAATCACCAACCAAAATAATATTTTCTCTAGTAAAAAAGTAATTTTCATATCGTTAGAGATTAACTAAGACTTTACAATAGGTTTTCGCAAATTTAAAGTTTAAAGTAACTGAGAAAGCCAAAATTCTCAATAGCACGAAAAAGTAAATCCATAATTTTAGGCAGCTGGCAATCACTTGTCCATAGTATTTTTGATAAATATAGATTAAACCATTAAATTCTCCTAACCATTGGGAGTATTGAGGTTGATAAGAGCTACCACCACCCAGATGCATAATTTTGGCATCTTTAACCCAACCAACCCTAAAACCAGCTCTGTTTGCTCTCAGACAATAGTCCACATCTTCACCATACATAAATATCTGGTCATCAAGCAAGCCAATTTTCTCGATAACTTTACGATTGATTAACATAGCCGTACCTGATACCCATCCTACCTGCTGGGTCTGTTGATAAGCATCGAGTATTTCTTGGTGATAAGACGGCAAGTTTAGCCACCTTCCAAGTAAATCATCTGCTCCTGTAAGCCATACCAGAACTGCTATAAAACTGGGTAAACTACCAAAGTTGGGTTGCAATTTATGATGAGTATTTACTAATAAACAGGAGGCAATATCAAAGTTTGCTTCTTCGGCACCAATGATTAGCTGATCTAAACTATCTTTTTCAACCTCGGTATCAGAATTTAAAAGCAAAATCCAATTTGTCTTAAGTTTTGATAAAGCTAGATTATTTCCCCCAGCAAACCCTAAATTCGCTTTTGAGTGGATTATCTCTAGCTGAGGATATCTATTTTGAATTTGTTCAATTGAATTATCCGCGGAAGCATTATCCACAACTACTACTTTGATCTTGTTGTGCCACCGCTGATTAAAAATACTCTCCAGGCATTTAATTGTTAACTGTGGGGTTTGATAATTAAGAATAACTACAGTCAGTTCAGCCATTTTTATATATCTTGCATCCAACTTTCCATAATCCCAAAATAGCCAGATTAATGCCTAACCAAACACTCATGCGTGCCCACCATGGAGAAGGATAGTAACGCAGAGTGACTTTCGTAGCATATTCCTGGCCTCCTTCGACAAATTTAATAGCTCCCCAATATTTTGGAGTACCATCTTCATATAGAGGCTCTAGACCATTAACAAAAAGCGAGCCTTTTAATGGATAAACTAACTCTTCTAGATAAGTACTTTGAGTCTGATCTTTGATTGCAGTGTAAGCAAACTCTGGTGGATAATTTAAACGAAGAGGCGGCAAAGGTAACCATGAATCTTGCTGGTAGGCCTGCTGGTAAAAAGGCACCACAAAGTCGCGGTAGTTGTCGGAAAAGTATGCTTTGACATTAGGTACTTGCCAAGTATCACCTGATAAAGTTGATTGAAAAGCATTTGGTAAAGCAGGATAATCATTTATTGAGCTTGGACCTGGTACCAGCATATAAACTAGTAATAGCAGGGATAAAAGACCAAAAATAATTTTAATAATTTTCATTGCAAAGCAAGAACTTCAGTTCATCTATTGAAAAAGTCTAGCGTGACCAAGACGATAATGGGGATCTTGTAATTGACGTCTTCCAATTACCTTGGCTGGTACACCTCCCACAATCTCCAAATCACCAACATCTTTGGTAACCACTGCAGCTGCAGCCACCACCGCTCCTTTGCCAATTTTCACTCCAGGTAGAATAATTGCGCGCGGTCCAATAAAAACATAATCGGCTATTTCCACCGGTGCAGTTTTAGCTTGGAAATCTTCAGCATTGATATCGTGTTCACTATTATAAATCATCACTTCGGAAGCAATATCAACATGACTTCCTATCACCAAGCGATCCCTACCATCCAAAAAAGCATTTTGGCCAATAATAGTATCCTTGCCAATTTTTATGCCAGAGGGATAAAAAAACTGACAACCCATATGAATATGAGAAGACCAACTAACCTTGATTCCAGCCATAAGATAAAACAACCATCTGACGGTATGAATTGGAATAAGTCCCACTACCCTTAAAATTAATAACTCGATATCTACGATATAACTGTAGAGACGCTGACAAACTTTCACAATAACTTGCGAAAAGCTCAAGCCTTCTCCCATGCGATTTTTAAAAATAACCATATTCTTATGAAGCACCAAGGCTACAGCCATGGTTTATGCTTTGCTATAATAGTATAATCGTTTTCGCAGATTTAGGCTATCAGGGGAACGATTTCGCTGGGATACTTAGTTAATGGAAAAGCGTACCAAAGAGACTAGAGGTAAATTTACTTACCTCATCAAAAATAGAAGAAAATAAATTATCTGCCGTTTGTGATTGACTGCTTGCCGAGCTTACTTGTTCATCAGGAGTAATGGACGCTGTTGGAGTAGCTGATGGTGTAGGACTTAACACTTCTTGCATAGCCTCTGAAGAGGACTCATTTTGTTCCTCACTATCTGTATTAACTTTGTTGTTAATTACCACACTAGATTTGCCATCACTCGTAGAAATATTTACATCATCACCTGAGGTGGAATGGTAAGTTTTAATCTCCCCGTTGGACTCAACTGTCACATCAGTAGAAATTTTAGCGTTATTAGTGCCACTACTATTATTACTCATTTCCTGATTGTGCACATCTACACTGTTAGTTGAGCCAGCAGCATTACCATTGATATTAACATCAATATTACTGGCCATCACAACTGAGGGAATAGTAAGAAAAAGTATCATAGGTAAAAGAAGTTGCAAAATTCTCATTTTATATATTATAAAAGCAAAGAGCTAAAAAGTCTGTTAGAGTTTGGTAAGAGACATTGCTAAATACTTATTGGGCAAATTTAGCCAAAATCTCTTCGTCAGTTAACTGTGCATATTTTTTTTCTATTGCTCTTTTTTCCATAATTTGTGGCCACTTTTTCACTGCTTGTAAAAATACTGCCCAATATTTAGGGTGTATTGTTAACATTTTTAACAAAGCTTGCTTGTGTTGATTAAGAAGCTTTGAGCTTGTAATATTCTTCCAGATAAAAATCAGCTGATTGCGTTGAGCTGTTTGTGATACAAGGGAACTTGAGAAATTTTGCTCAATGACTCCTTTTTCCTGGTAGTGTTCGACTTCACTCTCTGGTTCCCAAATATTAAGATACCCTCGCTTGGTAGCCCGGTAACCAAAATCAACATCTTCCTCATAAAAGGGATCAAATAGGGTATCCAGTCCACCCAACTCTTCCCAAATTACCTTGCGGAAAATTCCACTGCCCCCAGACACCCATAAAGTTTGGTGAGCATCGGGTTTTATATTATGACCGAGCTGACTTTGACCATGCCAGAAGAAACCACCGTTAAATTTAGCTGTAGTCCACAAACCCTCGCCAACTCGGCAACCGACGCTTGCAACCTTAGAATTTGCAAAATGCACTATGGCTGGTTTTAAAAAACCAGGCTTGGGCTCAGCATCAGAATTTAATAAAAATATTAAATCACCGTTCGCTTGAGCTACTCCACTATTCACATTAGAGGAAAATCCTCCATTTTTCTGACGCTGCACTAAAATTACTTCAGGAAATTTATTCTTCAGCAAAGACACTGTTTCATCCGTTGAAGCATCATCACAGGCTATTATCTCGGTAATCCTCTCCTGTTTGGCAATTTTCAAAATATTGGGCAAATGTTTAGCTACAAGCTTGGCACCATTCCAATATGGGATTACTATTGACACTTTCATTGCTCATCTACCTCTTTAAAAATTTTAAGTAAAGTTCTCGCCATCTTTTCCCAGCCAAACTTTTTGATCTGACTAAAACCAAGTATAGACATTTTACTCTTAAGTTTTTTATCCGCACATACAGTCCGCATCGCTTGAGTAATTTGTTCTACTGAATAAGGATCAACAAGCAAACCTGCATTTCCTACAACTTCCGGTAAAGAGGAAACATTAGAAACAATCACTGGCGCACCACAAGCCATTGCTTCCAGAGCTGGTATACCAAAACCTTCCCATAACGAGGGCAGGATAAAAGCAGTTGCCCCAGTTAACAAGGTTGGTAACTCTTCTGTAGGGACAAAGCCAGTAAAAATTATTTTTTGTTCCAGGCTCATCTGCATAGGCTTACGCAAGATATCCTCATACATCCAGCCTTGTCTACCCAAACCAGTCGTTTTTCCCACAATCAACAGTTTCATTTGTGGATGGCTTTGCAGCAGCTGAGCAAATGATTCCATCAACCTTATCAGATTTTTCCGGGGCTGAATGGTTCCTATATAAATAAAGTAGTCGCTATCTGCTTGATATTTAGCTCTAATTTGCTTAATTTTCTGCTGATCAGTAACTGGCTGATAAATATTTTTGTCATATCCTGGATAGGCCACTGTAATTTTCTCCTTCTGGACAGGATAGTTTTGTAGAATATCATTCTTAGTAAAACTTGAGATTGTTAAAATATGGTCAGCGTTTTCAATAGAGAATTTTGTCCAATTTTTCAATTTCCACAAGTCAGCTTGTTTAAACATTTCGGGAAAATGTAAATAGGCTAGATCAAAGATTGTGACAATTCTTTTAACTGGGGAAAATCTGGGAATATAATGGGTTGGGGAAAAAATTAAATCTGGTTTCTCCTTACTCCTATATAAAAAATAAGGTAAAGCGAGTCTTGTCCAAAATTTGTTTGGTTTTAAAACCTGGTAATTCCAACCTTCCCTTTCTGTAGGTAAATCAGGCATTGGGGTATTAGGCAATAATATCTGGTAACAATTTATTCTATCTATGCTAGCGATTTGATGAAGTAATTCATAAGCAACCTGAGATGAACCTAAGCGCTGTGGTACATTTGCTTCATAACCATCAATAGATATCTTCATCATTAGTTTACCTAAATTTATTTAGTAAGTTTATAAACTTCATAGCCACCTGGCACCTTGGTTAACTGTTGTACTTTAAAAGGTTGGTACGATGTCACTTCCCAAGCTATTGCTCTGTCAAAATCATAACCAGACTCAGCTAAAACGTAAAGAGTCCGTGCTTGAGGATATTCTTCTATACCTTCTGGAATTTGGTGATAACGGAATTTTAGTAGATAACGTAACGGATTAGCCCGGCTATCAAAATCAATCAAAGAAGCAACATTGAAATTTTGTGGATTATCTGCGGCAATGTTGGCTGCTGCTTGGTTAAACTGATCGAAGTGAAAACCTGGCTTCATTCCAACTGCTTGGGTAAAGGAAACTTGTGGTGAAATCAGATTAATTATTATATAAGAAGCTACCACTAGCGTCACTAACCACTTGTGAGAATGAAATATTTTTAACAGCAACCAAGCTACTACTAATGCCCCAAGTGGCCAAAATTGTAGAAAATGGTAATAGCTAATATGGCTCTGGCCAGGATTTTGCCAAGTTTCTTGAGTGTATTGCCATAAAGTCACTAAATTATAAAAATTATGTTTAAAATCAAAAATAAGCATCGGTAGATCCCCCAACATAGCACCTAGCAAAAAAATAATACCAGTCATAAGCTTCTTCTTTGACCAAAATAATAGAATGAAAAAACTCAAACCAGCAGTAAATAAATAAGGATAATCCAGACCAAAACCAATCGCCCCAATTAATCCCAACCAAAAAGCATGCCACCCAGACGTTTTGTGACGAGCAAGATAAAGTAAATATATTGTTAATATTCCCAATAAAGGTGACCAGTTCAGAATCCAGATAAATTCAGAATGATAAATCATCCAAGCGTTAAATAAAAACAGCACCATACTAAAAAAAGCTAGTAAAAAACCACCCATTTTTCTAACTACCAACAACAAGATTAATCCAGTCACGACGTTCAGGATGGCAAAAAAAGCAGTAATGAAAACCGGATCAAAATCAAAAAGGAGTTGTAATGGTATTAAACTCCAGGTAAAAATTGGCGAGGCAAATAAATTATAGCCAGTATCAGTACTGCGATAGTATGGTAAGCCAAGTAAGCTAAATTTATCAGTTAAATTATTTCCGGCAACAGTCAACGATATTGCTTGTTCTGGTCCAAAATTAATTCTGTTTTCGAAGTTAAATAAACGGACAAAAAGCGCTAGAAGTATTACTAGACCCACCAGTATAATTTTTCTATCTACCCTAGTAAGATAGTGAATCATGAAGGACTTTTCATCACTTTTTGATAAGCCTGCACAGTTTGCAAGGCAGTTTTTGACCAGCTAAAATCTTTCGCTCGTTGTAAACCCAGTTTTACTAGTTTTTGTTTACTTGCCAGAGCTTGATGCAAGCCCTTTTGAATCTCTGATTCATGAAGTGGATCAACCAACACAGCAGCGTTTTTTGCCACCTCTGGCATACTCGAAATATTAGAAGTCACAACTGGGCAACCACAAGCAAAGGCCTCGAGAATCGGAAGACCAAAACCTTCGTATAAAGGTGTATAAACTAACGCCTCCGCACTACCATATAATAAAGGTAACTCTCGACGGTCCAGTTTAGGAAGATTATCGCCCGTCAGCATCAGAGGTAGCTTGCCTACCGCTTTTTTAATTCTAGCTAAATTCTTTCTTTCACCAACTCCGCCCATCGCTAATACAAATTCTTTGGGCAAATGATATTTTTTTCTAAATGCAGTAATCTGCTCTCGAGAGCAGGGCTTAAAAAATTCTTCAACCGCTTCGTAGATAACAACAATTTTTTCTGCTGCAATTTGTGACACCTTCAAGAGATCTCGCTTAGTTGATTCTGAGACAGTGATTACTAAATCTATCTCCTTCTCCACAAGTTCCAAACGTCGTTTATGGACTTTGACAATTTTCGGATGTGACCACTGTGGATAAAGTATTGGTACTAAATCATGATAAGTGGTAACCTTTTTTGCATAACTTGGCGGTTGAATCCAATCGGAACTATGAAAAATATCAATACTTCCCAACAGAGTTTCAACTGGTAAACGATGCAGCTTATTAAATAAAAGCTCAGTTACAGAAGGAGGAATTTTATAATTTTTAACATTTGGTAGTTGCCCTGTGTACGGTTTTCTCAACGAGGAATAAAAATATATCATTTCCAAAGTTTTTTGCTGGCAAAGAGCCCTAGCTAGATTCTCAGTGTAAACTGAGACTCCACCACCAAAAGCTATTTGCGAAATATCAAAACCAACCTTGATCATCTTTTTTTGGCAATTATCATAAAGTCTGTTAAGGGTAAGTAAACAGTTAGTTTAGCAAAACCTATTTTCTCCATTATACTTCGGATAGGTCTAAAAATGGGGCTAAATACTACCATTCTGTCCAATAAAAAACCAACGCTACGAACAAAACCCCATGGTTTAGTTTCCAGAATTTCCAAATCGCTTTTTTCGAGTAATTTGTTGATTGACGACTGATTAAAAAAGATTAGGTGTTCAGGAATTTTCTTATAGCCATACCAGTGATGACCAAAAATTTTTGCATCAAGACTGTTGGTATCTGGCGTAGTTAAAGCGAGAATTCCACCTGGTTTTAAGCTACTAGCAATATTTTTCACTGTTTTGTTAATTTGGGGAATGTGTTCAAAAACATCCCAAGCCGTTACTATATCAAATTTATTTTTTGGTAAAGTAATTTTACTCAAAGAACCCCTTATTACTCTCACTTCTCGTTGAGCTAACTTATCACAGGCAAACTTAGAGATATCATTTGCCCATATATCATAACCAAACTTTTTTGCCAAAGTTATAAATACTCCTGTACCTGCTCCTACATCTAACATCACTCCTTTAGGGACAAACTCATGGAGAAAGGCTAGTTTTGTCTGCGCTTCTTGCTGCAATTGCTTTTGCATATTTGCATAGTTTCGATACCCGTAGGCTCCTTGTTTATCCGTTGCAAAATAGTGTTCCTGGTATGTCTTATCTAGTTGTTGTTCAGTTGGGAAAGGACTCATAAATTGCAACGAACACACATTACATTCCCATAGCTGATACGTTTGGTAGTTGAGAACCCTACTTGTGTTTTTACAATCACAAACAGGACATCTATTTTTGGCAGTCATCTTTTCCTCGCCACCACAAAGATATTGATAAAACAATTTTTGTCAGGATAAGTATATTGACTAAACAACATGGGCAAAATTTTTGCCCTCAACCCAGTAGTCATTAACAATCTCTTGCCAAAAATCCATTTCCAAAATTGTGAGGGCAGAGCAGACAATAAAAAAAACTCATGCAATTTAAGGAGTTTTGAGGAGATCGTTCCTTGCAAGTTAATTACCTCAAAGCCCTGTTTTTCTAAAACCTGTACCCACCAATCACTTTTTTTTAAACTATGATGTTTAAATACTTTACTGTGCAAATCAAAATATTGATCTGCTAACCCGACTAAACCTAACTTTCTAAAAACTTGAGTTAGCAGTAGATTATTTTTTATTTCTACAGTTGGGACAGCGAAAATTAACAATCCTTGCTCTCTGAGTACCCGATTAATTTCTAGCAAAGCTTTCTCTACATGGGGGATGTGCTCTAGTACACTAACCGATATAACCGTTGCAAAACTGTTATTAGGAAATGGTAATTTTCTGGCATCAGCCCACTGTACTTTTTTATATTTTTTGCTTTTTATAGCCTGACTAAGTTCTTTATCATTAATATCTATTCCCATCTCAACTTGATTAAAAACAATACCGGCAAATTCTCCAAACCCACAACCTAAATCCAAAACTGGTTTTTTAAATTTATACTGGTCAAAAACTAAAGCTTCTGTTGTTCTCCAAAGGGCATGTGAGAGCGGGGCAATCCGTAAAAAATCAGCAAGATATTTTTGCGATTTATATTTCATCCTATCTTTCATCTTTTGTTTGTCTGATGTAAATATATACTAAGCTAGCCAATCTTGTATATACTGATACAAAATCATGTCTTACCAAAAACAAATATTATTTTGGTTACGAAGTAACAAGCTGCTTATTTTTCTTTTGGCTATTGCACTTAGCATCAGACTTGTATTCATTGCTGAAGTTCCACCTGGGCTACATTGGGATGAAATTCAAGATTTAATTAACGCTCAATCTATCAGCCAAACTGGTCAACCATTACCTGGAATGGCCACAGGAATTTTAGGCAACCCCTCCGGAGATTTTCAAAAATCTGTTTTTTCTGAAATTGGCTCATATTTACCAATCCCCTGGATACTCATTTTTGGCCTAAGCTGGCCAAGCATAAAAATACTTTTTTGTCTAGTTGGTATCGCTATAATTTATCCAACCTACTTAATCACTAAAAGGCTGCTCGGGATTAAAATATCCTTAATTGTAGTTGCACTTTTAGCAGTTAACCCCTGGTCTGTGCAATTTTCTAGAACTGCCTATGAAAGTTTATGGAGTTTCCTCTTTTACCAAGTAGCAATTTACTATCTACTTACCCAAAGAGGTTGGAGAATTTTTTATGGATTACCATTTTCCTTACTGGCCTTCTTTAGTTATTTTGGAGCAAAACCCATTCTCATTCCTTTAGTTTTAACTGTTTCTCTGGCCAATAGAAAACTTTTTCCGAGGCAGTCATTTAAACCTTTCATTACTCTAAACATCCTTTCATTAATAATTCTCGCCGTTTATACGCTAATTCTCATTCATAGTCCTGCAGGTTTAAGGATTAATGAGACAGCCAACAGTGAAACTATCACTCAAACTGTGAATATTGCCCGAACAGCAAGTATAGACTCCCCGCTCAACTATTTTTACGAAAATAAATACACTGAGGATATACGTTTACGTTTAGGTAATTTTCTCGGCGGGCTTTCTCCCAACTACTTATTCTTGCAAGGTCAGATTGGTGATATGGATCAGCTAGAAATTCCTAATCAGGGACCATTCTATCTAGTTGATGCAGTTTTGCTATTATTGGGGATTTCTTACCTGTCTAAAAAGTATCCGGTAACTTTACTTGTTTTATTAGGTATTATTTTTTCAGCACTAACTCCTAATCTATTTGATATTACCGGAATTACTTACAGTCTCAGAGCAGGCTTAATGTTTCCAACTATTACTATCATCAATGGGGCTGGTCTATACTACTTATGGCAGTTAATTAAAAAATATCGTTATCGTCATTTACTGAGCGCAATTGCAGTACTTGTTTACTTATTTTTTATTGGCAATTTTACTTATCTTTATTTCGCCAGAATGCCGATAAAAAATAGTGAGGCCTGGTCTCTGCCACAACGTGTTTTATCCCGCTATCTTCAACTAATGCATCAATATTACCCAGAGCAACAAGTAACCGTTATCACAACAGACCCAAAAGATATTACTTACCAGTATCTATTTTATGCTCACCTCTATCAAACTTCAGCAGAGATCAATACAGATAATCAGCTTTTTGCTCAAGGTATCTACCAATTTGCTAACGTGAAGATTATTTCCGGCTGTGATGATTTACAAAACCGGCCAAACACAGTAACTGTTATCAACACCAGCAGCGGCTGTGCGTTGAAGAGTAATACAGTCATCGCATCAATCAAAGATGCTGGCGGTAAATTCATGCTAATCAACGATCCACTTTGCCAAAACATTTCTAAAAAACAATACACTTTAGTTAAAAACCTATCAGATCTGGATATCGAAAATTATGATTTGCAGAGTTTTTGCCAAAAATGGATTACTAATCCTACAACATCCTGGCCACAATAACATAGCGATAACCAGGAGGCGAGTTAAGTAAGCGTAAAACTGGCACTATAAACATTACTCCTTTTAAGTATAAATAATAAAATAATTTTATTCTACTAAGATACAAATTCATAATTTGCTTTCTTGCTGTCAGATTAAAATATGGTCCCTTTACTGTCACTGATTTAACTTTTTTATCTTTCACTATTATTTTTCTAATATCTTTTAATTCAGGAAGTCCTCGACCAAGATGTTCAGCAAAGTAATGGTGTTGTTTACCAAGTCTTTTTAAAGAAATCACTGATAATTCACGATCCTGCCTAAGGGCTTCTTTTCCAAAAGGCCCTGAAACAATTAACATCTGTGAGCAAACTCTGACTGCTTCTTTAATCGCTCGTCCTCTTTGTGCTTTTGGTAAATGTTCTAAAACATCAGATAGGATCACTACATCGAATTGTGAGCTAGTAAAAGGTAGGTTCAGTGCCGAAGCTTTTACCTGTCTTAAAAGCGGAAATTGCGATTCTTCAAATTGGACATCCACACCGGTAACTAAGTTTTTCAAGTAAGGAGCAATCCCTAGAGATCCTGATCCAATTTCCAAAATTGCAGTGTTTTGTAAGTGCTCTTTTTTGATTAGCTGAACAATTGGCCAGTAGCGCAACGCTGCATCTGGGTGTTGTCTATAGAAAAAATGTTTTTTAATTGATTCTTTGATATTCATCAATTAATCCTACTCCATTAAAATCATAGGTATCAATTTTTTTAAATCCAAATTGCTCAATATCTTGATTGATATTTTGCTCTGGATCAGTTATACCCTCTAAATAATCAAACAGAAAAATTTGATTTTTATTAGGTAAATTTTCTGTCAACTTTTGCTCTACAACACTTTGTTCAAATTGTAAAGTATTAAGTAAACCTAATCCTTGTGCCGGTTTGTCTGAATACCATATAAATGGTGCTGGCAAACCATTAAATTTAAATAAAATTAAATCATCGGTAGTTACTTTATTATCAACCAATCTAACTGCATCGCGCCAATCCTCTCTTTGAAAGCTTGGATTAAGTTGATAAATTAAATAGCAGATAATACTGATAATAATTAATAAGAAGGTTACAAAATAAGAATTTTGCGTAGACAATCTGGTAAGACCATTTGCTAATAAAAGTATGCAGATTGGTAGAAGAAAAATTAATTGTTTTGGTGAAACTACCTGGAATCCGATGGAAAAAATAGTCGCCAAAAACAATCCAATAACGATAGTTATCAATAGATATAACCACAATGTATCTTTCTTATTAAATCCTTGATAGATTATCCATGACCAAATTAATCCGATGATAGATAACACCAAGACATATAGCACTAAGGGTGAAAAATTAATTTGGCCTATCACAAATTTTGCTAACGTTAGCGGAATTACTTTACTGGCGGGGATCGACACAGCGTTAACCCAAGCAGCTGATTGGGAACTCCATGAAAATCCTAATTTCAGTTGGCCAGATAAATTTGGTAGCCACGGTAAAAATAAAATTACAGATAATGCACTAAACAGACAAAATTTAAATAAATCTACGCGCAATTGTTTTATTATCAAGATTGTAAAAAATTGAGCAAGAATTAAAAAAATAGCCAAGTATGAAGTATATAAATGTAGCGTAGTCACTAACATAAAATACCACCACATTCTTTTGTGTCCTTGTAATGACCGATATAAAAAGTAGATTGAAAAAATACCTAATAACATTGACAAAGCGTATGGGCGAAATTCTTGGCTGTAATAAATGGCAAAAGGATTTATAGAAATCAGCAGAGCTGCAAAAAGAGCAACCTTTCTATTAAATAAATTGCCTGCTAAATAGATAGCCCAAATCGAAACTAATCCAAAAATCACCGGCAACAAACGTAGGACCAATTCTTGATCTCCTAATAATAACCAAAAATGGGCTAATAGATTAAATAAAGGTGGATGAAAATCAGCAGGCATAATTGCTAAAATCTCCTTGATTGTTTGGCTACTAATAATCGCCTGAGCTGCTTCATCCAACCAAAAACTTTGATTTAAATGCCAAAGCCTTAGAACTAAACCGCTAAGTATTATTAGAATAAGTACTGTGGATCGATTTAATTTATTTAAAAATTTCATTTAGAAGTTTTTTTATACAGCATCATTTCAAGTAACCCTAATAAAATTCCCAGATCATATATCACTTTAAAAATGATAAAATGAGCTTCTTGAAACTTAATCGCTTTATAAATCCCCATTATCAGACTAAAAGGAAAGGTTGATTTTGCTAAAACTAATAATTTACCTAACACTCCATAACGATAATCTCTCTTGCCCACCCACTTCGCATGATAAAAAATTTCACTTAAGCTATCTGGATTAGCATGATAATAAACCGCTCCATTAGCATTAGTTGGCTGATAACCTAATTTTGTAGGCAACGACCAAGAATCATTATAGCCAGTGTTATCAAAACCTTTAACTTTATCAAATTCACTTTTGAGTATTGCTCGAAAATCACTTCCCACATCTGGATAATCTTCAGGAATCATTCTTTTCAGAGGCCAGTTATTATTATAGTTCCAGCAACGTGCCCAAACCTGATCCCAATTGGCCACATACTCTTCTTTACTAAAAGTTCCTTTACTTTTGTGACGATTAATCGGATCAGTCAAGTTACGCAAAAAATTTTCTGGGAATTCCATATCAGCATCAAGAAAGACTAATATTTTACCCTTCGCATGCTTTGCTCCGTTATTACGAGACAGCGCTAAACCACTATGCTTTTGCTTGATCAGAATGACTGGAAAACTTTTAACTATCTCCACCGAACTATCAACCGATCCATCGTCCACTACTAGCAATTCAAATTCTGGGTAATCTTGCCCAAGTAGGTCATTTAGGCAACGAGCAATATATTTTTCCTCGTTATAACAAGCAATGATAACTGAAACTTTCAAATACTTTTTCATACCAAACTGTCTAGTAGCTGTTGATATTGTTCTCCTATCTTACTCCAATCAAATTTGAGTGATTGTGTGTGTGGCTTATGCTGCCAGTTTTGTTTCAAAGCCCGCTCAATACTCTGAGCATATATTGGTGTGTCATATACATTGGTAAAAATACCTCCTGTGCCAATAATTTCTCGGCGAGGTGAGTCATCTGGAGCTACTACCGGTAAGTTAGTGGCCATTGCCTCGATATAGGCGATACCAAAGGCTTCACGCTCCCAAGAAGGGAGTACAAAAAGATCAGCCAATCTGTAAACATCTGGCATCTGCTGATATGGGAACTTTGCTAGAGCAAAACGTTTTCCCAGTAACTTTTGTCCCATCTCTTGTAGTTGCTGTTCTTGGTTGCCTGTCCCCACAATTAGCAAAGACGCAGATTGTAACCGAGTGACTGCTTTAATTGTAAGTTCATGATGCTTATACCACTGCAAAGCTCCTACTGACAGAATAATCGGTTGTGGCAAGTTAATCTTTAGATTACTCTTACCAGGTTTAAACTTGTTAGTGTCTACTCCATTGGGAATCTTGACCACCTTACTTCCCCAAGCCCACTTTCGAGCCCAATCTCTCATATAATCAGTTAAAGCAACAAATACATCAGGTTTAGCCAGAGAAATATTTAGAATATCGTCTTTACCTATGCCACTTTGTCCAGTAATGACTAATTTATATCTCACCCGTAACCTCCCAAGCGAAGCTTGCAAACTCTGCCATCTACCATTAATCGCAAAAACTACTTGGTAATTTCCTTGAATAATTTTAGATAAATTATCTGCATCCTTATTACACAAAATCTCCACTTTGTTCTTTTTAGCTAGTTGTTCAGATAGCTCAGCAACAAAACTCTCTGCACCCCGATTAGTTGTTTGTTGATATCTACTTAAAAATGCTATTTTCATATTGCAATAGAAGGCTTTAGTTTTTAGTCAATTCTTTTTAAGACTTCGATATTATCGTTTATCCTCTGATCCAAAGTATAATGTTGATGAATATAGTTATTCAAATCCTGTGGAATATAATGCCCAATTTCATATCCTGAACCTGCCAAAAAAGGGGATAATATTACATATTGTGGATCATCTTTTATTAAGGCGTTTATAACTTTTTGTTGCATTCCCGGGACTTCAAAATACCAAGCGAAGTTTTGCACATATGGCTTAACCAAAGTTTGACTATCGACTAAAATGTACAATTGATCTGGTCCATTAAAAACATAAAAACTGTTCACCTCCATTCTTTTTAGCTGATTTGCTTCGCTATAGATACTAGGTTCAAAAAACCTAACTGGAAGTTGATAAAAACGATCTGCCTGCTTCAATACCACAATTAGCCAAATTAACACTATGCTTAGTCCCAGCAGTTGCCGGATCTTATTTATCCGAACCCATCGCCAAGCAATCGGCACAAAAATTATTGCTATTAATGCTAGAAAGGGTTGTAGGTGAAATAAATCCCAGCGTGGGAGAACAGACATGAAAGCAGCTCCGCAAAATAATAACCCCAAAAGTGTTTTGCTGTCTCTTTTCCACAACATATTCGTAGAAGGCAAAATTATCAGAAGTGGCAAGGCAAATTTAAGTAGCTGAGAAATTTGGGGTAAGCTTTGATGTCCAGGACTAAATGGGAAAATTGTAAAAGTATATATATAAACCCAATAAAAATAATCTGACCAATAGTTATTAATCCAGGCAATAGCACCTATTAGCAAAAAGAAGAGCAAAAAAACTAAAAAGGTTGTTTTTATAAAATTGAGCAAAACTCGCCATTGTTTAAACAAGACTAGCCAAAAGCTAACTGCTAAGACAAACCACAGTCCTGATTGTTTGGTGAAAAAAATTATTGTTAAGAGGAAGCTTGTTATCCATAAGTTTATGTTGTTTTTTTTAATCTGCTGAGATTTTTCAAAGAAATAATAACTCCCCAAAATTAGCGGAGTTTGTAACAACTCGAACCATAAACCATTTCCACCAAAATACGCAAACCATAAAGCATAAAACAAACTAGCTAAAAACGCTGCGTCTTTTTGCTGATTAAGTTTGTAAGTTATCAAGCCAACTAAACTTGTATTTATTAAGGCGAAGGTAAGCGTCAAACTCACAGAAAATTGAGGAGTTGAGCCAAAGATTTTCTCTAGGAACTGTAAAAACCATAACAGTAAGGGGGTGTAAGGAGCAATCAGGTCCTGATAAGGTACAAACCCATGATTAAGCAAATATGGATAAACTAACATCTCAGGCCAAGCTGTGTGCTGAGTTAGCAAAACCTGTAGGCAAACCAACAAACATGCAGGTAATAGCAGCCACCCTAAATTTAGTTTAGCCAAAATTTTCAAATAAACCTCCTCTTCATTACGAGCACTGGTGTGGTTAACAAAGCCGCGCACTCATACAATAAGCTTCTTTTGACTAATGGATTAGCGATAAATTCTGGTCTCTTCTTAAAAAAAATCTCTGGAAGTTCTTCTGGGTTTAAAACGCAACCCTTTTCCCATATTTTTTGTCTACCTAAACTACCTGAAGATTTATTTTTTGAGTTTGAGCTACGTCGTAAATAACTGGTATGCAGATACCAACAATCAACAAATTGTAAATTGTTCTCTTGTTTTTCCAATGGACCATCTTGATCGGCATAAGATTCTAATGGGTATCTTCCCTCAATATGCAAATTAGCATTTGTTTTAATTAGTCTGATATTTAAATTGCCAAACTTCCCAGCCAAAGCATATCTGCCAGCATTTTCTGGTAAGAAGTGCCAAACATCACCTACACAATTCCTAGTTCGATTAACTAACGCCTTAATATTATCATTAGAGTTTTTTGCTGTCTCTATAAGTTTTTGTAGTTGAGCCTGAGGCCAAATCTCATCACCATCAAGAATTAAAAACCATGGAGTTTTAGTCAGTTCAATCTGTTCTTGTCTTAGTTTAGCCAATTGTTGGGAATCAACGTTACCCTTTTCGACAAATTTAATTTTTGACGAGTTAATCGCATTAATAATTTGTTTTGTCTGATCAGATGACCCCGTATCAAATACTAGAATTTGCGCAGCAAAAGGTAAAACAGATTGGAGAGCAAACCAGATAAAGTGGTCCTCATTTTTAACGATAGTGTGAACTGTTAAATCCATCTATCTTATTGTAGCCTGCCCAACAGCAAAAATGAATCTCTGATACTTAGAAAAATGAAGACTTCTCCTACACCATACAAATATTTAACTTATCCAGTTCTGTAAAAAGTTGCTACTGGGAGTAGAAAAAATCACCTTTTTAAGTTGATATACCAAGGTTGATTATCCTCAAGCATCTTTTTAACCAGTTGGGGTACTTCCTGAGAATCGTTTGGATATTCACTGTGGATATTATCTAAAATTTCCATCACTTCCTGGTCTTCATCTGACCAATGTGTATACCCTTCTTGTGCATACTCACGACCACGACTAATACCAATTATTTTGACGGGAATTTTTTCATGATGGATATAATTTCTGATAAACTCAAAGGGTCTAAATAAGATAAATGGCGTAATAGAATAAACAATGGGCACCTTACCCATTAACGCCAAGCCCGTGCCAATCCCGATGATGGATTGTTCTGCTGCACCTGTATTTATAAAACGATCAGGATATGTATCACGCACTTTATCCCAAGTCCCAAACCCTAAATCTCCTGTAATAA
>JAMCSY010000012.1 GCA_023379125.1 Patescibacteria group bacterium | reverse complement strand
GGAGCAGTCACTCCAATATAATTAGTCTGAGGATTGTGTCTAACTACGATATTATAACCATCGCGGAAAGCAAAAAAGTCACGAAAATTAGCTGATTCAATCGCCATTGACTTACCCCAGCGAGATTGAAAATCAACCCTTTTATCCCACTCACCCAGCTCAACTTGCTTGAAAACTAATCTAATATAAATTCGATCGAGAATCTTTAAACCAAGCTCAATCGATTCCATGCTATCTTGAGGATCGTTGGTAGTTGCCCTAATAAAACTGGCCACACTATATTCATCAAAAGGCAGTCTGGCATTGTCAATTAAATTATTCCAGTTCACAAACTCATCAATGGCGTTTCGTTTTAAATAATCATCAGGAGCCTTGCCTTGTTTTTTGACATCTTCCCAAACTAGCAACATTGAAGATTTTTCCAAGTCACCTTTGTGTTCATCATATTTACCCCTACCCACACCAATATGTAGCGCATCGGGTAGATCAACCAGACCCAAGTTGCCCTTTTCTGCACTGATAAAACTAATTTCTGGTTTTTCCCAACCATCAAGAAAGTTTTTGATCAGCCAAATTGCCCCAACTTCATCTAGATGTGGTCTGATATGTGTAATAATTGTCTTCATCGGGATCTATGAAGTATTTTACTCCTCAAGATTACTTTTTATCAACTCTAGATTAGCTCTAAATTCACTCTCGGGTAGATTGTGTTTGGCTCTTTTAAAATCTAAATCAGTCTCGGCATCCATGGGAATCAGGTGAAGATGAGTATGGGCAACTCCCTGGCCTGCTACAATCAAGCCAATTTTACCGGTTTTAGGCTGAAAAGCTTTTTTTAAAGCCTGAGCAATTGGTTTGGCATAGGGTAGAATTTGCGATAATGTTTGCATGTCTTCGTCGAACAGATACCCTTGATGGTGTTTAGGAATGATTAAGGTATGTCCAGGATTAATTGGGGCAATGCTTAAAAACGCTAAAAAATGATCATCCTCCAAGATTTTGTAAGCAGGTAATTGGTTCTTAACGATACTGCAAAAAACACAATCCATCTTGTCAGAATTGTACACAGGAAAATTACTTTTGCAAAGATAGCTCTTTACAAAAGGCAGTAGGCCGTCTTATGATGAATTTAATCAATAGAATAAATCAAGGTAAATTGACTCTTCTTCATAGTGATTATATTGACTATGAGCTAAGATATCCTCGGTTGAAAGTGTTTTAATGAAATTTGATTTTAAAAGAACAAAGATTATATGTACGATTGGTCCTGCTTCGTGGGATTATGAAACAATCAAAAAACTAGTGCTTTCGGGAATGGACATTGCCCGGATTAATATGTCTCATGGTACACATGAGGAGAAAGCTGAGCAGATTGACCATATCCGTCGGATTGCTTTTGAACTAGGTAAACCAATTACTATTTTTGCTGACCTACAGGGTCCAAAGATGCGACTGGGTGAGTTTGTAGGTACCAGAGAAATTTTAACAGGCCAGAAAGTAAAATTTTCAGTTAATCCACAAGCTGATGAATTGCCCATTCAATTTGATCTCGCTCCATTTTTACAACCACAACAGCGACTTTTTCTTAATGATGGGCTAGTTGCCCTGACTGTTGACTCGGTGGTGGGGCAAACTATTACGGCCACTGCCTTGAATGATGGTTGGGTTAGTAGTAAAAAAGGCATTAATGTTCCAGATACTCAGTTAGGTGGCAAGATTTATACCCAGAAAGATCTAGAAGATGCCAAGTTTGCTCTAGAGCATGAGGTAGATTTTCTCGCGCTTTCCTTTATTCAGCAAGCAGCAGATATTGAGTATATGCGTCAGTTTGTTAAAGAACACGACTCCAAAGCTAAACTAATCACTAAAGTGGAAACCGCCCTGGCTTTAAAAAACTTAGCTGAGGTAGTTAAAACTTCTGATGCTGTGATGGTAGCTCGGGGAGATTTGGCAATCGAAACAAAGCCAGAAGACATCCCAATTATTCAACAAGAAATGATTAGACTTTGCCGTCAAAACCAAATTCCGGTGATTGTGGCAACTCAAATGCTCGAGTCAATGGTGGAAAATCCCCGGCCAACCCGCGCCGAAGTTTCTGATGTAGGTCGAGCTGTCTTAGATGAGGCTGATGCGGTAATGCTCTCTGCGGAAAGCGCTTCCGGTAAATATCCGGTTGAGTCGGTTGAGACAATGCACGGGATTATTATGTCGGTAGAAAAAAACCCCGAATACAAAAATTATATTAAGATTAACTGGCAAAATATCGAAGAGGAAAATTTTGAATTTAGTGCAGTCGCAGCCTCCGCCGCTGCTTTGGCTTTTCGGATTAATGCCAAAACGATAGTTGTGACCACCTCTTCTGGAAGAACTGCTAGACTACTGTCTTCCTTTAGACCAAGTGCAAAAATAATTGCTGTCACTCATGACCAGCTGACCCAAAATCAACTTGTCTTAAATTGGGGAATTTTACCAGAAGTGATTGAACCACTTGATGATGAAGAGATGTTTGAAAGCCAAATTGTTGCCAAAGTCAGAGAAATAGAAGATAACTTGGAAGGGGAAAAAGTAGTGGTAGTCTCGGGATCAATAGTTGGTGAATCGGGAAGAGTAAACAATATTAAAGTCGTTACACTTTAGGAAAACTGTCGGGGATGTGAGATTTGAACTCACGGCCTCTCGGTCCCAAACCGAGCGCGCTACCACTGCGCCAATCCCCGTAGCTAAGTACTGGCGGTGGGAGGAATAACCAATTTCTCGCTTCGCGTAAATTGTCGAACCGTAAACTAGAGTTCTCTCCAATACCGTCATTTAGTTACTTGTAATCACACAAGGTGGATTACAGCATAACCAAGTACTGGCGGTGGGAGTCGAACCCACAAGACTTTTCGGTCATTGGATTTTAAGTCCAACGTGTATACCATTCCACCACGCCAGCAGATCTTAAACTTCTGGTATTGTATCAAAAATAACCCTGCTGTTAAAATATAGACCTTACTTTATCTATCTGATTGAGTAAAATGTCTTAAACAAGTCAATAAAGATACTTGTGATGAGTGGCAATTTTGTAGTCCCATGGAGGAATCTTGTCAAATTAGGTGATGAAAAAACAGATTAAAAGTGTTCATAAAATAACTCATCGTATTTTGCGGAAAGTAAAGAAGCACAAAAGCCAAAATCTTGGGCAACGGCTGCTAATAGTTTTATTATCCTTTCTAGTGATTATTATTGGTCGGCAAGTTGTGGTATTAAAAGTTTCACCTCTACCAACGCCTAGGCAAAATATTCAAACCCAGCAAACAGATCTTACTGTTTTACCACCGCAAAATACTGCTTCTGATCAAGCAAAACTGACTAATACCAGTACCAAGCAGCTTTATCTATACCAGCAATCAGGCAACTCAGTCAGAGTACCAGTACTTTATTATCATTATGTTGGTAATAACCCCAACCCCCAAGATCATCAAAGAGATGCTCTGTCCATTACCCCAGACAAATTTCATGAACAAATGCAGTTTTTAGCCACCAATGGTTATCACGCAATCAGTTATGATACCCTTTATGCTATCTTAAATCACCAGACTGCAATGCCCAGCAAACCAGTAATTTTAACCTTTGACGATGGTTATGTTGATTTTTTCTACAACGCTTATCCAATTTTGCAACAATTTAACCTCAGGGCCACAGTTTTTATCCCGACTGGTTTAATTGGACGCTCAGCTTATCTTAATTGGGATCAAATCCACCAAATGCAACATTCACAATTAATTTCCTTTGAGGCTCATTCGGTAAATCATTACAATCTCACGGCCGTTTCCACTGAAGTAGCCAAAAATGAAATAACCGAAAGCAAGAAAACATTAGAACAAGAGCTGGGTACTCCTGTTAATTTTATGGCTTATCCATATGGTGCCACTAATAATCAGATTATCCAAATGGTTCGGGAAGCAGGTTATGTAGGCGCAATTGGAACTTGGGCCAGCAATACACAATCAGAAGGGACAAGATATAACCTTCCTAGGATTAGGGTTAGTGGTACACTTAATATTCAGTCTTTTCAGAACCTGCTTTAATTTGGGTAGCGGTTCGAGGTTTCTTCCTTTGGCCTGGCTTCATTAACGACTAGTTTTCGTCCCTCGATATCTGCGCCGTTCATTTCGCTAATTGCTTGTTGTGCTTGGGAATCGTCTTCTATTTCTACAAAGCCAAAGCCACGACTACGTCCTGTTTGTCGATCCAAAATAACAACTGCAGTAGCAATTGATCCGTATTTACCAAAAAGCTCTCTTAATTTGGCGTCATTTACAGACCATGGAAGATTACCTATGTAAAGTTTTTTCAAATCTATCAGATCTCTTATCAATATTTGCTTATAGCAAAAAATCAGAGATTGTACTTAGTGGTACTTTTCACCCCCTCCTAGTATGATGTTATCGGAAAATTAAATATCTGGCAAGGGGAAATTGATTAGTTTCTTTGCACCAGTGGTTTTAGCTTAATTAGTGAAACTGCATACAAGCTATATGTGTTAATAGATTCTGTTTGCAGCTGATTACGTTTAATATATTCTGCTAAAAAGTTTCCATTAAAAGGTTGATCAAAATAGCCGTTTATTACAATATAATCAATTTGACTAAGTAATTTTGTGTAGTCTGCTGGTGTAAGTTGTTCAGGAGGGAATTCGATTAATATAAGATTTTTATTACTCGCAACTAAGCCATAATATGGATCAGGGATTGTGGAGATGAGTACTTTACTTTGACTGGGGATTTGCTGAGCAATAGCTTGAGAATAAACTTGATATGAATATCTGTTGCCAGCCAGATCTTGTAAAGAAACAATTGTTAATACTAAATTTGTTATGACTAAAATGGCTACAGAAAAACTCGTTATCAGTAATTTAGTTTTTGGTGTTTTCTCCCTAAATTTGATTATCCAGTAGGATAAGGTTAGATAAATAAAGGGGATTGGTAAGACAAAATACCAAAAAGACTTGCCTAAAATGGCAGCAGTCCAACTACCCACTAATATGAAAGCTAATAGTCTTTCAATTTGATCCTTGTAAACAATGCTGCGATAAAGTAAATAAAGCGAAGAAATAAGATATATACTATACGAGATTCTCAATTCCCAGGGTTGTTGTCTAAAAACCATCAATAACCAGGAGTCAAGCATAGTATTTACATCCACTCGACTCGCAAACTGTCCATATAAAAGACCGCGCAAAAAAGATAAAGATATCATAAAGATAGCTATAAGAATTATTAAAATCAGCCATTTTTGACGCTTTGCTTTTAAGATCTTTTTGCTAAAAAATAAGATATATCCAATTGGCAAAAGCCAAAAAAGTGTCAAGGGATGGAATAAGACACCAATTATTAAAAAGATGCTGCTCATTAGAAAATAAGCTGCTCTCGCAGCTATCTTTTGTTGAATAGAAACTGTTAAAAAAAAAATCAAACTCAGAGATCCAAATAGCAAAGTGAGTATCTCAGGACGACTGACTTTGACAGCTTTTAAAAACGTATAGTCAACAATCAAGGCTATACTAAAAAAGAAACTAAGCAGGTTACTCTGTTGCTTGGTTAAAACATTTCTTGTAAGTTGACGAAGTAAGATATTTAAGCTAATCAGCAGTAAAATTGCCGATATAAAAATAAATAATCTTTGGGCGATAATAGAAATACCAAAATATTTGGTGATGGCTGCAGTTGTCACTAATATCCCAGGAGGATATCCAAAATTTAGTGGGGAAGCACCATGCAAAACCTCGCTACCCAGTTGAGTAATAATTACCTCGTCTGGCCAAACAGCAGGATCTTTTAAAAATAAATCAGCAGAACTTAGTAAGACTAGAAAAGCTACAAAAATAAAGATTGTTTTTAACATTTATTTCATTAAGAAAATAACTTAATTTATTCTATCTTATTACCAATCATTACAACAGCAGCGCTGTATACTATTACTAATGAGCAAGAGCTTTCTTGTAGGTTTATCAACTAAAGTAGAAAACCATGCTCGTTGAAACATGGATGAATGCTTTTAATCAGCAGCTTTAGCTGTGAGGCTGAGAAGATACCACGGCCATTAGGCCGTGGAGCTTCATAACAGTGGTCTATATTGCATATGAATAATAAAAAAATTGGACTGATTATCTTTCTGGTTGGATTATTAGTTTATTCCAATAGCCTTTTTAATAGTTTCTTGTGGGATGACGAAGAACAGGTGGTAAATAATCCTTACGTTCACTCCCTGACCAATATTCCCTTACTTTTCTTAGGTAGTACTTTTAATAGCGGTGGTGCGGGTCTCTCTGGATTGTATTATAAACCAATCCTCAGTTTTTCTTATTTACTCTCATATGTTGTTTTTAGTAGCAATGCGTGGGGCTTTCACATACTACAGGTAATTATCCATTTAACAAACGCAACTTTAGTTTTTCTTTTTGTCAATAAGTTTTTAAAACGCTGGACTGCTTTTTTACTGGCAATAATTTTTCTAGTACATCCGATGAATGTTGAAGCAGTTTCTTATATTGCCGCTTTGCAAGAACCCTTGTTCTTTTTCTTTGGTTTGTTGGCTCTTAATTATATTATTCAGCGTCCGATTAACCTCAAAAACCTAACAGTTACAGGATTATTATTGTTAATGTCTTTACTCTCCAAAGAATCTGGGATACTTTTTGTGATAATTATTCCTATTGCTTATTTATTACGCAGCAGAACCAGGACTAATTGGCAAAAAATCCTCTTGTCTTGTGGTCCGTCGCTACTATCCACCGCAATATATCTATTTCTGAGATTAATTGTCGCTAAAATTGGTTTTGGTAACACTGGACCTTCACCAATTATGAATGCTTCTTTGACAGAGCGTTTGACCACAATGCCGGCAATTATTTTATTTTATATTAAAGGATTCTTTTTTCCCCTTAATTTAGCTATTGCCCAACACTGGGTAATAAGACAAATAAATTTTCGCGATTTTATCTTGCCAGCTATACTTGATCTGCTTTTCTTGTGCGGATTACTTTTAATTGGTCTTTTCATTAAAAAAAGACAGCCGACTCATTTTAGGTTCTACTTATTTTTTTTAACTTGGTTTTTAGTTGGTTTGGGTATGCATATGCAAATAATTCCTTTGGATATGACAGTTGCCGAACGTTGGTTTTATTTTCCTATTGTTGGTTTGTTAGGAATTTTGGGGTTATTTTTTCAAGAGATCAAATACTCAAAGCAGATGGAAAACTATTTAATCATTGCTGTGGTGATAGTGATTTCATTACTGACAACTAGATCTTTTATCAGGAATTTTAACTGGAAAGATGGTTTAACTTTGTATGGTCACGATATTGCCACCTCAACCAACTCCTTTGATTTACAAAATAATTTGGGAGTTGAGCAATATCGTCATGGCATGACTGAACAGGCTGCGGTTCATTTTGAAAAATCAGTACAGCTGGCACCACATTGGTGGACAAATTGGAATAATTTAGGCGTTATTTACGAACAACATCAACAATATGATTTGGCTGCCCAAAGCTATCAGCATGCCATTGATAATGGTCATTATTATCTTGGTTATGAAAATCTAGCTCGCTTAAAAATTCATCACGAAAGCACTCAATCAGCAGAAACTTTTATTGATAGCTCCTTAAAGGTTTTACCACAAAATTCCAAACTTTGGCTATTTAAGGCGATTACTAGCTATTTATTAGGAGATAAGCAAGCAGCTTTAATGGCAGCACACAATTCATATGCCTTAAATCCTAGTCAAGAAAGTAGTTATCTTTACAACCAAATCTTGCAAGATCAACCTCTGGACTTAAATGGTAACGCTAAATAGATATTGCTTACATGTTTATTACGATATTCACATAAAAGACTAGTTGTTTTTGTCGTTAAATGACTGTAACAAAAGTTATAGGGCTTGATAATATCTGGCAAAATTTGTTTACCTTGTAAATAACAAGACTAATAGTATATAAATTTATGGAACAACAACGAATCAAAAACAAGCGTTTACTAGTTATACCAATCATAGTTTTAGTCGTGATTATATATTTTGTTGGGAGATCTTTTTTTAACAAACCAGCTGCAAGTAACAACAATAACACTCCACTTGCTAGTCAAACTAGTAACAACTCTTTAAGTAACCCAGTTGCCACTACTGATGTAAATAAGGATTTTACTTTTTCAATTCCAGGTACTAATGGGGCAGAAGCAACGGATATTAAATATACTATCCAAAATGCTGAATTGAGAAAAGATATTTTGGTACAAGGACAAAAGGCCACAGCTGTTTCAGGCAGACTTTTCTTAATTTTAAATTTAAAGTTATCAAACACCACTGATAAAACTGTCACTGTTAATACCAGAAATTACGTACGTTTAGCACTTGATGACAATACAAGTGAGTGGTTTGCCCCAGACATTCATAATGATCCAGTGGAGGTACAACCTATTTCTGTTAAGCAAACTCGGATTGGTTTTCCTGTTGATCAAAACATTAAGCATTTCAAAATCCAAGTAGGCGAGATCGATGGTGACAAGAGTCTGCTCGATTTGAACTTTTAGTTATCAGCCAAAGCTGGGAAATCACGAATATAATAGCAGAAGAAATACTTGAAAGATGCTTAGAGCTTTAGCTGAGAAGATGTCCCGGGCCTTAGGCCGGGGAACTCCATAAAAACGGTCTACTTTTATTTTTTTCAATTATCCTAGAATAACCGAAACTTTTTGCGTGAAATATTATTACAAAAATAAGCTAAGTTTCACCGGATAACTATTTTACCTTTTTCTTACAGAAAGTTATTTCTTTTATTATTCTTCATTTCTAAGATAACTCATAAGTATATATATTCTGTCTACGGGGAAGTACAGAAATTTCATGCTTGGGGTTAACTTTCGAAAATACAATTATTACAAAAGCAGAGATTTTTAAGTCATTTTTTGATGGCTTACTAGTCTCTGCTTTTGATTTTATGGTCAAAAGCAGGATAAGTCGAAGTGCTTCAGCAATGAAGACAAAACTGAAAGGGGGTGAATAATTAAATGATATTACAAAAAGTAGTAGCTTCTGTTGCTACTGGTGCAATGCTCTCTTTTGCATTAGTCGTACCAGCTTATGCTGATAATACTATCAGCATTTCCGGCAACGGAGCAGATTCAGTAAATCAAAGTAGCGTAAATAGTACCAATACTTCTTCGGTTGTTCAAAACAACACAGCTGTGATCACCAACAATGTCAGCGCTAATGCTAACAGTGGTGATAATAAAGCGAGTGAGAATACTGGCGGGAGTGTTGATGTTAGCACGGGCGGTGCATCCACCTCAGTTGACGTAACAAATCAAGCTAATTTGAATAAGGCAGATGCCTCTAGCTGTTCTTCCTGTGGCACTAATACTAGTGTTGACATTAGTGGAAATGGAGCTGATACCTATAATAAGGCCAATGTTGGAACATCTTCCAACAATACAGTTTTCCAGAACAATGATGCTCAAATAACTAATCAAGTAAGCCAAAAGGCAGAAACTGGAGACAATAAAGCCAGCAGTAACACCGGTGGTGATGTTTCAATCACAACTGGACCCGCCTCTTCCTCAACAACTATTAAAAACCAGGCTAATGCTAATATAGCAAGCTCGAGTTCAGGTAGTGGTGATGGAAGTGGTGGAACCCTAACTGCCACAATCTCTGGAAATGGTGCTGATAGCCATAATGGTATAAATATCTATCAAAATTCTGATAACAGTGTTGTGCAGAGTAATGATGCAGTATTTAACAATATGGTCTACGCTAAGGCCAGCTCTGGTGATAATAAAGCTTGGGGTAATACCAGTGGTGATGTGATGATCGATACTGGTGCTGCAGACTCCACAGTGAATATCGATAACATGGCTAATTTTAATTATGCCAATGTCGATTGCTGCCTTACTAATACTGAGGCTTCTATTACCAACAATGGTGCTGATACCAAGAATTGGATAAGCGCTAAGTTAGGTAACACCTCAGGTATTTTCCAAGGTGGAGAAGGTAAGGGGAATTTAGCTTTATTAAATAATACAGTTAAGCCCAATACCGAAACTGGTGACAACTCAGCGGGTGAAAATACTGCCAATGACAGCGGAATGTTCTGGTTATCAACTGGTGATAACACTAGCGATACAACCTTGAACAACCAAGCCAATGTGAACCTGGTAGGTTTCAACCCTGGGGTTGAACTAGGTTTTGACCTAGGCAACCTTTGGCAGTTAGTAATCTAGGACTTTTAGGTAAAGTTAGGGTCGTCCTGGTGCACTTCACAGGGCACCCTAAAAACCTAGACAAAAATAAACTAAAAAAATATGAGAATAAAACGAATACTTACAATTTTGGTAATTACAATCTTTTGCTTTTACCGTGCTATACCGGTAATGGCTGAAGATATACCTTCTGCTCCGACTGCTCCTAGTATTCCATCAGAGCCAACTGTTCCCACTGCGCCTACTGCACCTTCTGCTCCCAGTGTACCCCAAACTCCTTCTGCACCTAATCAGCCTTCTGCCCCCAGTGCACCCACCGAACCCAAGGTACCTACTATCCAAGAAGCCTTAGCAACACTTACGCCAACTCCTACTAAAGCACCTAAAAATACCACTGTTGTTGCTTCACCTGATACTTCAACCAGCACAACTAGCACCGATCCAGCGGTTACTGGGCAAACAGCTAATGGACAAACGGGTACCACTAATGTCCAGACTGGCGATGTAACTAATTCCGCAAATCTAAATAATTTACTAAATAATAATCAGGCCACAACTGGTTCAACAGGCAATACATCAGCTGGGGTGGACTCCACTGTTTCTAACAGTGGTAATGGTAGTGATTCAACAAATAGCTCAACTAGTACGACTACAAATTCAACTAGTAATACCCAAACCAATAGTAGCAACACTTTAAATAATTTAAACCAACAAAGTAATACTGGAAATAACAGTGCATCACGTAACTTGGGAGATTCAGCAATTGTTAGTGGTACTGCAAATACGACCGGAACAATTATCAATCAGGTTAATACCAATTTAAGTGGGGTTCAGGTAGCTGAATTTAACGTTTCTAATGATCAAACTGGTAGTTTGGTTTTGGATTTTAATAAAAATTGTATTTCTGGTTGCCAAGCTTCTGCCTCAGCAAGCAATACCAATAATGGCAGTGGAAGTAGTAACAGTGCTTTAGTAGCCCAAACCAGCGATACAAGTAACTTTCAATCAAACACCTCAACTACTGGTAATAACTTAAGCCTTGGAGCTAATTCTGGTAACAATCAGGCAAGTCTGAATACTAATGGCGATTCTACTATCCAAACAGGCAATGCTAATGTGGATGGTAATGCCTTATCGTTTGTGAACAATAACATCGCCGGTAACGTGGTAGTGGGAATTGTGAACATTTTTGGGACCCTAATAGGCAACATTGTTCTTCCAGAAACAGCGTTGGCAAGCAGTGCCACAACTAATGTAAGCAATGACTCAAATGGCGCAAATAGCACCAATACGGCAGTTACACAAAGTACAACTACCAATAATACATCACAAAACAACGATGCAACTATTCAAAATAACCTAAACCTAGCTGCAAATACCGGTGACAACATGACAAGTTATAACACCAACGGCGATTCGTCAGTACAAACTGGACAAGCAACAGTAAAATCTCAAACACTAAACATTGCCAATAATAATATCGATGGCGGAGATGTTTGGCTGGTCATTGTCAATCAAGCTGGTCAGTGGGTTGGACAAATTTTAGGAGCGCCCGCTGGTTCAACTTATGCTGGTTCAGCCGGGACTACTTTGACAGTAGGAGACAATGGTACTATCACTGCGTCAAACTCGGGTAATGGAACGGATTCTCAAAACAATAGTTTATCAAGTAGTCAAAACTCTACCTCACTCACGCAAAACAATAGTGCTGTTTTAACTAATAATCTGACGTTAAATGCTAATACTGGCAATAATATCGCTTCGAAAAATACTGGTGGCAATTCAACCATTACCACTGGTGATGCGAAGGTGATCGCTAATTTAATCAATTTTGTCAACAACAATATTTCCTCAAACAGTCATCTTGTGGTCACTATTGTTAATGTTTTTGGGACTTGGGTTGGTAACTTTGTCACACCTGGACAAGAAGATAACAGTAATCCACAAGATAGCGGTAGTAGCCAACTTGCTGTTTCTGATCCAAACCAAAATAATACCAGTTCCTCAAATAATAGTAACGACTCCTCTTCAACTAGTAGTAGTTCAAGTTCTAATACTCCAAATAACAGCAGTAGTAATACAGTCACAACTCAAACAACTTTAGCATTACTGACTAGGGGAGGTGGAATTTATGAGTATTATAAACCAGCAGACAGTAGCGCTTTGGTGGCTGGTGCAAAAATTGAAAATCCTAGTAGCAGCTTAGCCAGTGCCGTAACTGACCAAACTGCAGCAAGTAAATCAATCAAGATTAATCTCGCCTTCTTGATTATCATATTACCACTACTACTAGTAAGCTTTTTGACCTTCAGGAAAATAAAACTACTTCGAAAACAATAAGTTATATAAATTGAGTTCTTACTTGATTATTACTAACTGTTTATCAGATTAATATCTGGTGAATCTAGAATTCTAAAGGATTAAGTGTTTAATGAAAAAAATAATCAAGTTAATAGGCTATAGTAAATTATCCTACTTATTAACTTCAAAATTTAGTCTATTGCTAATCATCTGTTGTGGAAGCTTGTTGGCAGTTAATGTTTCACCCTCCTATGCTGAAGATTTGGTAATCAGTGGAAATGGTAGTTCCTCTACTAACCAAGTAAGTGCTGAGCAATCCTCGCAAACAGTTATTAGTCAGAATAATTCTAGCCAGACTAATAACAATGTTGACCAAAGCTCTAGCAGCGGCAGTAACTCAATAGACAGTAGTACTGGAAATTCCAATATTACCACTGGAAGTGTGCAAACAGACACATCGACTACAAACAGCGGTAATTCGTCTAGTGTTAATTCCGATTGTTGTAATCAAAGTGGTCAAAGTTTACAAATCACTAATAATGGCAGCAGCTCGAGTAATAGCATTAACGCTAGTTCACAAACTGACAGTCAGGTTGTAGCAAAATCAGACTCCACAATTTCTAATAGTGTACAGGCTTATGCTAATAGTGGAAAAAATGGGGTATCTGCTAATACTGGTGATGTAACAATCAAAACTGGGGATATTAAAACTTCTAATAAAACCGTTAATCAAGGTATCAACCACGCTTCGGTAAATCTGCCACAATCAAACAGTAGTCTAGATGATATCGAAATTTCTGGAAATGGCGCAGGCTCACTTAACAAAGCAAAACTGCAAAAAGAAGCAGCTAATTTAGTTGATATTGAGAATCAAGCAAATATCTCTAATAATCAGCAGACTTCAGGGATTAGTGGAGAAAACAATACTGAGAGAAACTCTGGTAACGTACAGATTACAACAGGAAATGTTGCAACTGGCACTGAGGTTTTAAACCAGTCAGTAAATACCAACCAGGTGAGTTTAAAATGTTGTAGCCAGCAAACCAAGTCTAGAGACCCAGGAGGTAGTAATAGTCCGCAGGGAGGAAGTCCTATAGATCCAGCTTCTAATCCAACGTCTGCTCCAACACCCAGCACTTCTCCAGCTTCAATTACTGGTAACACAGGACAAGTGTTAGCTGCTTCGACCGGATCTGTAGGTGAAGTTTTAGCCGCTACTGGAAATAATTTTACTCTATTTATTAATACTGCTAGTCTACTCGTACTCTTGCTAGGATTGTATCTAAGGATGCACCCCGGTCGGGATCCAAATTATGCCATCGTTAATTAACCCCAAAATCCTCTGTCCAGAAAACCTTCTTCGATATATCAAAATGCTATTTAATAAAACTATCAAAACTTCTTCCTCTAAAAATACCCTAGCTGATATTTTAATTATCCTAGGATTATTAGGGCTTGTTTATGTTTATTATCCACTAGTAAAAGTCTATTATTTTCCAAGCACGCTTTATCATTCTGCAATCAGAACTGGTGATTATATTGAGATTCCAAAAATATCAGCCTTTGCCCCACTTGTTTTGGATGTTAACCCTTGGGATCCTCAGGATTATTTACCTTCTTTACAAAAGGGTGTGATCGAAGCCCGTGATTTTAACCAACCTGGTCAAAGTGGTACCACCTACTTACTGGCACATTCCTCTGACCTGCCATGGCGAATTACCAGTTATAATACTGCTTTTTTAAGACTAGGACAGCTACGGGCTGGAGATTTAATTCATATACATCAAGCAAATAAAGATTATACCTATCGTGTAATTGACCAGAAAACAGTCTGGCCCAATCAGGTTGCAAGTTTAATTGTAGATAGTGGTAAAATCCAGCTAATTGTGCAGACTTGTACACCAATAGGGACTGACTGGCAAAGGTTATTAGTCTATGCTCAAATCATTCCAGAGGCAACGTTAAAAAACTAAACAGTAGATGTAAAAACTCCTTAAAACTTTTCATCATATCACTAATCAGTTGAGGGGTAGGACCCAGAAGCTTGGACATGATTTATTTTATTAATACCTAGTTAATGAAAGGTATCAGTCCGTTTAAGTCTTCCGGGACATTTTAAATCCTACCCCCAAGCCTGATGTTCTGCTCATAACAGAACTTGTAAATAAACAACCATCTACATATAGTCAACTTTATCTTCCAAAGTACGATCTATACCGATATTGTTTATTCTTGGCTATCTTATTACTTTTTATTTAAAAAACAATTTAATAATAGTAAGAGTAAGGAAAGAGTAGTTAGTTTAATAATTTAATTTACTATAAAATAACTTTTTAGTAATCTCGATGACGACAAAATAAGACAAGACTAAACCGAGTAGTACAAAGTAAAACTTGAGGGGGAGTGGGGTAAACATAAAGAGCGCTCCTATTGGTGTGATAGGTAAAATAAGCGTGATGATAAGTATGGTAAAAACTCCCACTGTTAAAAGTAAACTGGGCCAGCTTTTAAAGAAAGGTGATCTAATGGTACGAATACTAAAAATAATTAAGAGCTGAGTTGCCAGTGATTCAATAAACCACCCGGTCTGAAACAATCTTTCTGAGGCGTTAAAAACCGCCAAGAGAATGAAGAATGTTAAATAATCAAAAGCAGAACTCACCGCTCCAAATAGCAACATAAATTTTTTAATAAACTGGATATTCCAGCGGCGAGGTTTGTCTAAGGATTCAGGATCAACGTTATCTGAAGGGATAGATAATTGAGATATATCGAATAGTAAATTATTTAAAAGTAGCTGAGTTGGCAGTATCGGTAAAAATGGCAAAAAAGTGGATGCTCCAGCCATGGAAAACATATTGCCAGAATTAACACTGGTTCCAACCATAATATACTTCATCACGTTTCCGTATGTTTTCCTACCCTCAACCACACCTTGTATTAGCACCATTAAATCCTTTTTTAGTAAGATCATGTCTGCTGATTCCTTCGCAACATCAACGGCATTATCGACAGATATACCTACATCACTATTTTTCAACGCTGGAGCATCGTTAATTCCATCGCCTAAGTAACCCACCACCGAACCTTGTTCCCTCAGTGCACAAATGATGCGCTGTTTCTGAACAGGATCTAAACGAGCAAAAATAGTTGTTTCCTTAGCTGCAATCTTGAGTGCATGATCGCTCATTTTTGATAATTGTTCACCAAGCAAGATATTCTTAACGGGTAACTCTAGATCTAAGCAAACTCTTTTTGTCACAAGTTCGTTATCACCTGTCAAAATCTTTAACTCAACTCCTGATTTTTCCAGCTTTTTTAGTGCTTCCTTTGCTGACTGCTTTGGAGGGTCAAGAAAGGCCATCAAGCCAACAAAAGAAAGACCAGTTTCATCTTGTGCACCGAACGCTTTCTTGCCGCTAACTGATTTGATCGCGACCGCTAAAACCCGAAAACCATCCTCACTTAATTTAGAAAATCGCTTGATAATTTTTTCCCTGGTCGGTCCAATCAGTTGATGCTCTTTGAAATTAAAATTCTCAGTCGCTCCTTCGTTACTTAAATCTATATAGTTATGACAAAGATGTAAAATTTCTTCTGGAGCGCCTTTAACGATCAAATAATTGTCTTGATGATGCTCCACAATAACTGATAAACGTTTTCTTTCAAAATCAAAAGGGATTTCATCTGTTTTGCTAAACCCCGCTATAGACAGTTCATGATGATCTAAAATTGCTTCTTCAAGTGGACTTTTAATACCATTTTGAAAGTAGCTATTTAAATATCCTGCCAGTAATACAAATTTATTTTCTTCGCCAGTAGCATCTTCGTAGCGCTCAAGTTCAATATGATTTTCTGTTAAAGTTCCAGTTTTATCGGTACATAAAACATCCATGCTGCCAAAATTCTCAATCGAAGGCAAATACTTAACGATGACATCTTTTTGTGACATCCTCGTGGCACCCTTTGCTAGATTAATTGTCACAATAATTGGCAATAATTCTGGAGTCAGACCGATAGCCAAGGCCATCGCAAAAAGAAAAGAATTCATAAAATCGTGTTTTAAGGTAACATTAATAAAGAAAATAAAGATAACCAGAATTAACGTATAGCGCATCAGTAAAAATCCAAAACTTTTAATCCCTGTATCAAATTCTGTATCTGATCTTAGTTCACTTACTTTTTCGGAGATTTTGCCATATTCAGTAGCCGAACCGGTTTGGGTAACAAGGAATTTACCTTCGCCAGAAATCACATTGGTGCCCATAAAAACACAATTATTCCGTTGTGAAAGGGCAGCATCTTGATGAACCAGATTGGAATTTGTTTTTTCCTGGGGAGCGGACTCACCTGTCAGAGCAGATTGATCAACAAGCAAACCCTTAGATTCAACAATCCGACCATCAGCGGCCACGATGTCTCCGGCAGACAAGACAACAATATCTCCCGGTACAATCTGTGCAAGCGGTACCTCGATAACTTGGCCTGAGCGTAGAACTTGAGCTTTAACTAGCACTCTTTGTTTTAGCTTATCCGCAGCATTTTCAGCATGATGTTGCTGATACAAATCCACAACAATGCTAATTAAAACCATCGAAAAAATGATTAAGAAATTAGTAATCTCGCCTATAAATGCAGAGATTAGGCTCGCACTCAGCAGCAGTAGAATAAGCGGATTGATAACTTTACGTAGAAATTTTTCCACGATGGTTAAGCGCCTAACTTTAGTTAGCTCATTAGTACCATAGGTCTTAAGACGCAGAGAGGCCTCTTTTTGACTTAATCCCACAAGATTCGACTGATAATCTTCGATGCAAGCATTAACAGTTTGTGTCCAATATTTGTTTTTAGTTTTATCCATTTGCAACCTTATCTTTATATTACTTGTAATCGTTTACCAACTGCAATCTCTAGGCTGTTGTGGATTGGGGCGAGTAATGTTTTCTTAGTGACTTCTTACTACATCTTTAATTAAATCTCATATCTATTTCGTAGTTTAGATCTTAATATGGATGAAAGCCGTGATAATGACAAGAATTCTGACCAGTCTTCATACCGCACAGGTCTAGTTTTTATTTCCGAAATAGTCTTCTTACTGATTTTGTTATTTATCCTTATTTTTATTGCTATTCCTTTGGCAAAAGGGGTGTATCCACTCAAGAGAATATTGTCCATTCCACCGGTGAGAATATCCCAAGCATACTAATATAGAGATTAATTGAATGCGGAAGAGGTTACTGTATTTCGTAGCTCAGAGTAACTGTTAAATCAATTTCTGTTGAACCAGGCTGCACAGAAGTTACACTAGAAGTATCACTTTTTTCTGCGGTGCCCATAGCCAAAGGCACCGGACGAATATTATTATTGCTTTCACTGTAGTTGACTAATCTGCCTAAGTTAAATCCAGCTGCTTGAGCTGCTGCTTGGGCTTTAGCTTTTGCTTCAGCAACTGCCTGCTGTCGAGCCTCATCTTGAGCTTTAGTTTTATCTTTGACATCAAAACTGATTGCCCCAACAGAATTTGCTCCATTAGCAGTAGCGGTATCAATCACCTCGTTGAGTTTACCTAGATCATTAACTTTGAGTTGGAGGCTAGTCGATGCAGTGTAGCCTGTGATTTTTTGGGGATTTACTTGAAAGTTATATTGGGGATTAATACTGTAGTTTTGAGTTTGGATCTCTTTATCTGTTAACCCAAGTTTCTTTTCAGCATCAGTAATTTGGTTAATTACTTGATTAATCTGTCCTTGTACATCTCGGACTGTACTAGCGTTGGCAGTAATACCGACACTAATTATTGCCATATCTGGTACAGCAGAAACCTTACCCTCACCAGTCACATTGAAAGTATCAGTCTTAGTTGTAGTTACAGAAGAAACAGCGAGAGGAATTGGGGCAGCAAATTTTGCCCAGATGAATAACAAGACAAAAAAACAAACGACTCCTGTTAAGATGTAAACTATTTTATTTAGCATTATTTAGGCAAAAATTTTATGCAGTAGAAAATTAATAATAGAAAGCAGAACACTAAAGGCAATGGCCCAGAAAAAATTATCTACCTGAAACCCTGGCACTATCGCAGTGGTTAAAATAACCAATAACGCGTTGATTACTAAAGCAAACAGTCCTAAAGTAACCAGAGTAATCGGCAAAGTTAAAATCAGTAGGATCGGTCTAAGGATGGCATTAATAATACCCAAAACTAAAGCAACCACTAAAGCAACTAGCAAATTATCAACATGCACTCCAGTTTTGAGAAGATAAGCAGTTGCCAGTACTGCTAGAGCACTAACAATCCAATTGATCAAAATTTTCATGATCTTATTAATTATTACATCTGGAAACTAGTTTTGTAAATATACTTTTAAAAAAGCTATACTAAATTGATGAAGAAATATTGGTTTATTCCAATAATATTGGGTGTTATCTATTTATATTTTGGTTATACCAGATTTTATAGCCTGATTGGTGAAAAAAGTCTGCCTGACCCTAGTAATAACCAAGCCTACTTTTTTAGCAATGGACAATTAACTAGCCAGCCTGATTCTAATCAACAATACTATAAATATGCAGCGTTAGGGGACAGTTTAACCGCTGGTGTTGGAACTTATTCTTATGAACAAACTTTTCCTTTTATGTACGCTCAAAGATTGGCTAAAACACACACACAGCTTGAATTTACAAACTTTGGCCAACCAGGTGCCAGAACAATTGAAGTGATTAATTATCAACTAAATCCTGCTATTAAGCAGCAACCTAACTTAGTAACATTGCTAGTTGGTGTCAACGATATCCATGATTTACAAAAGCAAAGTAGTTTCGAGCAACATTTTGATCAGATTGTTAATACTCTTTTGCAACAAACCTCAGCCCAGATTATAATCCTCAATATTCCCTATTTGGGTTCAAATATGATATTATGGCCTCCTTATAATTATTTATTTGATATGAGGACTCAACAATTTAATAGAACTATTGAAAAATCCTGTAATCTCGAGCGAGTAATTTGTATCGATTTATACCATCAAACTCATCACGCTTTTCAGACTAATCCTGATCTTTATGCCGCTGACCAATTTCATCCTTCTGAGCATGGTTATCTTTACTTCGTCAACAGCCTGAATGCAAATTAACGTTCCTCAACCATTTATCCAAACTAATATCTTTTTGGTGATTTTTCTTATATCACTCTTATTCCGTTTGAAAAAAAGGTTTACAAATTTAGACTTTTCCATCGATCTGACTAATCAGTTAAAAGGTGTGGCAATTTTGGCAATAATTTTTTCTCATATCGGTTATTTTCTCTCTACCGATTCACGCTTCCTATTTCCAATTTCAGTGTTAGCAGGGGTAGGGGTTAATCTTTTTTTATTATTATCTGGATTTGGTTTAACCTTATCGCAGCTAACAAATGATTACACGCCGATCCAATTTTATCGCCGCCGTTTAAGCAAATTATATCTGCCACTCTGGATTGTGTTAGTATTTTTGCTCATATTAGACTTCTTGCTTGGTCGCTTTTATCCATTGGGTACAATCCTTGCTAGCTTTGCAGGCTTTTTTCCTAGCAATGATCTTTATGCTGACATTAATTCACCATTATGGTACTTTACTTGGATTATCTTCTTTTACTTGTTATATCCTCTAGTCTTCATTAAAAAAGCACCCATTTTGACCGCATTCATTCTAACTGGAGCGGGTTTTATTGTAACTTCTTTTAATTTGCCAGTTCACGAGTCAGTCTTACAGTTCTATAAACTACATCTGCTAGCCTTTCCGCTCGGAGTAGTGTTAGCTGCCTTAATTAAAAGTCATATGATCACGAAGCTAAGAAGTTTGATACACTCATCCAAGATCACTGTGTTTCTAAGAGTTCTCTTATTGTTTGGACTTGCCTTTGTAATTGGTTACACTGCAATTCATTCTGGAGTAGGGGGAAGCTTGATGCAAGAAGAGGCGATTAGTCTACTGACAACCTTAGCTATTGTGCTATTTTTCTTTCTCTTCTATTTTGAAATATACTTTTTAAAATTAGTTGGCAAATACTCTTATGAAATATATCTGTTTCATTGGCCACTGATCTACCGTTACGACTTACTCTACAAAATACTTCCCGCTGGAATTACTACTTTTATATATCTGATTATTTTTGTTGTCATTGGGAAACTGCTACACAAAGGTGCAGACATCTTCTCAAAAGTATTACTAAGGCTGGCTTGAATCATCTAGGCAGATAGTTTATGATAATTAAGATGCAGCTTGGTACTGTATTATCAAACAGAACAAAGGTTATTTCTTCACTAATTGTGATAGCGCTGTCTTTGTTTGCAATTAATTTCTTACCCCTGCGCTCTAGTCAAAATTTTTCTCCAACCAAACAAGCTCAATTTTATCCTTATAAAGTCGAGTTAATTAACGCGACTGATAATTTATGTGGTCAAGAACCACAGTTTTATCTGTCTGATGATCAGCTGACAAGCAATGATCCACTACAAATCGCCAAACAGATTGCAAATAAGTGGCTAACCTACCATCAATCAACAAACTCGTGTGGAAGTAATCGTTTAGTTAGCTTCCAAATTACTGATCTTAAGCTACATAGCCAGCAAGATAATCAATTTGTAGTAACAATGCTTTATAATGTTAAACCAATATCTGCAGCCTCAAGAGCTTACTGGTTAAAAATGGGAGGTACAGTAAGTGGTGATGGTTCAGTAAATAATATTTTTAGCTATTTAACGTTTAGTCACAACAAAGATATCTACTCCCTGGATAAAATTTCCGCTTCTTTTTAAAAAGAACAGCTTAGCATTTTACTTTTTCGGTCTTTTGTAAGATTCTTGCGATCAATTTTATACACTGATAAAATCGGGGTTTTATTCAATCAAAATAAGCTGTAAATCAGTATAGCCCCAGCTGTTATCATTAATACGGTAATTAAAGTTCCGAGTACGTTAGTTAACTTAGAATTAATATATTTACCCATAATTTGAGTATTGTTAGTAATCAACAAAATCATCACCAGAAGTGGGGGAGCCAGTAGGCTGTTAATGGCTGCTGAGTAAATAAGCATCTTAAAAGGTTCGATTGAGGTAAAATTAACTAGTAATCCTATTAATGTAGCAAGAGTAATTACTCCATAAAAACCATGAGCTTGAGTAAATTTACGGTATAAACCCTCACGCCAACCAAAAGCCTCAGCAAGAGCGTAGGACGCTGAGCCTGCTAATACAGGCACAGCCAGCAATCCACTACCTATTACTCCTAATGCGAATAAACTAAACGCTAAATCTCCAGCCAATGGGCGGAGTGCTTCAGCTGCTTGCGCTGAGGTTTGTACATCCACCAGACCGGCTCCACCCAAAGTAGAAGCAGCAGTAACACAAATAAAAAAGACCACTAAATTGGAAAAAACCATCCCAACAGTAGTATCCATTTTTAGCTCACGTAGGTCACGGTTAGTCACTTTAGGTACACCTTTCCCCATCGCTCTAATTTTGTGAAGCTCAACTTCCTCTTCTACCTCTTCTCCTGCTTGCCAAAAAAATAAATAGGGAGATATATTTGTACCTAATATTGCAACTAGAGTAAGGAAAAAAGCTTGGTTAAGTGAGATTGTAGGTATTAATGTTGATAATAAAATATCTTTCCAGTTTTGTGTAATCATCAAAGCTACTATAATATAGCTAAAAAGGACAAGCGCTAGATACTTAAGATATTTGGCATAAGTCTCATAGGAAATAAATATTTCCATAAATAAAGTGACAAACACTAACAAGATTAACCAGACTGCAAAAGGCAGGTTAAAAATCAGTCTGCCGGAAGCAGCCATCGCGCCTAAATCAGCTCCAATGTTGACGGTATTTGATATCATCAGCAAGATAACTACTAAGTAAAGCACGGACTTTGGGTAATGGTGTCTAATTACCCCTGAAAGTCCCTTTCCAGTCACCATCCCAATTCTTCCAGCCATTTCTTGAATAACAATCATGAAAGGAATGCTGAAAATTGCTGTCCATAAAAGTGAGTGACCAAAGCTTGCTCCTGCTTGAGTATAAGTAGCAATGCCGGTGGGATCATCATCTGAGGCACCAGTGATAAAGCCTGGCCCTAAAGCTTTGAAGAATTTCTTGATTTTTGCAGATATCGACTTAACTTCATCCACTAATAAAAACAGTATCAAAAATTAAATAAGTTCACAAGCAATACCACATATTATGATAGTTTTTTGGGAAATCTGACTAAACAAAAAGTTATTACTAAGGATAAAATACCCAAAGTAAAATATACAGCTTGTAAAAAATGTGCCTCACCAATTAGATAAACTTCAGTAAAAAGCCAGATCAGTAAACCAAAACCAGCAATAGTGGCCAGCTCTGGGGCAACCTTGCCCTTAGCTATCCAAAATAGCGCAGCAATAAGTTGTGTTCCACCTACAATGACTGCCAGAATAATTCCTGGCCAAAAAAACGAGGTAAAAGGTGAGTGTGCCAACAGAGTTAAGGGCATCCCCATGCCATTTGTGCTGATTAATTTATATCCACCCATCACTGCAGTAAAACCCACATATAGCTCAATTAGTACAATCACTACTTTCAACACAAGAATTAACTTTTGAGACATATACTATATATAACAGATTTAGAAGCTTTTAATGGGATCCTGGCAAATAGCAATTAACGTGTGCGCTATAAAGGGATCTGCTGAACTTGATTGTTCTTGCTTAATTACCAAATCGTCTACAGTTAAGTTAGGAAACTTGGCTCCTAAGATTGTTTCCATTGCCCTAGCGCTTATTCTGTTGCGCATGCTATCAGGTAAAAACGGCTTAATTGGTTGATAAACCAGACGAATACCAGCTTTAACGAAACTGCTACTGCGGGCTTTTTTCTCTGCAACATCATGAGAAAAGTTATTTTTCCTTGTAGCAAACTCTCCACTATAGCCCTGATAATTAATCTCAACTCTGCCAAAAAACTCACCAAGCAATATTCGCAGTTCTTCTTCATCAAACTCATGTAGATGAAAGGGGTTGGGTGGATTAATTCCAGCAGCAACTGGCCTATTCGGAGTAGTAAAAAATGCTAAGTCTGTAGTTACTCGCGAGACTCTTCCGACAAACTTCCTGGCTTGTTCAGCAGTTAAATGTTCGATTGTCTCCGCAGACATAAAGGCATTAGTCTCTCCGGAGATTTCAAAGGTAGTTGCATCATCAACCTGGTAGCAAACATTATCTCTGATATTATATTTTCTTGCTTCTTCTATAGAATTAGGATCAATATCAACACCAGTTGCTGCATCAAAATGATTAGCCAATATCTGAGTACCTTGACCCAAACCACAAGCTAAGTCTAGCACTCGGCCACTAACACCTCGTTGTCGACAAACGTCCAGGAAATACCGATATCTGTTAATATGTTCTTGAGAATAGGGATCTTTTCTATCAAAGTCCATTCTTTCCACAATTTTACCGCCATTACTAGGATTGGTGTTCCTGCTTTCAGTAGTTGACATAACCGATATTTTACCGAAAACGAGGGATTTTTGCAAACTCAAAACTTTATATCTGTAAGATAGAGCTATTTATTAACTATAAGCCTTTGTGTATAATAAGGCAGTCTATGCTTTCTGAACTCGACCCGATTGATCGTCTTATTAAAATTACCTCCCAGACAATTACTCAGGTACCGCCACGAGGCTACTTTTGGCTGATACCCGGTACTGAAAGAATCGCTCGCTGGCGAAACAAAGTCGCGTTGCAGGAGCTTGGTAAAGGCCTATTCGAACTGACCGAGGAAAGAGTTAGACATGAGGCCAGAAGATCTTTTAACCAATGGGAAAAATTACGCACAGAAAACCGCGCTCAAGAGGCAGAGACAGATGGGATTGAATCTCACTATAGGTGTTGTGCGACTTATTTTGGTACTCTGGATTTACTACTGATTGGTCAAGTAATTCAACGCCGATTTTTTTATGGACAACCTGTTCATGGATATTTCAAATATTTAAAAAAGACAAATGATCACCTTAAGCTTCTTACTCACCTCGTTGATGACCCTCTCACCCAACCAATTGGCCAACATCTAGATGCACTTGAATCATGGGGCATACCATTGCTATAAAAGCAGTCTATTTATACTAGCCTGCTTACCACAAAGATAAACGATGACCCTAAAATAGTCATAAGTATGGTTCTGAACGAGGATTTTTTACTATGTGCTTCGGGTAGAATATCCGCGGCCCCAATATATAATAAGAAACCAGCAAAAAAACCAAGATACAAGACTAAAAATTTATCAGGCACACTAAAGAGCAATGTTGACAAAACCCCTAGTACTGGAGCTAAAGCATCTATTATTAATAAAGTTAGGGCACGACGACTATGATTATGATGAACTAGGGCAAGGGAAACTGTATTTAAACCATCAGAAAAATCATGAGCAATAACTGCTATTGCCACTAAAATACCAATTTGTGGGGCTACTTGAAAACCCAAGCCAATACCCACACCATCCATAAAAGAATGCCCAGCTAAGGCCAGAGCGGATGCTACTCCTACTGCTGGATGTTTGTGTTCAGCATAAAACTCATCTTGCTCATGATGAATAAGTAACATTTTCTCAAAAATATGAAAGAGTAAAAAACCTACCACTAAAGCAACCATCGTCGAAACAGATTCCATTTGCAGTTCATTGATTAAAGATATAATTTCCGGGAAAATATCAAAGGCAACCACCCCTAATAAAACCCCAGCTGTAAAACCTAAAATTAAGTGCAATTTATCTTTGTATTTCAGACCAAAAAGTCCTCCTCCCAAGGTGGAGACAAAAGTTAAGATTGTAAAAATAATTGGTAAAATATTTATTTGCATTTTTTCTGACAGCTCTCACATAGGCCAAAAAATTCTAAGCTGTGTTTTAAAACTTTAAATTTTTTAGTCGCTAGGATCTCTGCTTCTTTATCTGATAAATCATGGGCAAAAGCGATCTCTTCAATTTTTTGACACGTTTGGCAGATCAGATGGTGATGGTGGGCAGATTTTAACTCATAGCGCCTAACATCTTCATTAAAACGCACTTCCTCAACTAAGCCCTTGGCTAGTAATATATCCATTTCTCGATAAACTGTTGTTTTATTAATCGAATAGCCACTGATTTGTAGTTTTCTTAGTAGGTCTGGAGCGCTGATTGGTGATGCCTGATGATCGAGAGTTTGTAATATTGCCTGCCTGAATCTGGTATTTCTCAGCCTTTGCTCTTTGAGTAAATATTGAATTACTGTATTCATAATTTATTATTATGCAACTTAGTTGCATTTGTCAATAATTATCAGAGTTAAGCTCTTGTTATGTCTAAGCGTTTTCTCAGTTAAAGGAATTATGATCTAGAAGATTGGAGGTGAGTTGTTTGTTACCTAAAAAATTACTTTTACCAGCTCTTGCTGTAGCAATTTTAACTATTGGAGTAATGGGAGCTTCAGTTGTCAACGCGCAGACGCCTGACAACCATTTAGCGGGATTAGTACAAGCAATCTCTCAGAAGTTTGGACTTAATGAGTCCCAAGTTCAAGCTGTAGTTGACCAGTATCAACAACAGCAAAAGGCAAATTTTCAGGCTAATGCTCAGCAAAGATTAACAGATCGCCTAAATCAAGCAGTCACAGACGGTAAAATTACCGACACGCAAAAGCAAGCTATTTCAGACGAGCTAGCTAAACTGCAAAGTGAGTATAGCCCTAGTTCGCTAAAAGCTATGAGTGCTGATCAGCGCAAACAAACACTACAACAAGAGCAGGACGAGATACAATCTTGGGCCCAGTCTCAAGGTATCGACCCCTCATATCTTCGTCCTGGCTTTTTTGTGAAAGGAGGTAGAGGCTGGTTCGGTGAGCACAGTATAGGCCCATCAGTCACCCCAACTGCCACACCAACGCCAACCCAATAATGTAGCAGCTTCGTATGCTACAAAATCTTAAACGCTCTGAGTGATATGCTCAGAGCGTTTATTTAATTCTCTAGTTTGACTTTAGTCCGACTCAAGTTATATGTTTCCCCAGACTGAAAGTCCGGGGTTTTCTCTGGCTAGCTTTCAAGCGCTTCGCTACCCGTTTGCCGGTAAAGCTTTAAATCTGCTTCGTCTACATACACGGGCTGAGAGCCCGTGGTTTTGACGAAGCGGTTATAATAGCCTTATGGAAGAGATCGAACCTGCCGAGATTGCACAAGAAGTCAGAAAAATGGCTGCCGAAGTGTTGCAAAAGCGATCAATGCCTCATGGCTTATTAGCTGCAATATTCCCAGCATATGAACGGAGGCATAGGCTAAAAGCTTACCAAGAGTTGATTAGTAATCAGTACCCTAGGTTAGCGAGAAGGCTTTTTATAGCAGAGAGCCTCGAGAGTATCGAGGCACACTTTCAAATAGCCACACAAGTTGGTGTAAAAAGTCAGGACCTACAAACCACTTTTTCGATCACTGCGCAATACTTTATGCTATTAGCTGATTTGCTTGATGTACAAAAACTTTATACACCGGGATTGGTCGATCAGTATCACAGACTTAGGCACATTCATCGTTCTGTTATAGGAGATTCTGCAGACCCAAGTAATTCTTTATCAGCTTAAGCAGACAACTATGCTCGTTAGAACATTGATGAACGCTTAAATTATCACAGCTTTAGCTGTGAAGCTGAGACGATACCACGGCCGTTAGGCCGTGAAGCTTCATAAGTAACTTTTTGTTATAGTAGTTTTATGAGACGAAATTCTCTATTCTTCGTTCTAGTTTTGATACTGCTTGTTAGTAGCTTACTGCTTTCGCGTGTTGTTAAGCCCACTCCAGATACCCCAGCTCAAAATGTTTTAGGCCGGCAAGCCAGTCCATCTGCTACTCCACAAGCAAAAACTGTACCAACTCTGGGCGAGCGGACGAAAATCGACAATTGTCGATCAACAAATGCATTACCAGATCCCGACTGCACTCCTGGAACAATTTTTTTCACAGCGACCAAAGAACAAGTCTGTATATCTGGCTACTCAAAATCAGTGAGGAATGTGTCTGAATCGGTAAAAAATCAAGTTTACGCTGAGTATGGCATTAGTTCTCACAAAACTGGCGAATATGAAGTTGATCACTTAATTAGTTTGGAACTAGGCGGATCAAACGATATTGCTAACCTTTGGCCAGAACCAGCTAACCCAACACCAGGTTTTCACGAAAAAGATAAGGTAGAGAACTACCTGCACAATCAGGTATGCAATGGAACTTTCACTTTGGCTCAAGCTCAAGAAGCAATTGCTACCAACTGGCTGCAAATTTACCAGCAAATCCCTCATTAGATTCTTTCTCTTTGCTTACTTGATTATCACCATAAATCATTTACATCTTGAGCACTTGACCTTATACTTAGCACTTGTGGCAAAAGTAGATAGAAAAAGAGTAGTTTTGGCGATCGGAGCACACCCTGACGATGTCGAGTTTGGTTGTGGGGCCACCATGGCTAAACTGGCTAGCGAAGGCGCTGAAATTTATTTTGTGGTCTGTACTGATGGTAATCGTGGCAGTAGACAACACCAGATTGCCAGGGAGTCTTTAGTTAATAATAGACACCAAGAAACAATTAAGGCTTCCCAGATTTTAGGCGCTAAAGAAGTAATTTTCTTAAATGAGGAAGATGGCAATCTAGTAGCAGATATCCACTTTAAAGAAAAAATTGTGAGACTAATTAGAAAATACCAACCTGAGATGATTTTTACCCACGACCCCAAATGGTTTTATCTGATTAGAGACAATGGGCAGGCTGCAGTTAATCACACCGATCACCGAGCTTGTGGTGAGGCGGTATTGGATGCAGTTTACCCATTAGCCAGAGATTTACAATCTTTCCCACAACATATTCAAGAGGGTTTATCCACACATCATGTACCAGAGTTATACCTGTTTAATTTTGAACAGCCTAATTTTGTGTTTGATGTTTCTACAACCATTGAGGCCAAGATAAAGTCAATTAAAACTCATCACAGCCAGATAGATGATCCGCAGAAAATAACCGAAAATATCAAATCGCGTTTAGCTAAAATAGGGCAAGAGTTTGGTTACAAATACGGAGAAGGTTTTATTAAATTAACCTTTATCCATTAACAGATCTGTTGCAGCGAACAAATGTCCCAGCTCGCTTATCAAAAACTACCCAACTGTCTGCTGGAGGAATTTGACCATACATCTGCCTTAAAAAATCTGTCAGTATTCTCTTACCTGGCATTCTCGAGATCTGAATTAGATTAGTATTCACTACTCGATCCTGACTCTCCATTTGTGTATCCATTAAGGCTACCGTTAAAACAATAATCCTGGTTAAACCCAAACCTGGATTAGCACTTTCCACTGCTAAAACATCCCAATCTCTGACATCTGCTACCTTTAAGGGATGAACTTTATCTACATTCCTATTCCAACTGCTAGCTGAATAACTCAGACACGTCGTAAAGTACAAACGTAGTTTTTCGTCACCGATATTATCCATGATTTTATACCAATCAGCCCCCAATTCATTAGCAGCACCATCTAGATTACTCCAATCTTTTAATCTGGTTAAAGTAGTTTCTCCCAAAACTTGAGAGCCACCTCGAAAATTAATCTCTCTAGCTAGTTGAAGATAACGTTTTGGGACACTAGCAACGTCAAAACCGCGATTATTAATCGCCCTATCAATCTCTAACATGATGCTATTATACATAGCAATAAGCTAATTTCAACTATTGGGGCAAGCTAATCTGAGTTTGGCTAAGTAGTGGCCATAAATACTGCAAATTGTTAATAATCCTGGTACTCATATAGAAGGAACACATTAACATCAAAATTAAACTTAACTGTAAACTATATTTGATTGATCCTTTCCATAAAAGTGGTAAAAGAGGTAGTAAGACAAAAAAGGCTACTAACAGACGGTAGACAGATAAAAAACTAGCCCAGATTGTGCCTAATTGCCAATAATAAAGTAAGCTAGAAAAAACAACTACAAAAAATAATAAATTAAAAAGTAGCTGTGGAGCTTTTAAATATTGCCAGCAAACAGCTGCCACAACCAAGCTTAACAAGGGGAAAATCATAAATAAGTACCATGGATAGTTATTTCCTCCAAACAGACTGAAAAATATCAGATGAGAAGCTATAGCAATTAATACTATGTTTACTTTTTCTTGAGTAAAAACCCGACCAAAGAGCAGTAAACTAATAAAAGCAAAGATTAACCATCCATCATACATTGGCACGGTAAAATTGGGAGCTACGAACTTAAACAAAACACTAATTGGTCCTAAAAAGTCACGAGCTGACTGATTCTGCAAAACTTGAATAAATAAATTAGCATTATAAAAAAAGCCATAGACCAAGTAAACCACAACTCCTAAGCAACCGGCTACCAAAACCAGCCAAGCTTGTTTCGCTTGATGATGAAGGAAATAAATTAAACTCATCCCCAAGGGGACTATCAAACCCACCATTTTCATCAAAGGCGACAAAAAACACAGTACTAAAATAATAAAAAGTTTGCTGAGTGAGTTTTTTTGTTGGTAAAGCACAAATAACAGCAAGCTATAAATATAAACAGATGCTAGTAAATTTTCTGGCAGGGCAAAACGTGAGGCTACGACAAAACCTGGACCAATGGCATAAATCAAAGAGGAAATAAGTGCAATTGGTAAATTAAACAGTTTCCAGGCTAAAAGGAACAAACCAATCGTTGTTAAGACTGCAAAGCCTATTGCTATCAATCTGATGGAGATGATACTTGAGTGAAACATACTTGTACTTGGATCAAAGATAGCAAAAATAATGCCAGCTAGTGGTGGATTATCAAGTTGTGGCTGGACTAATCTAAATTGCGAAGTGCTATTATCAACAGTTGACTGAATATCCATAACTGCCAATTTATCATCAGCTGACCAGTTTGCTAAGCTTGTTTGCTGATTCCCAACTTGGATATTAAATCCCGAGATCTTAGCACTTTGAGATTGCTTGATAGTATTTACTTTATTTGAAAAATAAATGGGCAAAGTAGACCAACTAGCTGGAACCCCACTTGACAATAAGCTTTTGCCTAACCAAAGGTGTTCCTGCTCATCCCAACTATTATGAACAAAAGGAACCTGTTGATAGTTCCTGATCCGATAAGTAAAACTGACCCAACCAGTTACAAGCAATAATCCCAAAATAAAAACGTTTTTATATGTCAGCCACCTCATCTTACTTTGCCTCTTCTAGATATTCAGCATCTTCATTAATTGCCCAAACATCAAAAGCAGAGTGGTCACGGAGATTCTTAGCAGCTAAAATACCACTGAGCAAAGCATGATCCATATTATTGTATTTATACATCCCGCCACGTCCAATTAACTGTAGATTACTAAATTTTTGGACATAGCTTTTCAGAGTGGCAAAATGTTTTTCAAAACCTAGGTAGTAGGCGGGATAAGATTGAGCCTCCTTAATGACAAAGCCATCAAGGACCAAATCAGCTTTAGTGATTAGTTTGCTCTGCACAAGTTCTTCAGTCGCCAATTTAATCAACTCCGTATCTGACATTTGCCATATTTTGTCTTTTTGAAAAGCAAAGTATTCCACTGAGATCGCACTGCTGTTTGCTTGCCTGCTTTTCCTAAAATTATTGTAATTGGTAACCCGAGCCATCTTCAAAGTGGGGGAGTGGATATAAATCCAATTATCAGGAAAAAGTTTATTACCAGCAATTATCAAATTTACAGTGATATGATCACGGAAAATTAATTTTTGTGCAGCTTGGACAACATTACTGGGAGCTTTTGGTTCTAAAGCTAAAATAAAATCTGATAAAGGCATCGAGGAAAATAGATAATCAACATCTACAGTTTTCTGATCTGCGGCAGTTTGCAGACTAATGCTGGTAATTAATCTTCTTTGATGAAAGATTTTTTTAACTGTACAGTTTAACAATATCTGAACACCGTTTTTCCGCACAACATGAGCCATTTTTTCATAAAGTTGTCCTGCACCAAGACGAGGATAATAAAAACTATCAATTAAACTTTTAGCTTTATTTTTTTGTCCCAAGGCATTTTTGACCACCTCCAGGAAATTTAGATTTTTTATTCTTTGCGCAGCCCATTTAGCCGAAATCTGATTGCATTTTATGCCCCAGACTTTTTCTGAGTATGTTTTAAAAAATATTTTATAGAGATTCTCACCAAAATCTTGAATGATAGCCTGCTCAAAAGTTACTGGAACTTTTTTCTTTCTGAAAAGTTTATTCTTAGAAAAACTAAAAGCAATCTTGAAATCAGTCAGTAGACCAAGTTTGGATATCACATCACCAATTTGCACCGGGTAGAGAAAGAGCTTGTCTTGATAAAACATTCTGGTCAATCTTTTTATTTTGACCAGATCTTTGCCTAAAGTGTTCTTCCAAAACTGCAAAATTTCTTTGTTTTTAGTATAAAAACGATGTGGACCGACATCAAAATATAAAGTCTTATATTTGTAAGTTCTGGCCAAACCACCAACACGGTCGTTTTTATCAATCAGTAGTAAATCTAAAGTGTTATTCTTGCTCTTAAATAACTCAAAAGCCGTGCCTAATCCAGCTGGCCCGGCTCCAATTACCACCACTTTTTTCTTCTTTTTCACAGCAAGTATTATATATCAGAGAATGACTGATTTTTGAAGAGAGATTAATCTTTTCTGGAGGTATAATAGCGACATTTCTGGCAATAATCTGGTTGATTATTGGGCAGCGAGCTAATCATTAATGTTCTACTAATTCGTAAAGTACGCAAGCAGGCAATCTCCTTGCCATCTGTTACTAATGAGGGGAATAGTCCCATATCTAGTATTTGATGATTAACACAACCATAAATCAGATTATCCTGGTCAGTAGAATCTGTAACGGATAATCTGCTTTCTGCAGAATGGGCAAATGCGCAACTAATCCATGACGGCTTAGCCTCTTGTGACATAATAAAGCTACTAATTTTATTTTACTTGAGTAATAAACACCTAATTATCTAGTAATAGTTAAGAAATAATTTACTTATTGGTTGGCTGGGAAATGATTTGCCACAAATCTGCCCCATCTTGTTGGCTAGGTAAATACCATTCACCGCCCAAAACTCCATATTTGAAATAAGCTACCCCTAAAAGAGAGTGCGACATAGTCTCGAGTTGATCTAAATCATGTTGCAGGTGAGCAGAGGAGGGTTTATACCAAAGTGGTAGCTCTTGCCAAACGCCTAAAGCTATGATGATCTGAGCTTGAGGATTAATCTGTTGCACAGCATATTTACCTCTTGAAGTCACTGTAGAAACAAAATCTGGGAAGTAATCTTCAACATTACTATAAGCATTAATCATCACAATATCTGCTGCTTTGGGACCAAATGGGTTGCCCTGAGTGAAGAAATTATCTTCATTATCATAAAAATACCAGCCATTCATTCTAATCAAGACTGGCAGTTGTGGATCTGCCGCTTTGACATCATAATAGGCTTGCTGGAGCTGCGCCAGGGTTAAATATTTATCTAGTCTATCCTCGGAAGCGTTGGGAAAAACCGAACCTGCTTCATTAGAAGTATCCCACGCATAAATTACTGGATTACCTTTCCATTTGTTAATCCAAGCTTGGACTTGGGCTTTTTGCCAAACAGGTTTTTGCTCAATTGGATAGGGTTCTTGATCACAAACAAATCCCCATTCAACTTCACCACTACCTGCTGGCATGACTACCTTTAGACCATGTTTTTCGCTTTCTTGCAAAAAAAAGTTTACATCCTCATCACTAGCACAAATATCAAAATTTCCCTCAATCAAATTAACTCCAGCCGCCTGCATTAGAGCAAAATCCTGATCTGTTAAACCAAAATGGTCTAAGTATGCCTCACCAACATCTTTCAGCATTTTGATTTCCATCAAACTATACGCAATTGGAGTTGGTATTGCACTCACACTAGAACTGGGACTAGTACCTTGCAGGTTAGATAAAGTATTACGATCAGATTGGATTGAGCTGTTTACTTGGAGTGTTTGCTTAAGTGGGGCATAGATTTGTCTGGCCAAAACTAGACTAACTATAATCATTAACCCAGCAGTTAGTACTATCACTGGTGAGTTCATCTTGGCAATATGTTATTTTGGACTGAGATCAACTGAATCAAGATATAAATCAAAAGTGCTATTGGGTACAGCATAATATTGCAGTCTGACCTGACTTACATTGCTGCTACTAGGTGTATAGTTAAACTGGATAAGACCAGAATACGAGGCAAAAATAGCTCCTTTCCATTGTCCAGAAATCCAGTTATTACTCGCATCATATTCATCAATATAAAAACCAAACTCCCCAGTAGAAGATGTGGCAGTAGCTTGCACATATTGAGACCAAATATAACTCAGCGATGGATCAATCTTAAATAAACTAGTAAAGGCATGTGAATAGACAGTATTGGGAGTTAAATTAAGACTATTTACCCCGTCATTACCCATACTACTAGTATTAATGGAAAAGTTATCACTATCCTTAGTCCAATTGTCAGCCCATCCTGCAGTTAAATTTTCAAAACTGAAATTAGTCACCAGATTAGTCACAGGGGTAGGGGTTGGTAAGGGAGTTGGACTCGGTGAAGGAGACAGACTTGGTGTCGGGCTAGTAGTTGGTGTCAGTGAAGGCGTGGGGGTAAGAGTGATAGTTGGAGTAGGAGTAGCACTAGGTGTAGCTGTGGGGGTAGCCAGTGGAGTTGGCGTGGGGGTTGGTGTAGTAACTGGTAAATCAGTGCTAAAAACTACATTGTCTAAATAGAGGTCATAGCTACTGCCTGGAGTAGCATAGTATTGCAAACCAACACTCTTAACCAAAGAACTAGTTGGAGTGTAGGTAAGTTCAAATTGTCCAGTTAAAGGAATTTTGATACAACTTTTCCACTGTCCTGAAATCCAATTACCATTACTATCATATTCATCAATATAAAAGCCAAACTCTCCAGCCGAGTTACTTGATGTCTTGATATACTCACTCCAGTGGTATGTTTGACCAAATTGCACTGCTATTTTGTCACTAAATAGGTGAGCATAAGCTGTATTGGGAGTTAAGTGAGCAGAGTTAGTACCTTCCAAACCTTGAGAATTAGTATCAATAGTAAAGTTACTACTATCTGTGGTCCAATTATCTGCCCAACCAGCAGTAGTAGCTTCAAAGCTGGGATTTAATACTAAATTAATTGGCGTTGGAGTAGGTGTGATGGTAGGGAAGGGAGTGATTACTAGAGTGGGTGTCGGGGTAATTGTCTCAATCGGAGTGGGGGTAACGGAAGGAGTAGCTTCATCTAAATTATATAAACCATAGTTATCCACATAAACAGTCCCCAAAGCAGTTTGATAAATATATGTTTGCACCACAAAACTCTTCACTAAATCAGAAGTCACCTGGAAGATTTTTTCAAAATAAGTCACCGTATTTTGGAAAATCGCTCCTAACCATTGACCAGAAATCCAGTTATTATTGGCATCATATTCATCAATATAAAAACCCATTTCACCTTGAGTCATAGCGTTAGCATTGACATAAGCAGAAAGTAAATAGTTGGCACTACTACTTGCAACAATCATTGGTGAGAAGAGATGTGCAGAAACGCTTGCCCCTTGCATTTGAATTGAAGCTGTTGGATCCGGATAGCTACCATTATCATTATTATCAACAGTAATTAAATCTGTATGATTTGTTGTCCAACCATCAGAAATACCATTGTTAAAACTATAGTTAGGTAAAAGGTTTATTTGATTAATTTGCAAGTTAGGACCAATTTTTACCACCGGCAGACCGGAATTTTTAATCATATCTGCAATCTGAGTAAAATCAGAAGTGGTAGTGACATACTCATAATTTGGATCGAGCTGAGGCTCAACTTCATGAAAAACTAGAATTAACCAGCCACTACTAGTGGCTTCTTGGTCAATCCACTGTTGTACCTGAGTCAAGCTAGTATTTGAGTCCACTTGCTCCACTTGCAATATATCTGGATGATAAGGAAACTGATTAATCCCAATATCAAAAAAGCCTCGTTGCGATTCGTAAGCTTTTAAGATATCTACCAATGTTTGATTGTCATAAGCTCCATAAGGCGTGGCAAAAGAAACTACATTAACCCCATGACTTTGCAGATCTGCTTTTGATTGTTCAATTTCTGTCTCAATGGTTGTTGGGTCCACGGTTGGTAGCTCAATGTGATTAACTGTATGAGAACCAATCTCCCAGCTATAATCATTCTGCAAACTCAAAATCTGATCCCATGTCATATAACCATCCTGACCAACCATTCCAGTAATAGTATAGACCGTGGCTGGCATACTCCGCTCAGCCAGTATTGGCAAAGCATATTGATAAGTTGAAGCCACGCTATCATCAAAAGTAATTGAAATGCGCGGTGACGTATAATCAGACAAAGTTGCCTGAGTTGGTGTGGCAAAAGTCAACAAACCTGCCACAAACAGCAAAATTATAAATATATTTAATATCAGCTTTTTAATCAACTTCACCATTAGTGAGCACCTCCGCTAATTTTGCCTTCACCATATATCTTTTTTCCGAAAACAGGCCATCACAGGTAACTAAAGTCAGCTCATCACTTGCAGTAGGAGCAAAAACATCAACGTTTTGTGGGGTAATTACCGATTTAGCTTCCACCTGATAGATAGCTTGGAAGTTATCACCATACAGAATAATCTGATCACCCATCGCCAAATCCTTAATGGTATGAAAACCATTAACTCGATCATGAGCAAAGATCCCCACATTTCCATATTCCGAGCCAATGACACCTGTGCCTTGAGCATAATTGGCCACCCCATCTTCAACAGCCCAAGTACCGTTATTCAGAGGCTGTGCCACAACAGGCAAGTCAACCTGCACTTTATCAATACGTATTCTGTTGGGCACTCCGAGCTGATGAGAGATAGCACCAGTGGGCTGTTCAGCCTTACTGGTACCCAATACCATCATTTTCAAACCAGTCCCCAGTAAGCCTAGTTGCGCAATACTGATAATGGTAATTATTCCTAAAACAATGCTTAACTTTTTAAACTTCATAATTAATCCAATTTACTATTGATTACAAATCTGGCAATGTGAGCAGATGTTGTGATCAAAGTCACAATACATAAACCTAAAAAGCCAAACAAAACTACTGGATTACTACTATCTGTAAGCAATAACCCCATAGCAGAGGTGGCTGGTAAGTAGATAGCTGCTCCTAAAACACCACCACTAGCATAACTATTCATCGTGCGCTCCTTTCTTAAGCCTGCCTGGTTCCCCAACTAGTGGAGTAACCAATTCGCTTAAAAGCCTTGAGTCCTAAATGATATACAGGCTCAGCTGGCAGCAAATTAGTAACTATTTTGCTCATAAGAAAATTAAAAACAAAGAATAGATAAGAACCAATTAAAATTAAACTTAGAAAATTACAATAGATAAACTCAGGCAAAATAGAGAGTCTGAGTAGCAAATCTTGTTTCTCCCAACCAGGTAGTTTAAAAATTATTAAAATACTAAACAGAAAAGCCTGGATAAAATTAATTATGCTGAGGCTAAATATTAGCACTACTAACAACGGGCTCTGGAAACTTACTCTAGGTAGTAGAAAGGACGTTAAGATGAGGAACACCAAGCTAAGAAACACCGTATGGCCAAGCAGATCTTGAAAAACTACTGCAGGCATCCGCCAATAATCACTAACCACACCCATACCACCATAAGTCCATCTCACACGCTGCTTCCACAAGCTTTCTAAATCTTCCGGAACAGTTGTCCAAGCTTTGGCTTGAAAGATGAGACGCACATTCCATCCAAGATATTTTAACTTTGCTGTGATGTCATAATCCTCAATCAAGTGTCCTTCAGTAAAACCTCTAACTTGCCGAAGAGCACTCATACGAAAGGCTGTTAGCATTCCTTGCATAACTAAGGGACCTTGTAAAAAGCCATTGTCAGCAATCTTCGAAATATTAAAACTTAAATACTCCAGAGCTTGTAGTCTGGTTAATAAATTAGTGTGCTTATTTTTAACAATCGCCATTGAGCAAACAGCGCCGGTGCGCTTAGTTGAATAAAGCCCATTTATCAGCAGTGGGAGCGTTTGTTGATTAATTTGCACATCATCATCAAAGGTAAAAACTACCTGCGGAGCTTTTTTAAACCCCATTAAGTGTTTAATACCAAAATTCAAAGCCCCAGCCTTTAAAGCATTAACTGGAGTTCTTAAATAAATGATGTTCCGTGAGGCTCGAGCCAGATTTTGCAACTTATTTACTGTGGCAAATTGTTTGTCAGTTAGGGGTGTACAGTCATCTACAACGATTACTTTCATTGTCGGGAACCAACCCGAAAGTGTCTTAACTAAATGATAAGTGGTGATACTGGGTTTATAGGTAGGGATCACTGCGGCGCATTCATGGCTTAAATGAGCAACAGAACTTTTTTTGACTAAATGAGTGCTAGGCACAAAAAAAGTGGAGGCCTTATTAATACCTGAAAATAGTTTTTTTACAGCGGTCACAGACATATCTCAGCAATTATATGTTATAAGTTATCTATTTTCAATAGATAGGAGCCCTATATTCATTAAGTAACTTTTTAGTTACTTTATAGATCAAAGGTAGTCAAACAACGAATGTATTTGACTAAAACCTTAGATATATAAATACAATAAATTACCGCTGTTAACATCTCTTTGTACAATATTATAAGTCTCATATCTAAAGAATTTACAATTATTATAAGTATGTTTGGTTTCTTACTTAGTCTTATCTGTTTTTAACCTTTTGACAAAGTTTATGAACAGATTTAACATGTGAGACATGGAAAACAAAGAGAGTAGACTATTTTCAGTGATAGATGTCAGTGTTCCTGGTATTTGTCAGCCGGCGAGAATCGGATCTGATGCCCAAACTATTCTCAGATTGCGCTCCTACACAAAGAGCCTACAAACACCTGATGGTTTACCACAAGTGCGAATTGTACCTGATGAACTGGCTCAAAGAACTATTGAGATAGCCAACGGCTTTTTGTTGCACTCACCCGGTTGGCTGTTGAGAGGACTTGCCTTGCTTGCCGATCCAGAGGAACAAACTATCAATAACTTCCAAACAGTCCTTCATCCACCAAGCTTCCTCAAGAGAGCGTTAGAACGATTTCATATTAGATCAGTCTACCCATGGGATATTTGTCCCGAAGACCAACTAGACTTACTATATGCTGCTATTCCAGGCTTAGCTGGTGATAACTCCATAGGCTCAGAAGAGTTTGGTGATTGTCAAAGCTATCATAGAGATTGGGGTTGGTGGAGAAAACTAATACCCCACAATAAGTGGAGGTGGTGAACTACTATCGTTTTCTCTAGGTTTACGCAGGTGGTTGATCCAACAATCACTCTGTACTAAAAAACAGGGACCCCAGGTTTTTCTCATGACCATTTTAGAAAAAAATTTTAAGCCACGATCATCTGCGTAAGAATAAGTCTGAAAAGGAAAGATTTCTCTCATTATTTCGTCCTGAGATCGTTTGCCTTGTCGCACTTGTAAACCTACTATGTATGCCTCGTGATGACGACCATGGTAGTATATCGCCACAGCTGATTTGCCTTCATGTACTAAAACACCAACGCGCATTTTAGCCAGGGTGAAATCTACTCCGTGGATATCCCTATCTACAGGCTCAAAACGAAAAGATATTGGTACAAGTTCAGGCCCAGATTTGCTCATTTATCTATCCACTAGGGAATGAGTATAACATATGCTATACTTTTAAAACCTATGGCTGAGGATGTGGAAAAACATCTTTTCTCTTTATTAAAAACAATGCCCCCCGATCATCCAGATAGAGTTTTCCTCGAACAAGAATTAAGTCGGGTACGCGCATATCAGCAAGTCAAGTCGGTGGAACCACAACGACTCTTGCAAAGTTTAATTGGAGATAAAGCTAGCTATTTTTCCAACAAAGCTCAAGAGGCCATCGCTAAGGCGATCTCAGAAGCTACCGCGCGTGGACACGAAGCCGTAGGCAAATCACACTTACTCTTAGGTATCATTAGTAGCCTCACGGAAAGCGAGATCTACATTAAAGATCTACTGGATAACAACGGGGCTACATCACAGTCAATTGCAAAATTTTTGAATTTCTTTTATGGTCGGACTAACCCAACTTTAATTGGTGTAACAAAAACGGTTGACGATACACTAAAACATACCTTACAACGGTTAACGCCAGGTGAATATGTGACTACTTTAGACTTGCTCCGTAGTTTACTCCGAACGCCAAGTTCCCCCAACGAGAAATACGGCTATAACGTTTTAAATGGCGAGAGCATCGGTGAGGATATCGAATAATTAAGTAGTCTCGGCTAAATAAGCTGGTAGTCGAGTGAGATCAGATAAGATCTGTCGACTTTCCAGACCTGCCTGTAAAAACTCTGCTTTTCTGGCTGTACCAGTTAAAACAGCTACAAAAGGCAAGCCCCTGCTTCTTGCTGCCAATAGATCGCTTACACTATCACCAACATAAATAGTATCAAACTCATCAATACCTAGTTTGTTTAGATAAGCAAAAGCAGGGTCAAATACACGAGGGTCTGGTTTGTGCGCTGGGCATTCATCTGCACCAAGAATAATCCTATACAATGGTCTTATTTCAGGCATATGTCTGGCCAGTAGCGTTTCTATCCGCTCTGAAGTGTTAGAGCTGACTATACCTAAACACAATCCTTGATCGTTCAGCTTCTGTAAAGTTTGTGCAGTACCAGCAAAAGGTGGAGTATCTAACTCAGCAAGTTTGGTAAACTCCCTATACCAAGAGGTCAGATGTACAGAATCTTGTTCAGGCCAAAGTGCAGTAATAATCGCCGGTGAAGTTCGGCCCCAAAACTTGAGTACTCTCTCAGCGGTAGGAATCACTAATTGATGATGTTCAGCAAAATTTTGGAGAGACCTGATAACTCGATGGAAAGTATCAACTTGAGTATCATCCCAGTCCAGTAAAACTGCTTTGATCTGTTTAGTCTGTAATCGTTCCATAAATCCTTGGTTTTTTGCGTAGTGCTCTTTTTTCAACGAGCGTTGCAGGTTAAAGGATTATATTGTCCAATGAAAGTAACTGCAAGTGAAAAATCAGGCAGAGCGGCAAAAGAGGGCAGTTTTTGCAATTTGGTCCAGTCCATCCAGAAAAAGATGATGGAAAAAACAGGGGATATAATCATGCCCAAAAGCGAGCAGTAAAGCAAATAAACCAACACTCATGATAGCTACTGCTAATAGATTAGTTAGTACCAGGCTTTTGATAGCTAACCTGTTTTGCTGTGTATATGCTGTTTTAAAAAATGGGATCAGATTGATAATCAATGCAGCTAAAGGGAAAATTATCACCCAAAACAACTGCGCTGGACCTTGCATCAGAAAAGTTTGTGATAGAAGTTGGTAATAAGACCGATTATAATGTGTTAAATCTCCCTGAATTAATCTGCTTACTAAGTCCAGACCCAGCATCACCATAAAAGGTAAAATCAACAACCCTCCTGTCACATTGTAGATATTAATATTAAATGTGCTTTTTAAGTACTTTTTCATGCCTTGTTTTTGCATTAGCTCCCAGTGTTGGGTTAAAACACTCTTTAGTAAATCTCCCCATATTGCAAACCAAAAATAGATCCCAGCTGAACCATGTTTATCAATCTCTTCCTGATAAAGCTCAGTAAAAACCTCCAACATTTCTGAACCAAATCTATTTTGATATTGCCTCGGGTACAATCCCAATAAGGTTTGGTACAGTAACTGATATTTACCAAGCGCAATTGATTGCTGTTCATCTTTATCCATACACTAAAGTAAATTTATTAATTAAAGGGCTGATGAGTAATTTTTTCTGTCGAGCCAACTCCACTGCTTCGTTATATCTTTGCAACTCACTTTGAAAAATTGCCCGGCCTTTGTCTGTGAGTTTGTAAACTCGACGACGTTGTTTGTCTGACGTAATTTCTATAATTAATTTTTCTTCTAACATCCGTTTGATAGCCCCATACAAAGTTCCTGGACCAAGCTTAATCTTGCCCTGAGAATCAGACTGGACTTGTTTCATAATTTCATAACCATGCCTTTGTTTAATAGCCAAGGATAACAAGACATAAAAAATCTGTGGGCTCAAGGGGATATTCCCTTTAGTTAACTTTTGTGTCTTCATGTCATTTATTATATCGTTTTACGATATATTGTCAAGTGTTATATTAAATGAATTTAAGCGAATTCTCAGTTATTTAAGGTAAAATTCGCAACGTATGTTTTTAAGTTTTCTCTCAAGTTGGAAAGCTCTATTGGTTGGTGTTAGTACCTTAGCTATCTCCGCTACACCAAGCCCAATCATCATCAACGCTGCCAATAACCCCAACGCTCCTGAAATATCTATTAATACTAGTACTTCTCGCAATTGGTCTGGATATGCTGCCACTGGTAATCAATTTACAAATGTTAGTGGTACTTGGACTGTTCCTAATCCTACAGTTGATAATCACACTACAGCTGATGCCACCTGGGTGGGAATTGGAGGGATTAGAACGCGTGACTTGATCCAAGTTGGTACTCAGAATGTAGTCAGTAGTAATAACCAAATCTACTCCACAGCCTTTTATGAGACCCTGCCTAATGTCTCACAGCCAATTCCCGTGACTGTAAAATCTGGTGACTTGGTCAGTGCTTCGTTAACTCAAGTAGGTAACGGACAATGGCAAATTCACTTTCATAACAATAGTACTGGCCAAGATTATCTTAATACAGTCAACTACAATTCCTCACTAGCTTCCGCCGAGTGGATCGAGGAGGCCCCCAGTAGTGGTTATACTACTTTGCCACTAGATAATTTTGGTTCCGTCCAATTTAGCAACTGTTCAACCAATCTAGGTAGTCTACAACAGAATAATCCGCAGACTATCACGATGATCAATAGTGCAGGTCAAGCTTTGGCAACATCCACTAGTGTTGGATCTGATGGAACAAGTTTTAGCATCAACCGCTCTTCAGCTATTTCAGTTTCACCAAACCCTGAATTTGATCGTAACCCCCAGGAATTTCACCGCCATGCAGTAAGTGTTGGACAGTATCGGGAAAATCCTCCAACAGAAAGAGTGGAGAATCAACATTTAGATGTCAACGATACAAGAGCGCCTTATACTTGGCGTTTCTTCCATCGCTAAGGCTGATACAATCTTGCGGTCCATCACAGCATAAGATATAGTAGAAAAGATATTATGGCTGATTTTGGTAATTCTTTTTCTGGTTTGGCACATGAGAGAAAACTAACAAATCAAGAGTTAGTTAGAGCAATTAGACAGATGGTAGCAGCAGAATATGAGGCTGTACAGCTTTATACACAGTTAGCTGAATCGATTGATGATCAATTAGCTATCAAAGTTTTAGAAGATATTGCCAATGAGGAAAAAATCCATGCAGGTGAGTTTTTGAGGCTACTGAAACAATTAGCCCCAGATGAAGAAAGTTTTTATCAAGAAGGTTACCAAGAAGTTGAGGAAATAATAGAAAAAAGTAAACCAGGCTGAAAACAAATCGATCAGATTAGACTACATTAAGTATTACTATTAAATCTTTCTCTGACCAAACCTCCTACTACTTTAATCATCTCTTGATGCACTTCTTCAACTGTTTTTGAGCCATCGGTTAATTCTGCTCACTTAACCAGAGCGAGTGTACCTCGCTGAATCCCAACAATTAGCTGAGCATAACATGCTCATACTTCATAATTCAACCCGAGTTCCTCTCTTTCCACCTTTAAGCAGTTTTATTGTGCTGTGTTTTTCCCTCAAACTTACAACACTATTACCTTTTTTTGAAGTCAGGCCTATATCTGATAACTATAATCCAATCATGATTAAGGATAAATCTTCTGCTTTCTTATTGAGAAAACAAGCCTGGAGTATGTTTTGGTTATTAATAGGTCAGTTTTTCCTAGGAATAGCAACCAATCTTTTTATATCTTTTCCTCAAACCACTAAACCAAGTTTACTTTGGCAATTTGCCAGGTCTCAGATACTCATTGTTCTACACATGATCATTGGCTTAGGCTTATTAATAGGCACATTCTACCTACTTGTGAGAGCAAGGCATTTTCAAGATAATACTTGGCAAATCTCAGCCGTTATTAGCTCACTTGCAGTAGTTTTAGCATTTTCCGGAGGAATTCTATATATCTCTTCACAATTGGAATTCTATTCTTTCTTGATGGCTACTGGTTTCATCATCGCCTTACTGGCGTACGCTTGGGGTCTATACCAGACAAAATAGTCTGCTGCAGCCTACATGGACAAGGTCTTCACATTTTTATTAAAGCAGAGTATAGTACTAAGAGCTTTTCAAACTTTGTCTTATGCGTCAGCATATTCTCAAAAGGACATTCCTGCTTGTTTACTTAGTGACCCTACTACATGGTTTATTCAGTTTAGTCTCAGCTCCCCAAGTTTTTGCCATTGATACCAACGACCCCCAATACACTGCCTTGGAGTCTCAGATCCAGCAGTTGCAAAGCAAGTTAAGTGATGCCAAAAAACAGGAAAAAACTCTGCAAAATCAACTAGATTATATTGACAATCAAACAAAGCTGACTGAATTGAAGATTCAAGAAGCTCAATATGAAATTAGTAAGTTAGATCAAGAAATTGGTGATCTCAATGGCAGGATGGATAAAATCACTACCACTGTTGATGATCTCACCCAAACTTTACTCAGTAGGATTGTTAGTACTTACAAACAAGGAGATATTGATCCGCTTAATTTATTGTTTTCCTCGAAAGGTTTTTCTGATGCCATCGATAATCTGAAGTATATCCAGGTAGCTCAAGCATATAACCAAGACCAACTCTATCAACTGCAAGCTACCAAGTCTTTTTATAATGATCAAAGGACAGACAAACAGACCAGACAAGCCCAACAACAACAGCTAGAAGTGGAGATGAAAACTTATCAAACTCAGCTGGATGATCAGAAAAAACAAAAACAAGCACTGTTGGATGAAACCAAAGGTAATGAGGCAACCTACCAAAAACTTTTGGCTCAAGCTGAGGCTCAGTTGGCTGCTTTTGAAAGCTTTACTGGAGGAAATGCCAGTATTTTAAACAATCAGACAGTCTGTGATGATGGCTGGCAAGGCTGTTACTACAATCAAAGAGATTCTCAGTGGGGTAATTTACCACTTAATAACACAGGTTATCGTATCGCTGATATTGGTTGTTTGATGACCTCGATGGCCATGGTTTATACTCACTACGGGCACCGTGACGTAACACCAATATCAATCAATACTGATTCTGATAATTTTGCTTCATATGCTCCCACTTATCTAAAATATGATATTAGTGCCAATGGCACATCCTCAAGTCGAGTAGATATTGCCAAGTCGATTATTGATGGCCAACTCTCTGGCAAAAATCCCGTGGTCGTGGGCATCAGTTATGATGGTGGTCCAGTCGCAGATCATTTTGTAGTTTTAATTAGTGGTTCAGGTGGAAATTATAAAATGAATGATCCTTTTGTACCAGACGGGCATAACATCAATTTTACTGACCATTACTCCTTGGCCAGTATTGTTGAGATCGATAAAGTAGTGTTTTAATCTTACCTCTTGACAACATATTAGAACATGCTAATATGTAAATCATGACAGACGATGTCTTAGCCAGCTTGGCAAACCCAATTCGCTTACAGCTAATCACCTGTCTATCCCAAGGTGAGAAAAATGTTAGTCAACTAATAGTTAACTGTGGTTTATCTCAATCTGCAGTATCCCAACATCTGGAAAAACTGAGAAAATCAGGTTTACTTACTTGGAGAAGAGAAGGTAAGCAAGTTTATTACCAGTTAAGTTATCCCCAGCTAGCTAAGATCAGCCAAGACTTACAAGAATTTATTCAGGAGGTCCACTAAAATGAATTTTGCTTACTATAGAAAGAGTGAGTCTGATTTTGCAACGACTGTTAAAAACGTTAAGGATCAAGCAAATCAGTTGCAGCTAAATCTGTTAGGAGAAACCAAGCTCAAGCAAGCAGTAGTGATCTATCTCAATGATCCAGATTGGGTAGGTAATCTGCTTGCCATCGATATGAACTTAATTGGCTTTTTACCAAGCAGTGTAATTATTTTAGAAAAAGAAGGAGTAGTAAGGGTGGGGATTGCCAATCCTGCCCTCTTAGCTGGAGTTAGTCAAAATCCTGCTATTTTACAGCTGAGTAAACAAATTGCAGATAAATTTAAAACATTAGTTAATCAGGCAGCAGGTTGTGGTCCACTCAAGGCAAAAGCTGTTAAACTTTTTTCCACTACTAGTTGTCCTTACTGTAAGTTAGAAAAAGCCTGGCTTGATAG
>JAMCSY010000011.1:69706-84576 GCA_023379125.1 Patescibacteria group bacterium | reverse complement strand
TATTACCTACCAAGTAGTCTACTTTTTCACCAATTTGGTGCCCAAGTAAAGTTTTACCTAAAGGGGACTCTAAAGAACAATAAAAACAACTATGATTAGTAGGTAAATCTGGGTGGGTAAGTTTTAAGTTAGGGTCAGTAATGACAATATTCATTAACTGGCCATCAGCAAATTTAATCTTAAAAGGTAGATTTAAAGTGATTTGATTGCTCTGCTTCATCTCTAATTTAATTTGATCTTACATTACCAATTATTATATGTCAAGTATTGGATAGTAAAATAAAATGTGTTAAGATTTTATCAGATAAAATGGATGATACTAAGGTCTTACTAGAAAAATATAGAATAACTCCTGATCTCACAAAGGATCAGTTTTTCCTATGGGATCCGATGATTAGCCAGAGAATTGCTGAGGCTGCTGATCTAAACAAAGATGATGTGGTATTGGAAATTGGTGCAGGTACAGGTAATCTTACCTATGAGTTAGCTAAAAAAGCAGGAAAAGTAATTAGTTTTGAAATTGATAAAAGATTTACCCCGCTGTTAAAAAATTTGCCTATTAATGTAGAGCTAAGGATGGAAGATGCTTGGGATTATGTACAGTTGCATGGTAAATACTGGCATCACAAACAGTACAACAAAATTGTATCTAATTTGCCCTATTCTTTCGCTGAAAAATTTTTACACAACTTAACTTTTCTGCGCTATGATCAGGCAATTTTGTTAATTCCTAAAAGTCTGGCAGTGAGGATTAAAAACCACCCTATTTTTAGCTCTTTTTTTGAAGTAGTGAAATTATTTGAGGTTAGTAGTGATAAATTTTACCCTCAGCCCAAAACAAAATCCGTGGTAGTTAGTTTAGTTAAGTTACCAGATGTGATTAAATTAGCTAACCTAGCTTTGTTTTTGCGGCAGTTTATTTATCAGTATGAGGATAATAAAGTTAAAAATTCTTTGAGAGAAGGCTTGATCAAATATTTCTGGCTTCAAGATTGCATCAAATTAACAAAGAACCAAGCGAGGGAAATTATAAAACAGAGTGGTATCGATCAAAAACTTCTCGAAACACCACCAGAAGATGCTAAAATTTATGAGCAGATTTCAGAAAGGTTCACCAAAATTAAGATATGAAAACTGTAGGAGTCATTGGAGGTTTGGGTCCTGAAACAACTGTTAAATTTTATTTAGAAGTGCTCAAATTATGCTTTGAGAAAAATAAAGCCCAAAGACCTCAGATTTTAATCGAAAGCGTACCGCTTTTCTTTGAGCTAGAGAAACAAGTTATTACGGAAAACAAACAAATAGATAAAATCTTGCCTATCTTGATTCAGGCAGCAAAAACTCTAGAAAAAGCTGGAGCGGATTTTATAGTTATGCCGTGTAATTCTTTGCATGTCTTTGTTCAAGAGATTAGGCATTCTGTTAAAATTCCAGTGCTTAGTATTGTGGAAGAAACAGTTAAGCAACTACTAACACAATCTATTACTCAGATAGGTTTAGTAGCTACTTCTATTACAATTGAATCTGGCTTGTATGAACAACAGCTGATAGAAAATCATATTCAAATTACTCTGCCAGATGCTCAACAGCAAAAAAAGATAAATCAGTCAATCCATAATCTAGTTATTGGCAAAGTAGACAAGCACGATCAAGCTTTCTTTGCTGAAGTCTTATCTTCTTTTAAGCAGCAGGGAGTTAGGACAGTTGTGTTGGCTTGTACGGATTTACAGCTCGTGATTTCTTACTTTGATGACTTGATGATCCTTGACACAATGCAGCTATTAGCAATAGCAACAACCAGAGAGGTGATTACTTGATAATAAGAAAATTATAAATTGGTGTAAGGGGTGCTCTATTGATTTGCAGTATATGAAGATTTATAGAAGCTGTTAAGTGGGCTTTTACAGAGGCCAAAGATGATCAAGAGAGATATGAGAAGTAAACAAAGCCTAGAACTGGCTCAAAAGTTCTTGAGAAAAGTGGTTAAAGTTATGATTGATAGGCCAATGGGCCGTAAACACCCAAAATGGGGGTTTGCCTATGAGGTAAATTATGGGTTTGTGGAAGGAATCAAAGCCCCCGATGGGGGAGATTTGGATGCTTATGTTCTTAAGATAGATCGGCCTGTGGATGAGTTTACAGGTAGGGTAGTAGCTATTATTCACAGACTAGAGGATAATGATGATAAGTTGGTGGTTGTTCCAGATGGAGATCAAGTGACTAAAGAGTATATAGAGAAAAAAGTAGAATTTCAGGAAAAATGGTTTAAACATCAGATAATGACGCATTAACTAAAACAGATGAAATTATATTTGGTACGCCATGGTCAATCTCAGGGAAATTCATTGGGTATGATTTCATCACCAGATACTCCTTTGACTGAAAGAGGTCAAAAAGATACTCTAAATTTGGGCAGGATGATACTGAAAGAGAATATCAACTTTGATCTAGTGTTGTGTAGTCCGTTATCTAGGACTCGGCAAACTCTAGGACAAATCTTAAAATCTGGAGTAACTATCTCTCCGAAACAGGTCTGTTACATAGATTTAATCAGGGAGATTAACAGAAAAGAGTTTGAGGGCAAAGCTAGAGAAGAATATTATGCCAAAAGGGATAGTAGCGGAGTAAACCCTGACGATTTTAGGTGTAAAGAAGGCGAGAGTGAAAACGATGTCAGAATAAGAGCTAAGGAGTTTTTAAAGTATTTAGAGACACTCAAAGTTGGATCTATTTTGGTAATCACTCATGGACATTTTATCAAACATTTAGTTGAACTTTTTAGAATAGATGTAGCTTACTATCTTCGAGGAGCATCTCTATCCTTAATTGAATGGGAAAATGAGCAAGTGAAAGTTATCTACTGGGATCGGGTTTAGCTTTGATAATTATTGATATAAAAAACTGCCTTATTACAAAGCGGGATATTTACTATTATCGCAGCATGGCTGACTAAGATTTTAAACAATTAAAAGAATTGATGGCTGAGATGAATAATAAGCTGGACTCTTATTCGGCCTCGCTGATGAATATTGAAGCTAAGATTAAGGTCTATGCAGATATGTACAAGATAAATAATAGTAACTCTAAAAAACTTGAAAAAAAGGATTGAGGTTTTAGAAAATAAGTCTGGTATCAACCCTCCTCCGGAATTAAACCTCACAGAAGTGTAGTAGTAAGCTAGTTCTCAGAAAGTGCTTTAGCTAGTATCTCATCTATCACAGGCTGTTTAATACTCATATAAACATTTTTGTCTTCATTAGCTTTCTTAGCTGCTTCTTTCTTAATATCGGCATACTTATCCATATCTTTAGGATGAGCTCTTAAATAGTTCCTAAAAGCAATCATCTTTTTGTATTCCAAGCTATCTTTATTTACCACATGGAGGTGATACCTTCTAACACCTTCCTGCTGGTCTGGTAAATCTTGCTGATGGAAAAGTCTAACCTCATTACTGGCATGTGGTTTAAATTCATAACCTGCCTGTTGGGCCTTTGCTGAAGTATTTTCCAGCTGATTTGACTTAACAGCTACAGCAATATCAATAATTCCTTTACCACCCAATCCTGGTACTGCTGTTGAGCCTACATGCTCAATCGCAATTTGTTCGCCCATAAAAAGAATTAGTCTTGCTTTTTCTGTTGCAAATAGGGTAGGAAAGAGAGGATCATAATCTTTAAAAACGTACTTAGCCATAATATTAATTATTAAATCCTGAATTTTGCATTTCCCTCATTATTCTATCCTGTAGCTTGATTCTCCTTTGAGCCTCTCTCTTGGCCAACGGGGTGTAGCAATTTTTAACTTTAGCCAGTTTGGCAGTCCGGTCAACCTCAAACCAATATCTAATAGTATCTTGAATGTCTCTGTGGGCAAATTGGGCAAAGGTAACCATGCGATAAACGTTAAGCACCCCCAGTTCATCTAAATAATCAGCATCAGATAATATCTTGCTTTCTGGAGTTCTTTCTTGATCAGATACATTACTATCAATAGCTTGTTGGATTTGAGTTATTTCTTGAGTGGTTAGCAGTCCACTAAGTAGTTCGGCAAGCACTTTTTGACCTACTGCCTCATGCTCTTTTTGTTTAGCCATACTTTCTTCATCATACATAAATATATTAGTATTATTTTCCTTAAGGATAGCAATTTTGCCAATATCATGGAAAAGGGAAGCAAGTACAACTATTTTTTCACTAGCCTCAGATAGTTCACCAGATTTAAGGATTTTTAAAGCAGCTTCAGCCACTCTTAGCTGATGATAAAGTCGGTAGTTCTTGCCTCCAGCTTGTTCATCAAATCCCTGACAATAATTTCGCATAATCTTTATATAATCGTTGTATCTATGTAAATCCATACTGACTAATATTAAGATAATAAACTGAAAATATCAACTAATTGATAATGGTATATTGACATTATAATAAATCGCATATATATTTATTGCTATCAAATAGTTGTTAATAATGATTTTATGAAAAAAGCCATTTGTGTTGATTTTGATGGGGTAATTCACCAATATTCTCAAGGTTGGTTAGATGGATCAGTTTACGATAAGCCAATCAAAGGGGCTAAACGATCTTTAGCTCATATTGTGAAATCAGGCTTTGAAGTAATTATCTTTACTACTAGATTAAATAGTGAAGTAAATTCTGACACTGATCAACAATTGGAGAAAATTAAAGAATGGTTAACAAAATATGGTTTTAGGGAACAACAACACTACCACAGGATTACTGCAATCAAGCCTCAGGCAACTGCTTATATAGATGATCATGGAGTTGAGTTCACAAGCTGGAGAGAAGTTCTAGCAAAAATTAGTTAGGGAGGTGCTTAATGACAATAGAAACTACAAATCAGCCTGTGTTTACAGCATACTCAAGATTACAGTCAGAAGGAATCCAGTCAGAAGTCGATTTCGGAATTTATGGGGATTTGCCTGCAGTCAGAAAAAGATGTGGTATGGGGTTAGAACATGGGGTTTTAGAATTGCTTGCAGATTCACTAGCTTTATATAGATCTTCATTGGATAGAGAGGGTTTTAATATCCCTGACAACTTGAGGTTAGCAATCCACGATGAAGATGATAGTGCGTCTCTTGAAGTGATCGACAAATACATTCCAGGTCCTAATGTTAAGCAGATTATCTCAGAGGTCGATTATCCTAAAGAGTTTAAAGGGATGGCCTGGTCTGCATTAGTTCAGACGATCATACTTGCCAAAGATATGGACAAAGAAATTCACTCAAGAGTAATGTTGGATGCTAAACCGGCTAACTTTGTCCTAAGCGGTGAAGATTATAAACTTTATTATGTTGATTTTTTCCCACCTTTATTAAGAGGTAGAGATGGTTTGATCTTTCCTTACATTGAACAAATATTTCGAAGAAATCGTGAACTCATGTCGTTTAATTATGGGGATCTCCGCGGGTTAATGACGAAATTATTGGCTCTAACTAATATAGAAAATAAAGCCGATTACGAATTCCTTAGAAAATTGACACTTGATCTTATGAGGGGAAAATTAACACCATTGGTAGAAAATTACATAGAAGAACAAGTAGTGGGAGATTTCCCAGATATGTCTCTCTTTTATGGCACTAGACCTGAGATATTTCTTTCCAGGCTTCGATTATTAAATTGCTAACAGATGGACATTTATCTGATCAGACATGGGAAAACGATTGAAGACAGCATGGGTTTTTTACAAAGCAGTGAATCCCAACTGTCTGAAAAGGGTATTGCTGCTGCCAAGATATTAAGAAAAAAGCTTAGGGGCATCAAGTTTACGAAAATCTATTGCTCGCCACAAATAAGAGCAGTACAAACTGCAAAAGAAGTTTTTGGTTCCCAAAAAATTGAAACTCTTGATTTTATTCATGAATATATTAGACCCAGAAGTCTTGAAGGAAAAACTAAAGAAGAAGCTTACAATTTTTGGGAGAATAAAAATAAATCCGCGAAGTATGGTTTGGACTGGAAAGTTGATGGTTCAGAGTCCTTTAAGGATATTGTAATGAGGGTAGATGCTTTGATTAAACTATTAGGTGATCAACAAGTAGAGAGCCAGATTGCAGTTGTTGGTCATGGGGTCTTCTTTAGACACTTCTTAGGTAAATTTTTACTCGGAGATGATTATACCCCTGTCATCTTCTTTAACTTTCTTAGAAGTCTTCAACTCGGTAACTGTGGATATATAAAGATCTTTTGGGAGCAAAACACTAAGCACAAAAACCTTCTAGAACTATATTACCCTCAATGAAGGACATTAAACTGTTATCCAGGCAAGAATATGAAAGGTGGCTAAAGACACTGCCTCGGGAAAGTTGTACCTTATGTGAATGGGGAAAATATCAGATAGTTTTAAAAGAAATGCACTTTTGGGTTTGGATAGCATGTCTTGCTCCTTACAGAAAATTCCATACAATGTTTATTCCGAAAAGACATATTGAAAGTATTGGAGAGTTAATTATTTGGGAATGGTTGGAACTAGTGAGGCTTTACCAATATGCTTTATGGAGGTTTCGAGAACTCGATATTACTGATAGATACTTAATTTTCTGGCGTAAGCGTGATAGTTACATAGATAGCAAGACTGGTACAAGAAAATTAACTCATCTGCATATACATTTTATTCCAGATAGAGAACATTGTTTTGATCCTATTTTGGATAGTAATGCAATCAGGATAGATAATATTGAGAAACTAATCCAAAAAATCAGCTCTCATGATCAGGAAGAAAAAGAAGGAAGTTGGCATTATTATCTACGCTTTTTTGGCAGAGTAAAGATTTGAATTGATTTGATTAACACTGGTTATTAATACTATAATACCTTCTGTTGGAAACCCATTGCTGCAAGCAAGGGTTTCTTTTAGTTGTTTTTATGCTCACAGCAACACTTGGTGGTTTGATAAAAGATTATAGAATCAAAAAAAGGCTTTCTCAGCTGGAGGTATCCTTAAGGATTGGTTGGAAAGACACTTCCAGATTATCCAAAATTGAGCAGGGTAGGGTAGGTAAACCCACCAGGCCCACTGTGGACAAAATTATCAAGGCCCTAGAACTAACAGACCAAGAAGCAGGTGAGTTCTTGTTTATTGGTGGTTATATGCCATCTGATGACGAGTGTATGACAGCAATCGCTGAAGTAAAAGCTAGAATTGATTCTTGGCCTACACCTGCGTACTTAGTTGATTTTACCTGGAGAGTTATTTATATAAACAAACCCACGGCGGAGGTTTTAGGATTCCCACTAGAGTTCATTAAACAAATTCCTAAACTAAAGCCTAATCTACTAGAGTATGTATTATCCTCAGGAGAGGCGATGCCAGTTAAAATTTATAAAGGAGACGATGAAGGCGAAATGAAGTCCTTTCCTGAAGCGATGGTTAACCAGTTTAAAGTAGAACAATTAGGTAGAGAAAACGATGCTTGGTTTAAGAAGTTAATTCATAACCTAGCTAAGCACGAAATATTTAGACAACTGTGGTCAAACGCGGATATTAGTAAGTATCATAAAAAACTACTTGATTATGAATACAAAGTAGTTGAGGGTACAGATGCATTAACAGGAAAACCGAAAACATACAAATTTCACATCTTTGCCTCACGTTTAATAAACGACCAAAGATTTCAGGTTCTTTTCTATATGCCTGCTAAATAGACTCTGATAAAAACCAAGCTAACTTGGACGACTTATTTTGTAAACTCTATTTTTGCCAAGGAAGATGAGCATTTGGTCTGCCAAATAGCCAGGCTGCTATAAGTCCTAAAGAAATAGCTCCGATTATAAAAGCCCACAAATTTCCACCTGTCAAATTTGCATCCCATGGCATTACGATTCCGGGCTGACCTGAGGCAACTCCCAACAAAAATAAACCAATTAATAGATTGACAAATCCCCATACAACGTTAGTTGCTGCCGAGGACATTCTACTAAATGGAGTCATATGTTGTTGACCGGCTATTCCAGTGACCAAGTGAGGAACAGAATTCCACATCATAAATCCTGCTAAGAAATACCAAAACATAAATAATATCACCCCCTTACTCTAATAATGGGGTGGTGTAATATAAAAGTCAAATTAGTTTAGCTAGAGCATCTCTGGGGTGGCTAGACTGCCATATATTGCTGTTGCTGCGGCTATGCGGGCATTGACTAAAAAAACATCACCTTGCCCCATTCTGCCAGGAAAGTTTCTATTTGTTGTTGAGGCTGCTCTTTCTCCTTTAGAAACAGAACCTGGACCAAAATTAACACAAGCACCACATGCAGAGGGTAATATAATACCTCCTGCTTTATAAATGATTTCCGTTAAGCCTTCTCGGTCTGCCTTATTCTTAACCCTGGTAGATGCAGGATAAACAAACAGTTGGATCTTGGGATTAACTTTTTGATTTATCAAAATTTCGGCTGCAGCGCGCCAATCAGACAACTTTCCTCCAGTGCAAGCGCCGATTACAACTTTGTTTACATTTTTGTCAATGGAATTGTCCTGAAGTACCTGAGATAAAGGCCAGCTATCTCGCGGATTACCAGGTAAAGCCACATATGGTTCTAGTTTTGAAGTATCAATAGATACATAGTATTTGTACTCAGCGTTTTGGTCACTATATACTAGCATTTTAACCAATTCATCATGTGGTATTTTTCGCTCAAGTTCCAAATATTCTGTAACCCTTTGATTAGGTCTGATCCAGCCTGTAAAACCACCAATCTCTGGCACCATATTTGTAAGAACAGATTGTTCCTCAAAATCAATATAATCTAAAGCAGGCCCTGTATATTCGCATATTCTGTTCGCTGCTTCTCCGTTTTTAAGTTGGGACATAATATATAGGACAACATCCTTTGACATCACGCTTGGGTTGGGGTGACCTTCTAATGTAATCAGGATTGATTCCGGTATAGTTATTTTTGATTTTTTGAATCTTAGTGCACCAGCCATCTCAGTAGAACCCATACCTATAGGTAATGCTCCCGTAACACCTGCTGTAGGTGCGTGTGAATCAGTGATACCAAGTATTTGTCCCGGTAATGCGTATTCCTCATTAAGAACCGTATGGCAGATGCCTCTGGTACCTTTTTTATAATCTCCATCATAGAGTACAAAACCTTCTTGCTGCGCAGTTTCTCTCATTTGTTTACCTAACGACTGAGCGTTAAAGTTTAAGTCGAGTACTGAGTGGTCATAAAATGCTAGTACTGTACCAGGATCAAGGATTTTAGAGTTTGGCATCTGTCTTCTTAAGATAGATATACTCATAGGTAAGAAAATTTCGTATGATACTCGGTAATCAAGATCCACAAAACCTACATCTCCGGGTTTAACGGCATCAACTCCCATATGTGCTGCTATTATTTTTTCTGGACCGGTCATTGGGTGATTTGCAGTATTTGGTTTGGGCAATGCTTCTAGGTTGCCTACAGCACTTAAATAAGTAAATAAACCATGTTGTCTAACAACTTGCTGTGTTATAGAATCCATGTTTTGAGTAAGATCATCAAAGCCAATTTTTTGTTTAATCAAAATTTGGGATATTATCTCTTCAACATCTCCAGTAATGTAAGGTAGTCCAATATTTTCTAGATTGCGTCGACATATTTCCTCGATTGAGGAGGCGATAATCAATTTGATGCCAGCTTCTTTTAATGACCAAACAAAATGTTCTCGGGATGAACCCATCCCAAAACTTTTACCTGCTGCTAAGATATCAAATTTTGCATTCTTGATAGAACTTGGTGGGATAGTTTTATCTGGTCCTAATGAAATCCCTGTAAAAGCATGTTCCGCCATATAACTCGGTTCGAATCTAAAACAAGCTCTTGTTGGATATGTGTCTGTAGAAACTCTATCTAACAAATCGTTGTTTACTACAGGTTCTATGTCAATTCCGTCAAGTTGTTGTTCGATAAGATTTGGGTCTCTTGTCAAGTAAAAGATTCTGGCTCCTGCCAGATCGAGAATCTCGTCACTTACATATCTATTTCCAGATTCTGTCATTGTAATAGTTGCATTATATACTATCTTATAGTATAATTTCAAAAGTTTGCTGGTATATACTAAGAATAATATATATAATATATCAGCTAGCCTGAGAAAGTTTACACATGGGCGGCGAAACTGAAAACTTTAGTTGGGGAGAGTATGACTTTTCAAAAAGGGATATTAAAGTCCTTGATACTTCTTTGCGCGACGGAGAACAGTCAGGCGTAATTCGCTTACCTTCACTAAAAGAAGAGCTTAGTTTTGTAGAACTGCTTGTTCAAAGTGGCCTAGTCGATGCTATTGATATTTCCCTACCTGCAGGTAGAGGCTCTCGATTAAAAAATGCCATTGAAATTGCCAAAAGAGTACCAAAACATATTTCTGTTGTTTGCCTTGCTAGAACTAAAGCTAGTGATATAGGTGCAGCGGAAGAACTGTTACAGAAATCTGGAAGACCTATTGAAGGAATAATTTTTGTTGGTTCGAGTAACAAACGAAGAGATGTAGAAAAATGGGAAATGAAAGACATGGTTCGCTGGATGGGAGATAGTGTGTGTAGAGCCTCCAAGGCAGGGATTATACCAATCGTGGCTACAGAACACACGACCGAAACTAGTCCAGGGGATATTCTACAGATATTTAGAGCAGGTTTAGACAATGGTGGGAAGAAGGTTTGCATAGCAGATACTACAGGTATTGCCACTCCTATGGGAGCACGAAGGATCGTACGTTTCTTTAAAGACGAGGTTGTCCAAGGTTATGAGAAAATTGAGATTCAGTGGCATGGTCATGGGGATCGTGAATTAGCTGTGGCTAATACGTTAGCCGCGTTAGATGCTGGTGCAGATACCGCACAGGGTACAATTAATAAGGTTGGTGAGAGAGCAGGCAACACTGATTTACTCTCATTATGGTTAAACTTGAAGCAAGGCGAGGACCCACATCGTCAAGATTTAACCAGTATTAGAAACCTATCCGAATACGCGTCTAAGATTTTCAGTACTCAAATATCGCCAAATCATCCGATAATTGGTGAGAATAATCGTATTGTTGCTTCTGGTATACATGCAAGCGCTCATCGTAAGGCAAGATTAGCTGGTGTAGAAAGTCCATATCTACCTTTTAATCCTAAAGATTTTGGTTATAATGAAGTTACAGTAGTAATAGGCCCAAAATCAGGTGAAGCTAATGTTCGTGAAGTTGCTGAACAATTAGGGTTTAAGGCGACACCGTTGGTAGTAGAAAAATTACTAGGTGCAGCTAATGATCTTAATCAGATATTAACAAAAGAACAAGTATTATCAATTGTCTCAGGTATAAATGGTAACGGAGAGAACCATGGCAGTCACTGAGTTAAGTATAGAAAGAGAATATTACCAAACTGGCAAAAAAGCCTTTAAGGTAGAAAAAGAAGATGGTAATTACCAGTTGGTTGTTTTGTTGTCTTTTAGGAACCCCAGACACTTAAATCGAGTTGTAGACGAGCTTACTGAGGATCGACCAATAGCTTTTCATGGTTGGGGAGTATCTGGAGTAGGGAAACGTGTTGATGAAGAAGCCAATTCCAAGGCCTTTTGGTTTTATAAAGAGGGGCGTGCTCTTGGATCAAAAATTCCCTTGTTAGAACCTCCCGAATATCTAGTCGAGCATGTCGATTGGGCAAGTGTCCACCCCCTCTATCGTTATTTAAGTGATCCTAATGAGATGAAAAAATTGTGGAAAGATGTATTGCCATTCCATGTTATTTTCCCATATAAGCAAGGAGGAAAAACTTTAAGTAATGATGTTATTACACCAGCCTTTGATCCTGCAGTTGCTCCTGAAACACCTGTACCCACTATGTGTGCTTTTTGGATAGAAGATCCGGCACTTATCAACATGATGCATAAAATTAAGCAAGAAGATCCTGGGTATCAAGTTGGTGTTTCTTCACTGAATATGAGTGGCGCACTTCCACCTTTCAATACTCAAGAATTAATAAACTACTTACAAGAGCACAAAATTACTCACTATAATCTCGTTATCGAGGATCCAATTGCAGAAAGATTTGATATTGCAAGTTCTCATTCACAACTGTTAATACCTCTACAAGGAGAAGATCCAGTCTGGAAAATGAAGAGACGTGGTAGTCTATCGGCATCAGGTTTTAGTAAGTTAACAGGGTTAAATTCTCGAGAAGTAACTGGTGTTAAAGTTGCAGCCAGGAGAGCATCAGATACTGCTGACCTTGATACACAATTAAAACAGATGTCTCTGGCAATTAGAAGGCATCACAAATGGCATGCAATAGAAGATTTGAAAGCAGTACTACATTTAGCATAAACTATTTATAGTTATGCTACTTTCTAAACTTAATCCCTTTTATCGACGGATATCCGATAAATCAACAACCCATGCTTTATCTCGCCTGCAGAAGGTAGTTTTAAATACTCTTGATTTCCATCAAGTTGTTGAGACTAGTGTTAATAGCGTTTTAACCGAGTTAGGATATTTGAAACTAGGTTATAGGATTGTTGTGCTGGCCTTGGTTAACGAAGAGAATGAAACTCTAGATAGAATTGCTATTTCGCAGACTGATGAAGCAAGGAAGGCTTTAATGGTGAGCCCAGTTCCTTTTAAGGATATTATTATCCCATTGATAGATACTAATAATCTCTTGATTAAGTCTCTGCAGACGAGAACCGTGTATAGTACCAATGATTGGTATCAAATTTTAAGACCTACCTATAAGCCTGAAGATGCGACACGTGTGCAAAAAGCTGTAGGTATAAAAACCAGTATGATTTATCCAGTTGTTACTCAAGGCAAATCTATCGGGGTAATTATTTTTAGTATGATTAAGGACTATCGAGATGTTAGCGAAGAAGAAAAAGATGTGCTTTCTGGCTTCACAGATTTAGTAGGTATAGCAGTCCAGCATGCTCGTTTATTTACATCTGTACAAAAGGCAACCCAACAACTAAAAGTTGCTAACCAGAGATTAAGAGAGTTGGATAAATTAAAAGATGATTTTGTCTCAATTGCTTCCCATGAGTTAAGAACTCCAATGACTGCTATTAAGTCGTATTTGTGGATGGCTTTACACAGACCAGATATTCAGTTATCTGAGAAGATGCACAGATACTTGAATAGATCATACCTCTCTACTGAAAGGTTGATTAATTTAGTAAATGATATGTTAAATGTTTCTAGAATTGAATCTGGTAGAGTGGAGATTAAACCTCAAGGGTTTGATATTGTTGCTTTATCTGATGATGTACTAACTGAAGTTCAAGCCAAAGCTGAGGAAAAACATCTCCAAGTAGAAGTAGTGGCAGAAAAACTACCTCCTGTTTTTGCTGATCCAGATAAAGTTCATCAAGTTTTGCTGAACCTGATTGGTAATGCTATGAAATTTACCCCTGACCAGGGAACTATCACAGTATCTTTTTTCAGTGATGGTAAGGTAATAGAGACCTCTGTGAAAGATAGTGGAGTAGGGATTAGTAAGGAAGATCTCTCCAGACTTTTCCAAAAGTTTGGCAGGTTAGATAACTCTTATGTAGCAGCAGCTACTACTGGAGGAACAGGTTTAGGGCTATATATTTCCAAAAGCTTAATAGATTTAATGGGAGGAACTATTAAAGCTACTTCTGAAGGTCAGGGAAAGGGGACAACTTTTACTTTTTCCTTACCTATAGAAACTCCCCAAGTGGTAGCTAATGCTGCTAAATACACTAAAACTCCAATTGGAGAAGCCAAAGAACTAGAACCAGTAGCTATATAGCCTTGTTAGAAAATTCTTCTTAACAACTGATCCTGATTCTGAGTAATAGTGTAGATTGGTTTATGACAAATAGTTGACAAAATATTGAAGTAGATTTATTATCCAGATTAATAGATATCTGGTATGGTTGAAAAAATCAGTGACAACCAAATACCTCTTTCCATATCTCCTGTTATTAAGGCTGTTTCTGCTGGTTGTAATCTTCGCTGTGGTTACTGCTTTTATAGTGGCAACCAGCCCGAAATAAAAAGAATGTCTGATGAAACTTTGGATTTAGTAATCTCTCATGTGCTAGCCGGACCTTCAAGAACTTATAATTTTATCTGGCATGGTGGAGAACCAACCTTACTAGGTACTGACTTTTATATTAAAGCCTTTGATCTGCAAGAAAAATATAGAAGACCTGACCAGTCAGTTCATAATTCTATACAAACGAACGCCACTCTTCTTAATAGAGATTGGATCGATTTCATAAAGACATATAAATTTGGAGTTGGAGTGAGCATTGATGGGCCATCTAAATATCACAACTCAGTTAGAGTTAATGCGTCTGGTCGTGGGTCGTTTGACGACGTGATGTTTGGAATTAATTTGTTAAAGACGCATGGTTTGTCATTTGGTGGAATTGCAGTCGTAAACAGCCATACGGTTAATAAGCCAGAGACACTATATAAATTTATAAAAGAGGTGAGTATACCTATAGCCCTAAATCCTTGTCATGCAAAACCCGAAGATCCTCAATCTGTTAAAGATTTAGCGGTGGATCCTAGTGATTATTATGATTTTTTGACCAAAATATTTGAATTATGGATAACCGAAGATGATCCAAAGATTAAGATTAGACCTTTAGATGATGTGGTTAAAGGCGTTTTAAACTATCGAGTATCTGCCTGTGCCTTTAAAGGTCAATGTAATAGATATTTTACAGTAGATTTTAATGGGGATACATATCCTTGTGATGAATTTTTAAACAGAGCTTATAGATTGGGTAGCCTTGAATCTCAAACTATTGAAGATCTTTGGGCTAGCGAAAATTTTAGTAGATATTATTTAGGGAGAAGTTCAGTTGTGTCTCATTGTCTGGACTGTGAATGGGTATATATTTTATGTAATTTATT
>JAMCSY010000011.1:0-69696 GCA_023379125.1 Patescibacteria group bacterium | reverse complement strand
AAAGGCGGTTGTATGCGCGATTGGAACGGATTAAAAGGCGATTTCGACCCAAAGGCTAAAGACTACTGTTTATATAAAAAAACATTTTTTGAAAATATAAGAGGCCTATTAGTGAGTAGAGGATATAAAGCTCAAGTTATCGACTTGAAGTGAAACCTAATTAAAGATGAGAGGAGGTGATGTAAATGCTTATTGAGAGTAAATCTAGATCAGTTGAGGTACTTCCCGAAGAGTCAGAAGTTCGACCAGATCCCAGTCTTTATGTAACTAGGGTTCTATCAACAGAATCTATCGCTATAAAACCAAGCTTAGTGATTGATGGTCTGTTAAAAGGCTCTGAAAAGTTTTTAGGTTGGTCTGGAGATCATAGTGATCATATAGATCATAATATGCCTTATGGGGATTATATAGACTCCCATAGAGATCAAGCATAGATTGAGCTAAGGACTATCTTAAGTTGCTAGCACTTAAGATAGTAATAAATTACATAAAATATATATTCGAAATGAATAATTTTTCTGTTGGTTTGAATTATAGAATTTCAAAGTCCGCTAATTTGTTTCACTTTATCTCTAATCTAACTAGCTGGCATTTTAGTGTTAGAACTGTGTACAGAGATATTTGGTTACAAGAGACAGGTCCTTTATCTAGTAATGAAAAGAAAGTCTTAGGAGATATTGAAAAGTTATTTCAAAAATACTCTTTTGGTCCTAAATATTGGGGTAGAGTATTCCTGGTTGAATCAGATAGTAAAGTTTGGCAGGTCGCAAAAAACAAATTTAATACTAAAGAATTACAACTCTTCCAGTCGGCAGCTGAAGTATTCCTTCCTCGCTTTAAAAAAGTATGGAGAAAAGAAAAATTTTTATTAAATTATTGGGCTTGTCTTCTTAAAGAAAATAATAAGAAATTTCCAAGTAAACAACTAATTGACGATCTGAATATTTTCTTTGGTACCGATGTTGAAATTAAACAGGTTACAGTTATTTTATTGATTTCCAGTGAATATTATTTTAATGGTGGTGCAAACCTTGACCCGGGAATCGTTACTCTGGAGATAGGTATTAATAGCTCACAGGTTATCCAACGTTCCCTGATGGTGTTGTGGCATGAATTAATTCATAGTTTTTGGCAAAACAGACAATATGAGGAGCTGATTGATAAGATTGCCAAAGAAAAAAAGAGCAAGTTAAGATTATCTCAGAGCTTTTTTGGTCAGAGGCCCTTGGAAAATATTATCAACGAAGCCATATTGGAATCATTGTTACCGAAAGGGTATTTGGCTCAAAAATATTTTAGTTTTAATACAGAAGAAAATTATGACAGAGAAATTGATATATTAAAAAATCACCAAAAAGACATGAGCTATTGGAGAACCTATGCAGGATACCACCTAATGCCTATTTCTAGAAAATATATTGAAAATGGGAGGTCTCTAGATGCTTTATATATAAGGCAGGTTCTAAGGGTATTAAAAAAGTTTATAAAATAGGTGCAATAAGCTAAAGTCTTGTTACACAATGAACAAAATAGAGGGATCTTTACTAGAAATAATTGAGTTTGATCCTAAAGTTGATTCCTTGGAGAGCTTGGACAAGGTTATGCGGTATTCTTATCAACAAAATAGACAATTTTTTGATCAAGATGTTTCTGGGATACAAATAAAGATAATTTATACCAGAAACCAAATGGATAGTGAGTTAGATAGAACAACAGCAGATTGGGTGGTTGGATCAATTGTTAATCATGAAACAGTAGTAATGCTCAGTCCCCATATTTTTGCTGAGATTTCTCCTCATCCCGCTTCTGATTTTCCTTTGGTTTTAACTCATGAAATTGCCCATAGCTTTGCCTGGAAACTTTTCCATTTACAATATCCTCGTTGGCTAAGTGAGGGGTTGGCAGGCCTTATAGCTGGACAGTACAAAACAAGAACGCTGAAGTTAGAAGATGCTCAAGATTTTTCCAAACTGCATGATACTAGAGGGTGGGAGAAAACACACAATTACAACCAGGCTTATCTTTTTACAGCTTTCCTGATCGAAAAATATAATAAGGCAGATTTACTATCTTTATTATCCCAGCTTGCTCCCGATAACGATTATCAGACATTTTCTAACATCTTCAAAAAAATATACTCACAAGATTTGCAATCATGCCAAACCGAATGGATTAATTCTATTTATAATACCTACGAAGAACCATCAGCGTTAGCTCGTAGATGAAATAGGTTCCCACTGTAGACGGGACTTATCGAAGATGAGGTCTAGAAGATGACACTGGTGTGAGTCAATGGAGATTCATTAAACTAGCCAGGTATCCAAAATAGCTACTGGCGAAGCAGATCCCTGATGTGTTATATATAGTATTGCTATGGATGATAAAAAAAGTAAAAGAATTTTAATTGTTGAGGATGATCAATTCTTGAGAGATTTTTACCAAGAATTGTTAACCTCTGAAGGATACACTGTAGATGTAGCCCCAGATGGAGAAGTGGGGTTAAATAAATTAAAAGAGGGTGGTTGGAACTTAACTTTATTAGATATTATGTTACCCAAAAGAGATGGCCTACAGATCCTCAGAGAGCTAAAGTTGCAGCCAGCCAAGGTAGCCAATGGCCCAATTGTAGTATTAACAAATTTAGGTCATGATACTGTGATCAACCAAGCTTTTGAGCTAGGTGCTAATGGTTATTTGATTAAATCAGCAATGAATCCTGATGAGGTTTTGGTAGAATTGAATAACTTCCTGCAAAAAGTGCCAACTCCCACTAATGCTTAAAGTTGTTTTTGAAGATGAAGCTTTGCTCGTCATCGATAAACCACCCAATCTAGTAGTTACCGCTACTCAAACTCAACAAGAGCCTACTTTAGAAGATTTACTAAAAAATAATTATCATATTCAGGCTGATAGAAGTGGTATTGTGCACAGACTAGATAAAGATACCTCGGGCTTAATGTTAGTGGCAAAAAACAATCTCGTTCTACAAGCTTTACAAATCCAATTTAAAGAACGGACAGTTGATAAAAGTTATTTAGCTTTAGTACATGGCCGAGTTGAGCAGGCAGGTAAAATTGAAACTTTAATTGGCCGAAATCCTGGAGACCGAGAAAAGTTTGTTGTTTTTGCTGACGAGGAGGACGATAGTGGTATTTTGCGTCAGGCAATTACTGAATATCAGCCAATCAGCCAATATCAATTTTTAACAAGTGAGTACCAAAATCTTTTAGTAAATTTTAATAAAATTCAGCAGAGAAAGCTGAATAAAGCCAATTATAATGTCTTTAGTTTGCTGCGATGTCATCCACTAACTGGACGGACTCATCAAATTAGAGTACATTTAAAATATATTGGGCACAGTATTGTAGGGGATGAAAAGTATGGTGGTAGGAAAACTGCTCGTTTAGATAAAAGGTGGTGCCCCAGACAGTTTTTACATGCTGCCGAGTTATCTTTTGATCATCCACAGACAGGGGAGAGATTGGAATTTGAAAGCAAGCTGCCCAAAGATTTACAAGATATTTTGGATAAACTTGAGGAGTGTCAATCCTAAATGACAAGTTCTAAAATCTAAACAATGCTCAAATTTCAAATTTCCTAAACAGTTTTAAATTTTGAATTTATTTAGGATTTAGATATTTGAAGTTAAATTTTAACAATTATGGGTGTCACAGATTCCTTGTTTATCCAGTTGGCAGTAGTGATTGGCTTGTCTGCTGCCTTTGGTTATTTTATTAGTAAAATGAGGCTGCCTTTGGTGGTAGCTTATCTATTGGCTGGAGTTTTACTGTCTTTTGTTAAAGTTCTTGATATTTCACACTCTTTTGCTCTAACTTTTTTCCCTGATATTGGAATTGCTTTTGTCCTATTTTTAGTTGGCATGGAGTTAGATTTCAAAGAGATTAAAAACTTGGGCAAACCTATTATCGTCGCGGGTTTGGGACAAATCTTGATTTCTTTGTTAGCAGGCTTTTTTATCGCTAAGGCTTTGGGTTTTGGACCTACTGAAAGTTTCTATTTGGGGGTAGGCCTCTCTTTTTCCTCAACGATTGTCGTAGTTAAGTTATTGCTAGAAAAGAAGGATCTAACTTCGCTCTATGGCAAATTATCAGTAGGCATCTTATTACTGGAGGACTTGGTGGCAATTATTTTGTTGATGCTAATGACACTCTCTTCCTCGGCTTTAGGTTTAGGTCTATCACAAAACTTGCCCTTAATTTTACTGTTAGTCAAAGGGATTTTGTTAATTGGCTTAGCTCTGTGGTTATCAAACACCTTCCTCGCTGGTATTTTTAAAGTAGTAGCAAGGTCTTCCGAACTTTTATTACTGGTAGCTTTGGCTTGGTGTTTTATCTATGTCGCATTTGCCTTGCTGCTGGGTTTTTCCGTAGTCATCGGAGCCTTTTTGGCAGGTGTGGCTTTAGCAAATTCACCATTTCATTATGAAATTCAGGGCAAGGTAAAACCATTAAGAGATTTCTTTGTCACCTTATTTTTTGTCTATCTTGGTTCACAGGTTAGTTTTAACCAAGTAGTTAGTGTCTTACCTGTGATTATAGTTTTTACACTTTATGCACTTTTGATTAAACCATTAATCTTTATGTTTGTCTTAGGTCTGTTTGGTTTTCGTAAACATACCATTTTCCAAACAGCCATCAACTTATCACAAATTTCAGAGTTTTCCTTAATCGTGATTGTGCTGGGTTTAAAAACAGGTTTGGTCTCAGAAAGTTCATTAACAGCGATGGCCTTAATTGGCGTGATCTCGATAATTGTTTCTTCAATTATGATTATCTACTCGCGTAATATTTATCCAGTTTTAAAACCCTTAGTTACTTTTTTTGAGCATACTAAGTTAACTCATCAACTGGAGAAAAAAACTGCCTCAGATCTGACAGAACATGCAGTAGTAGTGGGGGGTCATTTGATGGGTGGTGAAATAGTTAAGTTTTTAGAAAAGGAAAAAGTACCTTTTTTGATTTTAGACTTTAATCCCAGAGTGATTCAAAATTTGATTAGTAGGGGTATTCATGCCATGTATGGAGATATTGGAGATCCAGAGATTTTAGATTTTGTTAACTTAGATCACGCTAAATTGGTTGTCTCAACAGCCCCTGGAGTAGATGATAATTTAGTTTTGTTAACTGAGGTGAAGACGAGAAGAGCAGAAACAATTGTGATTGTCAGGGCAACCAATGTTGTTGATGCAGAAATGCTTTATCAATCAGGTGCTGATTATGTGATTATGCCAGAAATTGTAGCTGGTGTTTTTATGGCTCAGATTTTAGCTGCCCATTGGCCTAACTTAAGCTTTATGAAAGACCGCTCAGAAATTGAACTGCATAAATTAGCCAGAAACCACTTTGCTCTAGAATAAAATTAACCAGTGATCTTAAAACAACTTGATTTAGCTTCAGATTTTTTCTAAACTAGTAATTAACCATAGGAGGTGGTGATAGATGGCAGGTTTTGGATCATATTTTAAAGGGGAAAAGAAAAAAAAGAAAAAAGGTGAGCAACCGGTCAAGTTTTCCAGTGCTCCTGTTTTTACGCCCCCACAAATTGTTGGTAAGAAAAAGCAACCTTGGGAATAATTTTATGAGCGAGAACAGAAAACCATGCTTGTTGGAACATGGATAAATGCTTTCAATCAGCAGCTTTAGCTGTGAAGCTGAGAAGATACCTAGCCGTTAGGCTATGGAGCTTCATTTGCTAGAGTTAAGAGCAGAAAAACCACTGGAATAGACGGAGCCGGTGAGAATTAGTATGGCTAGATCCGTCTTAAAAAAAGTTAATAAAAGGAAAAGTATTCGTCGTTCGTCTTCCTCGCGCAGTAAACTGGGCTTAGGCTTATTTGCCCTAGGTTTAGTGGTTTTGCTGATTATTATTGGTAAGCTAATTAGTTTTATTGTGGGTTTAGGACAACCTTATGCTCCTGATGCCCTGCCAGTAGATAAATATTACAGTTGGAATGGCACAAACACAATTAATTTAGCTATCAAAAGTGATCAGATTTATCTAGTCTCAGTTAACCCTATTGATAAAGCTGCCACTATTATTACTGTTCCTGATAAAGCCTATCTTGATTTACCACATGGTTTTGGTCAGTGGTTGGTGAGCAGTATTTATGGCTTGGGTCAAGATGAAAAACCTCCCATGGGAGCACAGTTGCTGAAAGAAACTCTGGCTTTAAATTTGGCCATACCTGTTGACGGTTATTTAATTTTTACCGAGGATTTATCTCAGACTCCGGTGAGTGAAATGTTAGATAGGATTCGTAAATCACCCTGGGATAGTTTGAATTTAATACAGCAAAGCAAGACAGATCTTAGTTTGGTCGAGCTTGTGAAACTAGCACATGTTTTGAGCTCAATTCGAAGTGACAAAGTTGATAATCTTGATTTGCAATCAAGTGAAGCTACCAATTGGCAAGTTCTGGCTGACGGTAGTCGTGTATTGAGTCTCAAACAATCAGTTACTGATCAGTACGTGATGGCTCATATGTATGATAATCAGATTGAACAAGAAGGTTTGACTGTGGGAATTTATAACTCCACTGCTCATCCATTACTAGCTGAACAAGCCGCTCGGGTGATTACTAATTTAGGAGGACGGGTGATTTTTACTGCCAACAGCCAGGATGATTTAGCAAATACTTTGATACTAGGCAAACAAAGCTGGACTAAGCAGAGAGCCACTCAAGCATTTCGGCCAAGCTGTTTGCAGCGTTCTAGTAGTCTATTTTTCTCAGCTAATCAGGGTAGTTGTGATATAATTTCTGGCAAGTTAGGTGAAGCTGTTGATCTCAATCGCGCGGATATTACAATCATTCTCGGTGAGGATTTTTATACAGATCACTCTAACAGATAAAATTTATGGTTATCTGGTTTTTATTATTCTTTTTAGTTGTTGGCATCTCGTTGATTCTAGCTGTTCGATCAATGAGTGATTTTCGAGAAACTCCTTTTAATTTACCCACTAAATATTCAGTTTATTTAATTAGAAAGCCAGCCGAGTTAACAACAGAAGTGCTGGCACAAATTTACCAAACAATTATTCCACGAGGGCTAATTGTTTCTTTAGAGAAACTCTATAAAGGGGATAGGGAAGCATTGGCAATTTTTGCTCCTGAAGAGGTAGTAAATCTTTTTGGGACCAAACTCGACTTATTAGAATTGGAAGATTATGCTCAAACTTCTGCTGTGAAAGACCCTGACTCACAATTAAATGCTTGGGAAGTAGGTAAGCGCTCACTGACTTACCAAGCGGGTAGTAAACAGATCAAACCTCCAAAATTAGATGAAAATGAGCAATATTGGTGGCAAATAGTATTACAACCAGTTCAGCAAAGTCCAGTTGGCAAGTTAGTTGGCAGTTTACGAAGGGAACCAACTCAAGCTGATTCTGAGCCAATGTTTTGTGCCTCACTGCGTGGCTTATCACTGGTTGGGACAGCCAGCCGTGTGGGTGAACTAAAAGATCAACTAATTAACAATTATCGGCTATCTGGTTTATCGATGTTGCCACAGCGTTTTACTAGTGAGCAAATTGCTACCTATTATCGAGAAAGAGCGATTGGGACAGCGTTTTTTACTCAGGTAATTGGTCAACCCTTAAGTCAGTCTAAAGAAAATGGAATCGTATTTTTGAGTAATACAGAAATCTGCAATTTAGTTAACTAGCTTTCTTCTTCGTTTTCTGTATCCTCACTAGAATCTTCTGTGTCGCCAAAATAAATGTTATCCGAGGAGTAACTAAAAGTTTCTCCACTGTTTTCCAAAAATGAAGGCTGATTCCTAAAACGAGTTGAACGATAAATTTCTCTAATGAGAATAGCAATGGCATTAATCTTTACAGTTTTAATTAAAGCTTGGTATTTATTACCACCATTAATTAATCTGGTTAACTGATGTGATAAATCATCAGGCAACACTCCTAAATAATCAGAATTCTGATCAGTCACTGCAATACAACGATTCCTAAGTACTAGTAATACAGGTGTACCTGGAGATAAAAAAGAAAGTTTTTTTGGCTCAGCAACTTTCAGTAAATTCACCACTTTGGTTTTACCAGGCTCTTCAATAAAAAGATCAGATAAATTGCTAATTGTTTCTAAGATAGAATGGTTTTTACCATTTTTCCCATTAGGCAATTTAACTCCTTTTTTGGCACAAGCCTCAATTCTTTTGATAAATTTATAGGCAATCTGATTATAAGGATCTATTTTGAGACTTTCTTGATAGTTTTTTTTGGATAATTTAAAATCACCCAGCTCAAAATAAGCGCGGGCGATACGATTGAGTGCATCAACGTTGTTGGGTTCACTGGTCAAAATTTCTTGGTTAATTGCTAAAGCCTCTTCCCAATTTGCAGATAGTGCAGCAGTAATTGCCCGCTGTTTGAGGGAGGCAGATGAATCATCCATTAGCAAAGGAGTATAAGTAATTGCAATATCTCTTGTCAAGCAATGTGACTCAGCTTAGCTGGGATCTTTATCAGATAAAGGTTTGCTCCTTTTTAGATGAATGGACTTGAAAAAAGAGGCTAATACGATTAAGATTAGTCCTGTAATAATGGCAGAGATCGCCAACAAATAATGCCAATTTAGGAGTAACAATATGTCGGGACATTCAAAATGAGTTGCTGAAGCACCTCTTTTGAACGTCATTTCAAAGGAGGGGAATATAAGTCAGGTCATTCAAAATGAATCGCTAATACGCTTCTTTTTGAATGTAATTTAGGAGTAACAATATGTCGGGACATTCAAAATGGGCGCAAATTAAAAGACAAAAAGGTGTGGCTGATGTTAAACGTGGGATGATGTTTACGAAAATTGCCAATGCCATCACTATTGCCACTAGATTGGGTAATTCGGGTGATCCAAATACAAATCCTCGCCTGCGTGAGGCTTTAGAAGAAGCCCGCAAGATAAATATGCCTAAGGAAAATGTCCAGCGAGCTATTGATCGCGGTCTGGGTAATTTACCTGGCCAAACACTTGAAGAAGTTTTATATGAGGGTTTTGGTCCTGGTAGAGTAGCCTTTTTGGTGGAAGGTGTGACAGATAATAAGTTAAGAACCAACCAAATAGTCAAAAGCCTGTTTGAACACAGTGGAGGGGCTTTGGGAGGGCAAGGAAGTGTAGCTTATATGTTTGAAAGAAAGGGAGAATTAAAAGTAAAGGGCAAAGGTGGAGAGGTAGATGAAGTAAAGGGCAAAGGTGGAGAGGTAGATGATGAGATGCTGGAGCTAATTGATTTGGGAGCAGAGGATGTTGATGCTTTTACAGAAGAGGGTGAGAATAAGTATTTAATCTATGTAGAAGGCCCAGAACTATATACTATGGGTAATAAGATTACTCAATCTGGCTTTGCGGTAGAGGAATCTGGGTTAGTGTTTAAACCTACAACTACTATGCAGATTAATGATAAAGAAATAGCCCAAAAAATATTAGATTTTACCGAGAAATTAGAAGACCAAGATGATATTCAAAAAGTTTTTGCTAATTTTGATATTCCAGAAAATATCCTTTGAAAGTTTAGCAGCAAGATTCAGGCTAGCAACCTGGGATATTTATCAGCGAAAGCAGAAAACCATGCTCGTTGGAAAATGGATGAATGCTTAAATTATCACAGCTAAAGCTGTGAAGCTGAGAGGATACCACGGCCGTTAGGCCGTGGAGCTTCATTTAAAAATTGCTGAAGATGCAGTCGGTAGAGTTTGAGAGAATAATTAATCGGTTTCATAATATTCAGGAGGCTCCTCATCTAGACCCTTGTTACCAAGAATGGTTACACGAAATAGGCTTGATGTCCAGAGCAGCCAATAGTGCAGAAATAGGTTCCTTGGCTGAACAATCAATCCACCTAAGCGATAGATCACAGGAATTGCGAATTAAAGATGCTCTTGTTTTACTGTTAGGTAAACATGCAGGTTATCTTGTTTCAAAAGATCGTTTGGTAGTATCTTGCTCTCGAGGAGACGTCTCCCGTAATGCTCGCTGCGCTGTCTCCCTATACATCTGTAAAATAAACAGAGGTCACGAGTTGCCGACAGCAATTTTTTCAAAAACTAGAATTGGTTATGGTTTAGGAGTGCAAGGATTAGATCTTGACTTAACTGAGATGAAAATATTGTACAGACTTTGGCAAAGTCCAGGAATAAAGGTCAGCAAAAGAGATTTTCGCCAACACATCTGGCCTACTTGGGGGATAGAAGAGATCGATGATTCGCTAAGAGTTTATGCTTCCAAGTTAAGAAAACATCTTAGTAAGTCTTCCTACAGAATTGAGACGATATCAGATGCCTCCTCGGTGCAAAATGGATATAGGCTGATAAAAGATGATTTTGCGTTTGTACCTGATTATCATCCAGATGGTCACTTAACTGGGGTAACAAGCTAGCGAAAGGTGTATACTAGATTGATGGTTATTTTGGGTATAGATCCAGGTACAGCTACTACTGGTTATGGTTTAATCAAAGTTCCAGAAGATATCTTAGGTAGGAAATTTGATTATGATCTTGATTTAATCCACTACGATAATATCTCCACACCCAAAGATAGAATTGCCCAAGAGAGATTGTTGATGATTTATAACCAGTTAAACTTAGTGATTGAGAAATACCAGCCTGATATGATTGTGATTGAGATGTTGTTTTTTGGGGCTAATACTAAAACAGCTATTGCTGTGGGGCAGGCGAGAGGGGTGGTTATGCTCGCTGCTGCTCAGCATAATATTCCTGTTCATGAATATACTGGATTACAGGTTAAATTAATGGTTGCAGGTTCAGGTAGAGCAGATAAAAAACAGGTCTATGAAGGGGTGAGAAAATTCTTAGGTAGCAATGGGGAAAAGAGAAGTGTGTTAGTTGCTCCAAAGGGTGGACATTTAGATGATGCCACTGATGCTTTGGCTATTGCGATTTGTCATGTCCTCAAGATGGCAGCAGCTTGAAAAATATATGGCTCAAAAATTAAATTCCATAAATAGTAAACCATTCTTCAGCAAGCGAGAAAAAATTATTGTTACGGCGGTTATCTTATCTTTAGGCTTATTTGGCACCCAATTTGTACCCTTTTATTTACGTTATCATTATATTGCTGGGTTGACAGTCCTTGCTTATCTTCTATCAGTTTGGTCACTGTGGGAGGGGTTAAGTAAACTAAAGGCAATCATTTTACTAATACTACCCACTTTTTTAACCTTATCAGTTTCTGGCTACTATTTTTTATTACTCAGTACCTGGTCGAGGATATTAGCAGCATTAATTTTTGGTTTATCTTTTTATACTCTGCTACTATCCCAAAATATTTTTAATATTTCCGCCATCAGAACCATTCCGCTTTATCGTGTTTCCTCGACAGTAATTTTTGTTCTGACCATTGTCACAACTTCTTTGCTCTTTAATGTAGTTTACTCACTGGATCTTTTGTTTTTGTGGAATGGATTAATGGTTTTTCTACTATCCTTTCCCTTAACTTTGCAGGTACTTTGGACAATTGATATGGCTGGTGTATCTGGTAGATTATTAATGTACTCAGCTATTATTTCACTCATTATTGGAGAAGTGGGTTTGGCCCTATCTTTTTGGCCTATTTCAAAAGCCATGATTTCTCTGGTTTTAACAGCCACACTATATATTACTTTGGGTATCAGCCTAGAAGCTTTGAAGGATAGGTTAAACAGGGAAGTAGTGGTAGGTTTTCTCAAGTGGGCAATCCCAATTTTCCTCATTGCCTATATCACAACCTCTTGGGCGGGATAGAGCTTTAGCTCATATCCTGAAAGTGATAGAGCTTTAGCTCATATCCTGAAAGTGATAGAGCTTTAGCTCATATCCTGAAAGTGATAGAGCTTTAGCTCATATCCTGAAAGTGATAGAGCTTTAGCTCATATCACAACCTCTTGGGTGGGATAGGCTTAGTAGTTTAGTTAACAATTTGATAACCCAAAAAATAATAGGTTAACACAAGGTAGGGAAGAGTGCTAATATTATAAGCCTATAATATAGTTGATACAGTCTGATATAGTTAGTACACTGTGGATAACTAAGAATTATAGGGTATTATTGGAGGCCAGAAAATATAAAATATGGTGTAGCTCGTGGAGCATGATAAAAGCAATCACACCCAAGAGCAGAGTACTCTCTTACATTTCTCTGCTATAAAAAACCCAAAGTTGTTTCCACGCGTGAAAACTATAGGTATAGTTACTGAGAGGAGAGTCCTAGTAGTGGTACACAGATATGTATGTAGCATGAGTGAGTTAGCCTCACCGTCTTATTGTTTTCTCAATTAAGAGGCCATTCTCTCTTCAGAGGGGTCAAGCCTTCCCAACTAGTATGTCGCACAATGTACCTTATACGACGACGTATATGCCTAGTAGCCGGAGAAGTGGTCAACTTGCTTTAAAAAAGTATTTAATAAAAAATAATTAATTTTGTAAGTTTAATAAACCTGTACCTATTTTTACTAATTTCCTATCAATTTTTTTCGATAATTTTTGCCCCTCTATTAATAACTTCTTAAAATTAACACTTAGGGCTTTGAGACAGTCTAATCTATAGATGACTAACTAGTCATCTTCCCCCGTTTCCAGCCGTTTTAGGGGCCTTTACGGGCCTCGAGGCTAAATACCTCTAGGAGTCTTATTTTGGATAAAATAGGTTAGGATGGCTGATTGTGTAAAGAACTTGATTTGTACATTCTTCTTAGGATTGTATTGACTAAAGCAGAAAAACTATTTAGCTGAGGTTTAGTTGTTGGGTTTTAAAAGATGTGCGCTCTTTGTACTAAAGTCGTTTTAACTAGTGCTATTACGCAATATTATATTTTGATCTTTTTCACTATGTTTAACTTAGACCTGATTTCTTGAACATTTTTGGTTTTTAAAAGCCGTTTGTAAGATTATAAATAAAAATTCTCGATGTCGCACAATATTAAAGTTTGATTCCAACATAAGTTGTCAACTACCTAGTTGTTTATGAATTAAGCAACGCGTGATTGGAGATTATATTTTGATGATCTTGTAAGTCTTGATTTAGACACTTCCCTATTTAGTTTGCATAACTGCAAAAAATATGCCAAAAACTGTTGACAACTACAGATTATAAAAACTACACTGTATCGTAAGAAGAAATAGCTAGATGGATCCAAATTTAAAGTTGCTACTCTCCAAGAAAAATCTTGCCTCTTTTCTCATTGTTGGTATTTTAGTTTTAGCAGTGCCTTTTGGTGTTAATTTGGCTAGTCAAAGGCAAAGTTTTAACTCAAATGCTGCTGGAAAAAATGAAGTGGCTATTAACACCAATACCGAAATTAGTTTAACTACTGATAACAACTTAGTTAGTGTTGGCCAAAGTTTCCAAGTCAATATAAATCTACATAGCACTCAGCCTACTAGACAAACAAATGTCGTGGTAAGTTATGATCCAGACTTACTAGCAATTGTTCCACAAAACAATAATATGCCTGTAGGAGGAAATGTAGTTTATGAAAGGTATCCTATCAACCGATTAGATAGTCGTAATGGTCGGATTGTGCTTTCAGGCGTCTCAGCTGAGACGATTGGAGTTGTGAACAATGGTCCAATCGGTAGTATCAATTTTGTGGCTAAGACTCCGGGAACAGCTAAAATCAGTCTTGATTTTACCCCGGGTAGCACGATAGACTCATATGTGATAGACTTTAAATCAGGTAATAATATTTTAGATCGAGTGCAAAACTTAACTGTAAATATAATCAAGTGAAAAAAATTACTGCCTTTATATCATCTATATTCTCTATTTTTCTTTTTAGCATTTCTCCTACTTTGGTCTTAGCTCAAACTGCAGGTGCATCTTTAGCTGTCTCACCTTCAACGGGCACCTTTAACCATAGTTGTTCCTTTACTGTTAGTGTGGTGGTTAACACTGCTGGTGTGCAAACTGATGGAGTTGATGCAGTAATCTTTTATGATCCTACTAGGTTTAGGGCGGTGAAGCTGACTTCGGGTAGCCTTTATCCTGATTATCCAACAGCCAGTAACTTTATCGATCAACAAAACGGTAAGATATCTATTACCGGAGTTTCCTCAACCACCCAGGCTTTTTCTGGTAGCGGTACTTTAGCCACAATTGACTTCACTGTACTGGATAATGCTCCAGCTGGAGCAACCCAGCTCAAGTTTGATTTTGACCCAAATGATAAAACTAAAACAACAGATTCAAATATTGTGCAACGCGGTACAACTAATGATATTTTAAGTAGTGTAACTGATGGTAACTACACTGTTGGTTCTGGTAGTTGTCTGGCGACAGCTGCTCAAGGAGCTCCCTCGGTGACTGATACTTCATCCAGTGAATCTGCGACTGTGACTTTGCCAGCCAGTGGTAATTTTACACCTACTTGGATGCTCGCTGGAGCTGGGGCAATATTAGTCTTGATCGCGATTGCTGGGCTTGCTCTGCTCTAGTTTAGGCTGTGCTAAAATAGCCTTAAGATGATCTCTTCATCCATCACTGATTTCCTTGAATATTTAGAAATTGAACGTAATGCCTCGCAAAAAACAATTCAAAATTACGATCACTATTTAAAAAGATTTTTAGGTTTTGCTGGGGATATCGAGCCAAATAAGATTGATTTGGGGCTAGTCAGAAAATATCGTCTTTACTTGGGAAGATTCGTTGATCCAGAAACAAAAAAGCCTCTCAAGAGAGTGACTCAAAACTATTTTATGATTGCATTAAGGGCATTTCTCCGGTATCTAGCCAGGCACGATATCAACAGTCTCTCGGCAGAAAAAGTGGAGTTAGGTGAAACAGAAGCCTCCCCTATTAAAGTACTCGATGAAGACGCATTGCAGAAATTGCTTGAAGCGCCAGATGTGCTAGACAAAGCGGGATTGCGTGACCGGGCTTTGTTAGAATTACTCTTTTCCACTGGTTTAAGGGTTTCGGAACTAGCTAGCCTGAATAGAGACACTATTAATTTAAACCGGACTGAGTTTAGTGTGATAGGTAAAGGTTCCAAAGAGAGAGTAGTATTTTTATCTGATTCAGCTTTAAAGTGGTTGGGTGAGTATCTACATGGTAGGCATGATCCATATCAACCACTTTTCATTAGGTTTCAAGGAAAGGAAAATTCAGAAGACAATGGTGAAAAAATGAGACTCACTCCCCGCTCAATCGAAAGAATCGTAGAAAAATATGTTAAAGCAGTAGGGTTATCAATAAAGGCAACCCCCCATACCCTTAGACATTCATTTGCCACAGATTTGCTGATTAATGGAGCAGATATTAGATCAGTTCAAGAAATGCTTGGGCACAGTAATATTGCCACAACTCAAATCTACACCCATGTTACCAACAGACACTTAAAGGATATCCATAAAGCTTTCCATTCAGGGAATATCAAGAAGATTAGCTAGGGAGCTGGCTTGATGGCTGACTGAAAGTGACAGGCTCTGATAATTGCTTCCCCAACATTAAATCCAGGATAAGGACAAAAGGAATAGAATTTGTTAGGAAATAAAAGATCTTGCCACGGGCTCATTCTGAGGTAATTACTACGGTCATACCCAAATGAACACAAGTGCTCATAGGCTAGATGCTGATAAGAAAAACGTTGGGATGGTCGGTGACTAGAGGCTCTGTCTTGAAGTTTGTGGTCTAATGGGTTTTTAAAATATGTATTGTCTCTAGCAGTTTGGACAATAGTCCAAACAGAGTCACTATCTAGAGAAATTTGTAATGTTCTGACATTTTCAGTGGGTCGACTACTGCGTAAGCGAACATCAAGCGAGCGTAGTTGATCCATACCTTCACCTAAAGTCAATGAAAGATGATGAAATGGATAGCCTGCTGCTAACCTGACGTACTCACAATCCTGATCTCTTGCGACATGCCTTTTATTAAGAGGGAGAAAATATAAGGAATAAACACCAAAATTGTGCGTGAAATTGCACTCTGGAGTTACCCTGTAAAGTATAGCAGTATCAAATGTTCTCACCGGGCGATTAAAAAGTGGGCCAGCAATCTCACTAAATTCTGTCTCCAGTAGAATCGTAGTTGGACTAGCTCGACGAAAAGTTGATGCAATCACGTCATCACTATAATTGTGCTCAGCAATCTGACAAAGTAGTTTGTGGTCAGGTAGAGATCTACTCAGCAGTTGCCACCAACTTTGTAAATCCTGATAAGCTTGTCGTGAATATCCTAAGATCTGATCTCGATGGGAAACAGCCTCATTCATAATAGGGCGAGTTTATCAACCAGTTAGAAAGAATGCAAGCTAGTTGGTGCGTAAAGACTTCAACAAATCAACATTAACTTTATCAGGGCCTTGGTTTCCCATCCCGGGGACCTCCAGGATGAAAGGAATTTGGGCAAACTGTGGATGGTTAATTAAAGCTCGAAAGCCTGCTAGACCAATTAAACCTTGGCCAATATTCTCATGCCTATCTTTATGGCTATTCAACTCCACCTTGGAATCATTAGCATGAACGGCGATAATCTTAGTAAAGGTAATTGTCTGTTCTATTTGCTGAGCAACTTTTGCCACAGCCCCAGGAGTGGTTAAACCATATCCAGAAGCAAACATGTGCTGAGTATCTAAACAAATTTTTAATCTGGGATCATTAATTGCGGAGATGATTTGCTCTAATTCTTCCAAGCTATCTCCCACCGTGTTACCTGCTCCAGCTGATGTTTCCAAAATTAGATTTACTTGCCCAGTTTGAGAGAGAATTTGCTGAATATTGCTAATAACTTGCTGCACTGCTTCTTGGGTGGTTTTTTCTTTAGCTGAACCAATATGGAAAATAGTCCCTGCTATTCTCAATTTTTCAGCTGTTTTTTGGGAATAAACAAGCCAGGAAATTGCTTTTCTCACAAAATCAGGATTGGCCGAAGCTAAATTTGTCAAATAAGTGGCATGGATAAAGTTTGGTCCAATTTGAGTTTCCGCTGCTTTTTTTGTGTATCTATCAATTTCTTCTTGAGGATGAGTTTTTTCCAACCATTGTTGTGGTGGAGAAATAAAAATTTGGGTACACTCTGCCCCAATCTCCAAGGCCTTATCAAAAGATTTTTCTAATCCTCCAGCAGAAGAAACGTGAGCACCAATTTTTGGCATGAGTTTATTATAACCGCTTCGTCAAAACCACGAGCTGAGAGCTCGTGGATGTAGACGAAGTAGGTTTCAAGTTTTACTGGCAAACGGGTAGCGAAGCGCTTGAAAGCTAGCCAGAGGAAACCCCGGACTTTCAGTCTGGAAAGCTTATAACCGCTTCGTCAAAACTGCGCAGACCTTTAGTGTGCGAAATCTTTACCATGCTTTTATTTATAGAGCAGGGAAATGTATAAAATTCGCAGAAGGTGTGGATTGGGAACTTTATTTTGGGCGAGAATACCTTGCGGCTTACCGTGTGGATGAACGCTCGAAAGAACTTTCCCTTTTAGGGATACCCAGTTGTTTACGGCGGGAAGGGATTCATTTAGTACTGTGACGGTTGTTGAGGCGATTTTGTTTTAAAGTTTCTTGCTGTAGTCTAAACTCACGTCGCTGAGCTTCTTTTCTTTCTGATTCTTCCTGACAGGTTTGATTAGAACAATGATAAATAGTTTTGGTAACTGGAGAAAGGGCGTTGCCAACTGTCATAGTGATTTCTTCCACAAAAATTAGTTCACTGCCACACTCAGCACAAATCTTGGCAGGATGTTTAGTAGAAGTTTTCTTTCTCAAGGGCTTTAATTGTAGCACAAAAAGAGTCAAAAAGCCAGTTTTTTTGGACTATTTAGGGCAAAGTTTTTCCAGCAAAACCATAATATTGAAAATCAGCAAAAAAACCGGGTAGCTGAGCTGGCCAGGTTAGTAAAACCATGTAGAATCCAGGGCTAAAAAAGGAAAAAGCACTCCAATGGTAAAACAGAGCATAAAGGCTAGCAAAAAGCAATCCAATGAAAAAATAACTAATAAAAAAGGCAGCAACATACCTTTCAAAACGCTTCATGGATATAGTTTAACAAAAAACTCACAGTTTGTTAGCTAGCTGGTTCTTTGCTGGGAGAAATGACCGCTGCCGCTGCTACCTTCTCCCCTTCTCTCATCCGCATCAGAATAACTCCCTGTGTTTGTCTTTGTAGGGTAGGGACATCCTTAATACCAATTTTAATAATCTGCCCTTTATTGGAAGTTAAGACTAGAGTTTCTCCGTCTTGATCCACAATTTGGGCTGTTACAATTTGTCCTGTTTTTGAGGTCACTTGAGCTCCTTTTACACCCATGCCTCCCCTCCCCTGCCTGGCCCAAGCAGAAACATTAGTTTTCTTACCTAAGCCATTTTCCATAACCACAAGTAATTGATTTGAGGTAATGTTTTCAATTTTATTCAAAGAAACTACACTGTCACTACTTGCTAATTTAATGCCGCGAACTCCGGAAGTATCCCGATGAGTCGGACGAACATCGTTTTCTGAGAATCTAATTGATTGTCCTCCTTGAGAAACAATAATCAACTCATCTTTACCTGAGGTGGGCCAAACCCAACCTAGAGTATCTCCCTTGTCTAAGTTAATTGACACTAGACCATTTTTCCTAATTGAAGCATACTCTTCAATTGGAGTTTTTTTAACATTACCCTGTTTTGTACACATAAACAAAAACTTTGCAGTATCTTTTTGTCTTAAGGTCCAAATTGCCGTAATTCTTTCACCTTGGTCAACATTGATTAAGTTAACAATTGCTTGCCCGCGGGCAGCCCGAGAGGCTTCAGGAATTTCCCAGACTTTAATCTGAAAAACTCGTCCTCGATCAGTAAAGAATAAGATATTATCTAAGGTTTTGGGATAAAAGATATGAGTTACTGCATCCTCATCTTTGGTATTCATTCCGGAAACACCCTTACCACCGCGTGCCTGGACTCGAAAAGTAGAAGGTGGTTGACGTTTGATATAACCACTTTCGGTAATAGTCACAATAGTGGGTTCATCAGTAATCAAATCTTCCTCAGAGAACTCACCAACTTTTTGTTTATAAACTCTGGTACGGCGATCATCACCATATTTATCCTTAATTTTAGTCAGCTCTTCCTTGATGACTTTAAGGATTTTTTCAGGATGAGCAAGTAAATCTTCCAGATAAGTAATTGTTTCTCTGACCAAGCTTAGCTCATCTTCGATTTTTTGCCGCTCTAGTGCTGCCAGACGACGCAATTGCATGTCTAAAATAGCTTGTGCTTGTAAGTCAGATAATTTGAAACGTACGATTAAATTTTTCTTTGCTTCATCGGCATCTTGACTTTTGCGGATGGTATCAATGACCGCGTCAATATGATCCACTGCGATCTTGAGTCCCTCTAAAATATGGGCTCTGGCTTTGGCTTCTGCTAATTCAAATTCTGAGCGCCTGGTGACAATACTCTGCCGATGAGAAATAAATTCCTCTAAAACATGTTTGAGAGGCAAAAGATGGGGCACTCCATCAACTAAGGCCACCATGTTCACGTTAAAAACAGATTGCATGGCAGTATGCTTAAAGAGGTTATTTAAAACAGATTTAGGGTTAGCGTCACGTTTGAGTTCAATTACAACTCTCATTCCCCTTCTGTCTGATTCATCCCTTAAATCAGCGATTCCTTCGATTTTTCTTTCCTTATGTAAGTCAGCAATTCTAGTTACTAAAACTGCTTTATTTACCTGATATGGCAGTTCAGAAATAATAATGTCAAAACGGCCATTTTTGGCTTCTTCAATTTCTGCTTTGGCTCGCATCACAATTCTGCCACGACCTGTCGCATAAGCAGCCAAAATTTCTGCGCAGTCATATATTGAAGCACCAGTGGGAAAATCTGGCCCTTTAATAAACTGCATCAGTTCTTCAACAGTTGTCTCAGATTCAAATTTATTTGTGGAAGGTAGAACAATTCCGTCTGGGGTAGGTTTCGCTTGCCCATTTGTTTCCTCTTTAGCAGGATGATCAATCATGTAATTTAGAGCATCGATTACTTCACCCAAGTTATGAGGAGGGATTTGAGTTGCCATGCCAACAGCAATTCCTGAGGCACCATTAAGTAAGAGATTTGGTATCACTGAAGGTAATACAGTAGGCTCCTTAGTAGTGCCAGAATAGTTATCAATATAATCAACAGTATTTTTGTTAATGTCTCGGAGGAGCTCATCAGCAATCGCAGAGAGCCTGGCTTCGGTATATCGCATCGCTGCTGGAGAGTCACCATCGACTGAGCCAAAATTTCCTTGTCCATCTACTAGCATATATCTCATGGAAAAATCCTGAGCCATTCTGACCATCGCATCATAGACAGGTACATCTCCATGGGGGTGATAGTTTTTGAGGACATCGCCTACCACAGCAGCACTTTTTTGATATCTAGCGCTGTGGTGAATTCCCTGCTCTTGCATAGAGTAAACAATTCTTCTTTGAACTGGTTTTAGACCGTCTCGAACATCTGGAAGAGCTCGTTGCACAATTACGGACATAGCATAGTCCAAATAGGAGCGTTTCATCTCCTCCACTATTGGCGCTGGCTCAATTTTTCCAATACTACTCATCTTTTGTTTAGACTTTTCCGATCGATCTTGTTCTGTTATATAGTATTTTCTGCCAAAAAGTCTATTACTGCCTTTCTTTTGTCAATTGAGAATTTTGTCTAATGATCGTAAATTCAGTACAACTCAGCCTTTTTCAGAAGCACATCTTATTATATCTGTTCTGGAATTATCAAGCAAGCGACTTACATTAATATTTAGGAGATTTGTAGTATTACTTACTAAACCTAGTTAATGATTCAGTAAAGTTTTTAGTCTAACTACCTTATCTCCATATTGAGGGATATATAAACTTTGGTAGGATTGGTTATTATGAGTTTTTTCCTCCCATGTTTGTTTCTCTATCCCCCATTTAGGATTAGTGATAATTATTTTTCCAAGATGAACTCCAGATTCTGTAGTGGAATCACTTGAGTGTGCATAAACGATTTCAGAAGGTGTCTTTTTAATCACAATTACCACATGAGGAATTTTCTGGCTTGAGGCTAGTTTGATTAAATCTCCTGGTTCTATGTCCTCGGTACTGCTAACAGGCACAGAAAATTGATTTGAAGTTAATATCTCCACATTAGTTCGGGTAACACGGGGTAAACCAGCTTGAACGAGAGTCCCCTTGTGTAGTTGCTTGAGTACTTTATTAATCATTTGATAAGCAAATCCGGAACAATCTAAGCCTAGTTTGTTTTTGATCATGAACTGCCTAACCTGTTTTGGAGTAGCTTTTTGTAAGTTAAAACCTTGCTCCTCAGCATCTATTTTTAGCTGTTTGGTGATCTGTCGAGGAGAGCTTTTGCCTCTACGGTGTTTGTTATCTACTGAATATTTAATTGGAGGTAAGTTAATTCGATATGGAATAGAAATCTGCTTACCGTATACGTTTAAAATGAAGTTTTGATAAGCGTTCCTCAATATCTGATGATCAAGCATTTTGTGGATATAGTATACAACTTATCTACTACTAGGCACAGAATGGCTAGCTTTATATTCTCTAATTTTGTTAAGTAGTCTGGGAGGTATGAACATAGGAGCAGGATTTTCTGGATCACTGTTATCACCTAGACCAATTTCTCGATTTTTATATCTACTAGCGTCTTTTCCACTCCCACCCAGAACAAGCTTATTTTGAGATAAAGCAATCCTTGCTAAATGACGGTCAAGCTTACCAGCGTCCCAACCTTCAACACCGTCAACGCCTGCCTCGAGAATTTCTGGTAAAATGTCTTGGATTCTAACTTCTCCAGGTTTATGTTCAAATTTTGGATGAGCGACCACAATTACACCTTGGCCTTGGTGAATAGTGTCCCTAATCTCCTCAAATGGTAGGTACCAACGTTTGAATCCTGGTCGACCAGGAGCAAAGTGTTGCCAATATAAAGCTTTAGCGACTGAGAGTTGTGTTTGAGATGGATCCTCGGGGTTAGTAGGAGCATCCTGTGGTCGAATGAGAAAATGATGTCTAAATTGTCCTTGCAGGGATAATAATAAATCTTCGTTAGCTGGGTCTCCAGCTGCAATTTTACAGATCTCAATAGCAGTTTCAGCAACACGACCACTACTGATTTCTAGCCAGCTTCTGTTGTTAGAGTCTGTATGATTAACGGAGAAACCTACTGATTCGATGTAGTTTTTTTGGAAAGCCACTTTTCTGCTGAGATTGGCCATCTGGACTTCGCTAAATGGATCAAAAGTTCGTTTGATTATGGAATGATCTAAGTCGAAATCTAGGCCGATAAATTCCATTAATATTTCTTGATCTTGATAAGGGAAAGCAGTAAAACTCTCAATTGCTGGAATTACAGTTACACCTGTTTCTCTGCCTAGTTCCTGAGCTCTCTGCAGCCTATTAATCCTTACTTCACCACGGTCTAACAGAGCTATCACTGAAACATGATTGCGTACTGCTTCAGCCAGAACATCTTCCTCGGTTCTTTTTCCAAGATGTACATGAAAGTCAGCTCTTTGTCTGATATCGATGTTTTCTGTCATTAGTTATCCTTTGAAACTTTTCCATAATTTCCGAGCTTTTTGCAATTCCCTTTGAGTATTAATACTTTGCCACTCTTGGGGATTTTCTAATCTGATATCATGTAATTCAGATAGGCCTATAGCTGTAGAAATTAAGGCCGTTATATTATACTCTCCTTTGGGACTAAACTCAACTTTTGGTAAGTGCTCTTCTAAAAAATGACGCTTAAATAAATATAGCCCACAGACCATTTCATGATTTGAGGCTAATTCTGCAGGAGTTAGCTTAGAGTTTGCCTTAACCCCAATTATTTTGCCATACTGATTACGAATTACTCTCCCAGACACTGCAGCTTCTTCGTTAATCGTGGTAACGATAGTCATAGCCATGTTTAATTGTTGGTGTTGGCGGATAATATTGGAAATCGTCTCAGGCCTATAAAAAGCAGAGTCGTCACCATTAATGACAATAATATCTGTAATGTTTTTGGGTATTGAAGGTAATGCAGAAAGTACAGCATGGCCAGTGCCAAGAGGTTCACTTTGTAAAGAATAATTTAGGTTTTTCCCTAAAGTTTTCTTAACTAGTTCAGCTTTATATCCAGTCACGACGTTGATATGCCCTAAGCCAATTTTTTCCAAAACTAAAATAGTGTGGGAAACGATTGGTTTGCCTTGAATCTTGTGCAAGACCTTGGGGAGATCGGAGTTCATTCTAGTCCCCTTTCCTCCAGCCAAAACTATTGCTGCTACTTTTGGGAATTTATCCATTACAGTTATTCTACCAAGGAGCTTTTAAACATCAAGGATGGCTTGCTTAGCATTAGTTTGAATAAACTTCTTTCTGGGTGGAACTTCTTCCCCCATTAACATGGAGAAAATCTCATTTGCTTCAGCAGCATCTTCAATAGTGACTTGCCTGAGAATTCTAGTTTCTGGATCCATAGTAGTTTCCCAAAGTTGCTCGGCATTCATCTCCCCAAGCCCTTTATACCTTTGAATATAAATCCCATCAGTCTTGCCAATTTCCTTTAAGATCAGATTTAACTGCTCATCAGTGTAGGCATAATGAGCACTTTTACCTCTGGTAACTTTAAAAAGTGGCGGTTGGGCAATGTAAATATAGCCCGAGGATAATAAATCTGGTAAATATCTGAAGAAAAAAGTCAGCAGAAGTGTTCTGATATGAGCTCCGTCAACATCAGCGTCAGTCATAATTACGATACGGTGGTATCTGGTTTTACCAAAATCAACCGTGTCGCCAATGCCAGTTCCCAAAGCAATTACCAGATTTTTAATTTCCTCAAACTCTAGGATTTTATCGAGTCTGGCTCTTTCTGTATTTAAAATTTTACCCTTGAGAGGCAAGATGGCCTGGAATTTTCTGTCTCTCCCACCTTTAGCTGAGCCTCCAGCCGAGTCACCCTCAACAATATATAATTCAGAGGCCGCAGGATCCTTCTCTTGACAATCAGCCAGCTTGCCTGGTAAAGAGCCTCCTTCAAAAGCAGATTTTCTTAAGACTGCATCCTTGGCTGCTCGAGCTGCCATTCTTGCCTGAGCAGCAGTAATGACCTTGTCCATGATTTTGCGAGCCTCATTGGGATTTTCTTCAAAAAAGGTATCCAAACCTTCCTTGGTAATTTGGGAAACAATTGGACCTACTTCAGCATTGCCTAATTTATCCTTGGTTTGAGATTCAAACTGTAACTGCTCTGAGTCCATCTTGATTGCCACTACAGCACTAATTCCTTCCAGGGTATCTTCTCCAGTCAGATTTTCATCCTTCTCTTTTAAGAAACCATGAGAGCGGGCATAATCATTAATCGACCTTGTTAAGGCTGTTTTGAAACCGGTCAGGTGTGTTCCTCCGTCTTGAGTAGACTGGACATTAGCATAAGATTCGACAATGGGATTGAAACCATCAGAGTATTGAATAGCTACTTCGACATCCACTCCTTCCGAGTCTTTATGAATATAGATGGGTTGATGAATTGAACCCTTGTTCTTGTTAATATGCTTGACTAAAGCAACAATTCCAGAATCAAAATAATAGTGCAGTTCTTGATTGGATCTTTCGTCGTAGATATGGAAAAAAAGCCTGGCGACTAAATAGGCACGATTTTTAACCTGTCTGGCAACATTTTCAAATTTAGGCTCGATAGTATTCATGATAGTAGGATCAGCTCGGAAAGTAGTTCTGAGGCCACTTTTGGTTTCCCAGGCAAAATGTTGAGTAAAGGGAGTGTTATTATCTTTGTCAGTTAGTTGTTTGACCTCGAATTTGGGGACACCCTTTTCATACTCTTGGAAATATGTCTTACTTTCACGTTTGCTTTCTACTCGCATGTACTCTGATAAGGCATTAACTGCTGAAGCTCCAACTCCATGTAAACCACCAGAAACCTTGTATGCGCCAGCACCAAACTTACCTCCTGCGTGCAGAATAGTCATGGCAACCTCCAAAGCAGACTTACCTACTTTGGGATGTTTATCCCAAGGAATACCTAAACCATCATCAGCCACCGTGACATAATTATCTTGATGCAAAGTAATCCAGACGTTAAAACAACGGCTAGCCATGGCTTCATCGACGGAATTGTCTATGATCTCTTTGATCATCACCCAGAGTCCCCGCTCGTCTGTGGAGCCGATATACATGCCGGGTCTTTTACGGACTGGCTCCAAACCTTCAAGGACCTGAATTTCTTTTGCAGTATAAATGTTATTAGGCATACAACTTGACGGACAAATCAGTTTAACAGTAAATGATGAGATTTGCAACTATAAATGTTGATTTTAGGCCGTAATAGTAGGCTAATCAAGGTGTTTTTCAGATAAATATGCGATGCATATTCTTTTGTCCACAAAAGCAGCAAAATATTAATGATTAGCGGCTAAATTCAATCTTATTATCTTTAATAATTGGTATTTTGAGCATCAGGTATTCTAAAATTCCTCGAGTATTAACATTGTGTTGTTGCCAAAGACTGGCTTGAAGCAGATCTGCTAAAAAGGGCTGTAAAGTTTTATCTTGACGATGCTCATGAAAATAAGTAACCAAAGCAGTTAAAAACTCCTCACGTTGTTCTATTTTTTCAATTAGCTGAAATCTCGTCTCAATATTACTGGCAAAAAGCTGCATGATTTTAGCCTGGTATTTTTTCAACAAAACCTCATTTTTATTAGTTCCTGAATCATGAATGAAAGTTAGCTGACAACGGGAAATAACAGTGGGAAGAAGTTGGGATTCAAAACCAATGCCCAAAATAATCAATGCCTCGCCAGGGGGCTCTTCTAAAATTTTTAACAGCGAGTTTTGAGCATCCAAGCTTAAAACCTCTGCTGCTATAAGTACAGCTGCTTGAAATTTTCCCTGATAGGGTTTTAAGGAAAGATGTTCCCTGATTTTTTTAGTTTGTTCTACTCCTAATTTACTATTTTCATCAAACCAGATCAGGTTAGGGTGATTTCTGTTTAACCCCTGATCAATTAAGATTTTCTCAATAGCCTGGATTCTGGTAGGAATATCTGGTTGAATTATTAGTTGAGCTATCATTGCTTTGGATTATATCAAAAGCAGACTGCGCAAATTGCTTGAATTAGTCGAGCTATTTTTTATGGCAATTGACACTACTACCCTACTTTGAACATAATAATTGTAAGGCCTAAACTTTTTAGGTAATAAACTTATGCCACAGTCTGCTCAAGTTGGGATTGAAGATATTCTTTACAGGCAGGGAGCGATTAACGCAAGTCAACTCTCTGCAATTAAGTTAGAAGCTATTAATAGTGGCCAACCAGTTGAGAAAATTATCCTCCAGCACCAAATAGTTCCTCCATCTAAAATTGGAGCAGCTCGTGCTCAGCTGCTGGGAGTTCCCTTTATTAGCTTAGAAGGCAAAGGAGTTTCTGTTGAGGTGTTAAATTATGTACCTGAGGCTGTGGCAAGGCGTTACCACCTCATGCCTTTTGATAAAAAAGCTGACAAGTTGTTTGTGGCGATGGAAGATCCACTGGATTTGCAGGTAATTCAATTTATTGAAAAAAAATCAGGGCTTTTTATCAAGCCTTATCTGGCTTTACCAGAGGATATTGCTAAATCAGTTAATGAACAATATGCCCAGAATTTAACTTCTGAAGTCACTTCCGCTTTGGAAGAAGTTTCCTCTTTTCAGAAAAATGAAGAACCACAAGAAGAAAAAGCAGAAATTATCCGTGAGGCACCTGTTGCTAATATTATAAGTCAACTCCTTGATTATGCTGTCCGCACTAAATCATCAGATATTCATATTGAACCTATGGAGGATCGCACTCGAGTAAGGTATCGGATTGATGGAATTCTGCACGAAAAAGTGGTTTTGCCGCGTGGAGTTCATGATGCACTAGTTTCCCGAATTAAGATTCTGTCTAATCTGAAGATTGAGGAAAAAAGACTACCTCAAGACGGACGTTTTAGCTATACCTCTGGAAAAGCAATTTATGATTTGCGTGTATCCACAGTGCCTACTATTTATGGCGAGAAAGTAGTGATGAGGCTTTTACCAAAATCAGTCACACCTCCAACTCTGCAGGAGCTAGGTTTAAGAGGTACTGCTTTGAAGAATCTCGATATACAAATTACCAGACCGCACGGCATTATTCTGATTTGTGGACCAACTGGGTCTGGTAAAACAACTACCCTCTACTCTATTCTCACAAGATTATCTACCACTAAGGTTAATGTTTTAACAGTTGAAGATCCTGTCGAGTATCGCATTCCTGGTGCAAACCAAGTGCAAGTTAACCCATTAATTGGCTTAACCTTTGCTGATGCCCTAAGATCTTTCTTGCGCCAAGATCCTAATATTATGTTAGTAGGTGAAATTCGTGATAATGAAACAGCTGATTTGGCAATTCAAGCAGCTTTGACTGGCCACGAAGTTTTTTCTACTCTGCATACTAATACTGCAGCTGGAGCTTTGCCCAGACTTTTAGATATGGGTATGGAACCGTTCTTGCTCGCATCTTCAATCAATGGTGTGGTTGGCCAGAGGATTTTGCGTAAGATTTGTCCTTCGTGTAAACAAGAGTATACCCCACCAGATGAGGTAGTGCAAAATATCAGAGGAGTACTTGGTAAACTGCTTTCGCCTGAGCGTGCAATTAAACTATATAAAGGTGCAGGGTGTGCTGAGTGTGGCAATACTGGTTACCAAGGGCGGATTGGTATTTTTGAAGTGCTAGTGGTTTCAAATAAAATTATGAATCTGATTCTGGAAAGAGCTTCGAGCCAAAAAATAGAAGATGTTTCTATTGAGGAAGGGATGATTACTCTCAAACAAGATGGTTATCTCAAAGCTTTGGAAGGTGTTACTGCTTTGGAAGAGGTCTTAAGGGTGGCTGAAGATTAAAGACCCTTTGCTTTTGAAGTTGGAAATGATAACAATAATTATAGTGCATTAAATTATAGAAATTATATGAATATCAGACAGCTACTTGAGATTACAATTGAAAGACGGGCGTCAGACTTACATCTTTTGGCTGGTTACCCACCAATGATTCGTATTCATGGTGAGCTGGTACAAGTGGCAGGCTCTACTGCGTTATCTGACCCTGATGTTACTAGTTTGGTTTTTCAGCTACTAACTCCTACTCAAAAGCAATTATTTGAGAAAAATTTTGAATTAGATTTTGGTTTCTCTTTTGAAGATAAAGCTCGTTTTAGGGCAAATCTTTATCGTCAAAAGGGCCAAATGGGTGCATCTTTGCGCATGATTCCTCTGGCAATTCCTGAATTGGAAACGTTAGGTTTGCCTCCAGCAGTTAATAAACTAATTGATTTACATCAAGGTTTTGTTTTGGTAACTGGCCCTAATGGTCAAGGAAAAAGCACTACTTTGGCTGCGGTTATTAATAAAATTAACTCCAAACGATCAGCTCATATTGTGACAATTGAAGATCCTATTGAGTATGTCTATGCAAAGGGTAAATCGATCATTTCTCAAAGAGAGATGTATTTAGATACTAAATCATGGGATAGTGCTTTAAGGGCAGTGTTGCGCGAGGATATTGATGTAATTTTGATTGGTGAAATGCGTGATCCAGAAACTATTGCGGCAGCAATTACTATTGCTGAAACTGGCCACTTGGTTTTAGCAACTCTTCATACTAACTCTGCAGCTCAATCGATAGACCGTATGATCGATGTTTTTCCACAAAATCAGCAGCAGCAGATTAGATTGCAACTTGCTGCTACCCTAGAAGCAATTGTCTCACAACGTCTAGTGCCCACGATAACTCCGGGTAGAAAACTAGCTGTTGAGTTGCTACTACGAAACAGTGCTTTGCCAGCCTTAATCAGAGAATCAAAAACTCATTTAATTGATAACTTAATTCAAACTTCTGGTGAACAAGGAATGATTAGTTTGGAAACCTCTCTGGCTAATCTAGTCAAAGAAGGTGAGGTAGATTTTAATACAGCCTTAAACTACAGCTTCCGTCCAGACCTATTGGCCAAACTAGTCTAACAATTATGCCGATATTTAATTACATTGCCAAAGACTTGACTGGCAGTTATCACAAAGGAGAAATTGAGACTACCGATGATCGTCAAGCGGCTACCCTCCTCCGCCGCAAAAAATTAATTGTGATTTCACTGAAAGTTAAAAATACTAATAAAGATAATTTTGTTGAAAAGTTTTTCTCCAAAGTGGCTTATTCAGATGTGGTGGTTTTTACCAGGCAGTTAGCCACGATGGTAGAAGCAGGCTTAGTGCTTTCTGAAGCTCTGGATATTTTACAAGAGCAGCAGTCTGACAAGAACTTTCAGAAAATTATTGGTGAAATATCTAATGATGTCAAAGGTGGAATGGATTTTGCGACTTCCCTGGAAAAATACCCAGAGGTATTTCCTAAACTCTATAGTAAATTAGTCAGAGCTGGTCAAGCCTCCGGTAAGTTGGATACTGTACTTTTGCAACTTGCTGATAACTTGGAGAAAGATCGTGAATTCCGTAGCAAAATCAGAGGAGCCATGATTTATCCAATCGTTGTGTTGTTGATGATGGCTGGTGTGATGCTGATTATGATCTTTTTCGTGATGCCTAAGCTGATGAATCTTTATACAGATTCTGGCTTAGATTTACCACTACCGACCAAAATATTGCTTGCCTTCACTAACTTCATGTTGACTTACTGGTGGATAATTCTGCTTATTTTAGTGGTAGGGATCTTAACTTTTCGCCGTTATATCAAATCTCCGAGCGGTAAATATCAATATGATACAGTCGTTCTCAAACTGCCTGTAGTTGGACGGATTGTTACTTTAGTAACGCTAACCAATTTTACTCGTACTTTTGGCTTACTTGCTTCTTCTGGCATTCCGATTTTGGAATCAATTAAAATTGTCGGAGAAATTGTAGGAAATAGTGTTTTTCAAAGTGGTTTAGAAACAGCATATAAAGGAGTTGAACGTGGTTTAACTCTTTCTAGCCAAATACTGGCTATGCCAGTATTTCCAAGGATTGTGGGACAAATGATTAAGACTGGCGAAGAGACTGGTAAAATTGATGAGATTATGATCAGATTGGCAAACTATTTTGAGACAGAGTCAGATAATCAACTTAAAAATGTAACAACCTTAATTGAACCTATCATCTTAGTAATCTTGGGTGTGGGGGTGGCCTTTTTAGTGATATCAATTATTTTGCCCATTTACCAGCTCACTACTAATATTCAGTAAGTTTTGCTAAAACTAAAGGACTTGACTAAAACTTTCAGCTATGTCAACAAAGAATCTACCACTGGCTGACGTTAGCGCGGTATCTTCTTGTTGAAAGTAATGTTACTAAACTCATAATATTAGGTATGTATTTAAATAAGTTAAACACTTGACTAAAACTTTCAGCTATGTCAACAATAAGATTAGTAATAAGTTCATTATTTGCAGTTCATAGTTCAGCCGATCTATGAACTACTAACTATAAGTTATGAACTAAACTACTGAGAGGGGGTGAGGTAAATTTGAAGAAAACTGCCCGTGGGTTTACCTTGGTAGAGCTATTGGTGGTCATTGCAATTATTGCAATTCTTGCAGCTGTGGTAGTGCTGATTATTAATCCGTTAGAATTAACCAGACGAAGCCGTGATGCTGCTAGACTAACCGATTTAGCAAATCTTCAGCAAGCGATTAACGTTGCAGTTCAGGAGGCAACAGCTTCCGGTGGTCAAATTCTTTGTGGTACATCAGGTTCTAACTACACCTGTGTAGGTCACAGTGATGACACAGATGCAAACGTGAGGAATTCTAACGGTTCTGGTTGGGTGAAAGTAAATTTGAGTCTCCAAAAGAGTGTCTCGATACCTACCTTACCCGCCGATCCTACCAACAGTACAGACTATCACTACACATATTGTGCATCTGATACTGTCGGTTCCACTGATTCTTGGGAAATTGATACTGCTCTGGAATCAGATCAACAAAAGGGCAAGATGGCCACAGATGGTGGTGATCAGGATACTTTGTATGAGGTTGGTTCTAACCTTAACTTAATCACAGCTGCTGGTACACCTTGCGCGTATTAAGGTTTGGGTACTGTTAGTTCTCTTGTGAGAACGTAACAGTTTGGATACAATAGGGTTTAAGATGTGGCTACTGGGTTTTGTTCTGGGAACGATTTTAGGAAGCTTTGCTAAAGCAACCTCTGATCGGATCCAGGAAAAGGTATCATTTAAAAAAAGGTCGTATTGTCAAAGTTGCAAAAAAACGCTTAGATGGTACGACCTTTTCCCTGTCTTCTCCTTTTTAATCCTGCGTGGACACTGCCGGTTTTGTCATCGAAAAATCCCTCTGGGTAATTTTTTAGCTGAATTAGTAATGGGTATACTGATTGCCTTGGTTTTTTTAGCGACCTTACCTACTCACCTAGAGCAAATTTTTATTGCCGATATCCCACATTTATTACTTTTAATTGACCTACTATTTAGGTGTTTCATCGTCACAGTTTTAGCAATTATCTTTTTGACTGACTTGAAATTGGGAATAATACCTGATCGAATTACTTATCCAGCTATGATTATTTCTCTGATATATCTAATTTTAACTACGGTTTTAGTTTCTTGGAATTTTTATCACGAAGTAGTTTTGATTCCTTTTGGAAAATACTTGATGCCTCCCTACTCTGCTTACCTGACTGATAATATCCAAAGAATTGTGATGGATGCTGCTTGGAGCCTAGGTGCAGCAGTAATTTCAGCTCTCGTTTTCTTTTTCCTAATTGTAATCACAAGAGGGCGTGGGATGGGTTGGGGTGACGTTAAGTATGTTTTTCTACTAGGCTTGGCACTTGGTTATCCTAATATAGTCTTAGCTATCTTTTTGGCGTTTATTAGCGGTGCAGTGATTGCTTTGCTGCTGATGGCTTTTAAAAAGAGACATTTTGGGCAAACAATTCCCTTTGGTCCTTTCCTGAGTTTGGGTGCTTTTACTGCTTTGTTATTTGGTGCAAAAATAATAAATTGGTATATTACTAGCCTGAAAATTGGTTCTTGACAAGATATTTTAGTTATGCAAAAGTAAATATAGATCAAGAAATGAAAAAGCTACTGCCCAAGACAAATTCAAATCCTCAAGGTTTTACACTTTTCGAACTTTTGGTAGTAATCTCTATATTAGCAATATTAGGTATTATTGGTATTACTATTTATACTGGAACTTTGAATAAAGCTCGAGATGCTAAGAGAAAAGCAGATATAGAAGCAATGGCTGGAGCTATGGAAGCTAATTATGTTTCTGGTTCTGGTTACCCAACATCGTTAAATGCTACTTGGTTCTCTGATCAAACAGTTCCAACTAATCCTTCTCCTGGTGGTGCCACATATGCGACTTCTTTTAATACTTCGAGTGGTTTTGTTTTCTGTGCTTCACTAGAGAATTCAACAGGTAATGCTACTACCAGTGTTGGTGGAGGTGCTACTACTTCTGGTAATTGGTATTGTAAGAGGAATGCACAATAATATGTCAAAATTTTTGCCTAGAACTAAAAATAACTCTCAAGGTTTTACACTTTTTGAGCTGTTAGTTGTTATTTCAATCTTGGCAATCTTAGGTATTATCGGGATTACTATTTATACTGGAACTTTAAATAAAGCGCGAGATGCCAAAAGAAAGGCTGATATTCAATCCATGGCTGGAGCAATGGAAGCCAATTATGTTTCTGGTTCTGGTTATCCAACATCATTAAACGGGACTTGGTTTTCTGATCAAACAGTACCAACTAATCCTTCTCCTGGTGGTGCTAATTATGCTACCTCATTTAATTCTTCTAATGGCTTTGTTTTCTGTGCTTCACTGGAAAACTCAACAGGTAATGCAACCACTAGTGTGGGTGGGGGTGCTACTACTTCTGGAAACTGGTTCTGTAAGAGGAACGCTCAGTAATTTCTTCTCTACTACTTATCTTTCTAAGAAATCATTGATTTTGCAAAAGTTCTTTTAATTCTTTAGCTATATTATTATTAGGGTCAAACTCCAAAGATAAATTTATAGCTTGAATTGCCAAATCCTGATGACCTAAGTGATAATAAATATTGCTGATATGGTAATAATAGTCAGCACTGTTGGGGTTAAGAGAGATGGCTGTTTGGTACTGGGTCAAAGCCTGCTGGTATTGGCCATTTTGTTCGTAAGCTGATCCTAAATTGGCATTATAGAAGGAATACTGTGGCGCAATTTGCAACGCCTGTTGATATTTTTCGATCGCCAATTTGTAGTTTTTTTGAACCATTGCGATGTCTCCCCATAATTCATAGGCGATTGGATTATTAGTATCAATATCCAAAGTCAATTGGAGTTGTTGTAACGCTAAGTCATATTGCTGCTGCTTAATATAGGCGCTTGCCAGATTAGTTCTTGCGCGGGTTTGTTGTGGGTTAAGACTAATAGTTTTTTGGTATAAATTAATTGCTTCATTTATATTACCTCTTTCAAAGCTTTGATAGCCTAATCCTTCATAGGCATAAGAGTTATTCGGGTCCTCTCGAACTACACTTTCCCACAGACTTTGGTAATTATGCCAATCAAAGTTGCGATTAATAGTTAGGTATGTGTAGGAGACAACGATTGCAAGACTAGCTGAAACTATAAGACTATATGATAAAAAAGAGGTATGGGAGATATAGCCCTTGATGACCATCCTTAACACTCTTGGAGTCAGATGAGATATATAGATTACTAAAAAAGCTAGAATGAGTGTATAACCAAAGGATCCAATATAGAGATAGCGCTCGGCAATTGGTGCACCTTGAGGAAGAATACTGGAAACGGTAGTAAGTGAAATCAATAACCAGCCAAGACTGAAAGCTACTAATTTATGCTTTTTTAGTAAGAATAACGTAGCTAGTATTCCACTTATTAGAAAGAAAACAGGGATTAAAGCTGAATAGTCGATTATTACAGAAGTGAGCTGACCTGCCCTGAATTTATTAACAAAAGCTAAGATATCCAGATTCGAGGATTGGTTGATGTTGGGTAGGATATTTTGATGCAGTGGTAAGACTAACCAAGATAGGTAGTGAGCATAAATAACCAAAATCGCAGTTCTGGCCTGTTGGGCAACTAATAACATACCGTTACCCAAATAATCAGCTCTGTCCCCTATTTGTAGCCACAGAAATCTCACTACCAAATAGAATAACCATAAAGACAAATAAGGTTTGTATACTGATAGTCGCTGACGCCAATTTTCCCTGGTGAGAAAATTAAAAGTATAATCGTAAAAAACAATCAGGATTGGAAGAACCAGAGTCATCTCGTAGGTAAAAAAAGCTAAACCTGTATAAATGATTGATAAAATTATAGCTGGGATATTTCTTTTCACTGAATTGGTTGATCGTAAATAAAAATAAAAAGCGGCGAAGAAGAAAAGTATCCCCAGAGAATCTAAGCTAGCTGCAGTATAACTAATTGCCTCTGTATGTATAGGATGGGTAGCGAAAAAGGCTGCCGATAGAAAAGCGAGAAGTCGCTGCTTGAATATTTCTTCGGTAATAAAATAGATAAGGAGGACGACCAACAGATGAACAATGATGGCTTGTAAGTGATATCCAAAAGCGTCTTCTCCCCAGATTTTGTAACTAGCCAGATAGTATACACTTCTAATTGGACGATAAACACCTTGATGATTGGAAGGTAAAGAACCTGCTAGCAGGTCAGGTATACTTAAAACAGCAGAAATTTCCTGGCTGTCCTTGATTGTCGGCCAGTTCAGAAAAAAATCCTCGTCATCCCAAGCAAAACCATTTTGTAAAATTCCTAAATAACATATTAGGACTAGTAATGTTAGGCAAAATAAATGTACCCACTTATTTTTGATTGTGGCTAGTATTTTTGTTGTATTCATCTAATTTTACTGTTGGGGTTCGGTTCTTTCATTCTTGTTTTTTAATTCAATAACGGTGGCTTGATATCCCGATGTTGTGCCAATACGCGTACTAGCAAGAGTGTTGAGTTGTAAATAGGGATTAATATAATCAATAAAATCACTTGTTCCAAGGCGATAATTTAAAACTACGTAGTCTGCTTGATTAACAAGCTCAGCAATATTTTGTCGGGAAGTTGGTAAGACTGGAAATTCATACAAGGAATACCCTTGCTTTTCTAGACTAAAATAGGCATCAGGTAAAGAGATTAATAATACTTTTTTGTCTTGAGGGATAAAATTGCTTAGTTGTTGTCCGAAGGTATAGTAATCTTGATTAGAATACTGAATATCATAATTACTGACTAAATCAACGATACTTAAAACTAATACCAGACACACCCCACTAATAATCAACAGCTGATAATAGTTACGTGCTGACAAGAATGGTTTTTTAATCTGCTGAATATTATCATGAGCGTAAATTGATAGTGTGATCGCTAAAAAAGGCAAAGGAATTAAAACATACCAGGACATCCGACCATAAAGCGAAAATACCCAGCTTAGGACTAGTATAATAGCCCAGAAATAATAGGTAGCCTGTTTTTTGACCAAGACTGCAAAACAGAATTCCCAAGTTAAAAATATATAAATAAAATAATTTACTAGAGTGGGTAGATTATTGAGCTTTAAATACATATGGATCCACATTGTGGTTCCAGTATTTACTTTTTGATCAATCGCTAACCTCACTTGTTCATATAGGATATTGTAATCAGGGTAGATACTAATTAACCATAAGATGATAGGAATAAGAAAAGCTACTAAGAATAAATAGAAGAATTTATCCCGCAAGATCATTTTTTTGTGTATGACAAGACGATGAATAACAACAGCGAGTGGAAAGAAAAAAGCAATAAAATGAGTTAAGTAAGATAAACTCATTAAAAAACCAACAGATATAGGCTGTAAAGTTTTATATTTATGTAAAGTAGGAGAAAGGTAAAGATAGACAGCAACCAGGCCAAAGAAAAGCAGAAAAATCTCTGGTCTGCTGACCTTTGCCCCATTAAGGTACCGAGCGTTGCTGATGAGTAGAAAAACAGGGTAAATAGAAAATAACACAAGAAACAAAGATTTTTTAGAATGTTTCTGTAGAAGTTGCTTAGTGAGCAAATAGACAACCACCAGGAGGCTTCCTCCAGCTAAAACAGACAGCAGTCTTTGCGTTTGAATATTAACTCCAAAAATATTAATCCAAAGATTTATCAAAAAGAAAAAAACTGGTGGGTACCAGTAAGCATGGTCATGAATGCCTGGAATAGTGTTTCCCCAAAGATCAGTTCCCAAACGGTTTTGTGCTAAATAATGCTTGGCAATATCAGCATAAATTGCCTCATCAGGCCAAACAGCTGGGTAAACTAGCAAAAATCTGAGGCATATTGCAATAAAGATTGCCAAGCTGAGAAAGAGAAAAATAAGTTGATAACGAGTAATAAGTCTGGTGATCACTTTAATTATAAATAACTTTATCAACTTTATTAGCTTCCCTACAAATAAGTCAACTCTCACTTGATGCTCGGACTAAGATATGCTAACTTGAAGTTAATGCCTACTTCTAAAATCCTCGGTTTTACTTTAATCGAGCTATTAGTGACAATTTCCATCATTGCGGTATTGGCAACAATTTCTGTAATCTCTTTTTCTTCAGTACAAAGGAATGGACGTGATGCTAAAAGAGAGTCTGATTTAAGAAATATTCAAGCAGCAATTGAACAATATCATGCAGATCAGAACTACTACCCTGCAACTATTTTAATCGGCGGAGGAGCGATTACCAATCCGGATGGAACGAAGACTTATATGTCTAAGGTGCCCAATGATCCGCAATCAGCGCCAAGTTATGCTTACTTTCCCCAAAATGCTTCAGGTGCAGCTGGTTGTGACAACTCCTCGAGCAACTACTGTACCAAATATTACCTTTGTGCCAAGCTAGAAGGTAGTATTCCCTCAAGCTCAACTGTCTGTTCTCCAGATACTACTAATTATAATTTTGGGGTAGTACCTCAATGATTATCCATAAAACACATTTAAACAACAAACTTCAGCAAGGACTAACTCTGGTAGAATTGCTCGCTGTGATGACGATTATTGCTACTTTGGTGGCTGTGGGCGCGGTAGTTTATACTAATATCATGAAGAACACTCGTGATCAATCACGGATGAAAGATTTGGGTTCGATGAAACAAGCACTGGAGCTTTATCGCAATGTTAATCATTCTTATCCCGGAACATCAGAGTTTGCTGCACAGATGGTGCCTGTCTACTTACCAAATATTCCCGCTGATCCTTCGCCTAGCACCAACAGGGTTTATAAATATTTTTCTTTGCCAAGTGGTTGTACAACTTATGATCGCAACTGTACTACTTTTTATTTATGCGCTCTCAAAGAGGGTGATCAGTCATATCCTACAACAGTTGCTGGTTGTCAGACTCAAAATTGCCTCTCTGCTGGTACAACTCAGTGTAATATAGAACTTGGTCCCTAAGATGACTTTAATGATATAACCATGTTATTTTTTAGTTAATGCCACAAATTACTACTTTTGTTATCAATCTAAGTTTGACATTTTGCCAAAGAAAGTCACCGGCAAAGTTAAGACATACGAGTATTGGTTTTACTTTAATTGAATTACTAGTTGTGGTGAGTATTATGGCTTCGATTGCTGTTATTTTAATTCCTCAGTACACTGTTTTTAATAATACTCAAGATTTGTACAATACCTCGACTCAGCTACAAACAGCACTCAGGACAGCTCAAAATAATGCAGCCAGTGGTGTGGTTTGTGATCCAACTTATGAAGGTGGCTTTAGTGCTGATGCCAAAAACAAAGCTTCGAGCTGGGATGTTGTATTAAGTGTAACTGGGGGTACCCCGCCTAGTTATAGTTTTCAAGTAGTGCCAGAATGTGCCAATACTACCAATCCCCCTTTGCCTACACCACAACCTTTGGCTGCGTATGCCTTTCCTACCTCAATTAATGTATTAAACGTAACGTGTAGTAATTCGGTACTTACTTATGACCAGCCCATTAATGACTTTAAAATCCAATACAGCAACATTACTGCCGATGCTGTCATTGGCTGTGGGTCACCTACTACTTATGATTGGACTAAGGCAACCATCAAGCTGGGGCAAACTCACGGTGCAGGATATACGGCTTGCGTTATAGTTGACAAGGGTGGTGGTATCTCTGCCACAGATTGCCCATAATCCTTTTTTTGTTAGGATAACAGCCCCAAATCCTGATTAAGAAGTTGGAATTCATTGACAAGATTGCAGACCTCACCATATAGTGAAATAAGGTAATGCCTTTTTTAGAAAGGCAACTTTCTGGGAAAAAAGAGATGAAAACAGCTCAACAGGGGCAGAGTCTGGTGGAAATCCTAATCGTTTTGGCAATTACAGCTGTAGTTTTAACGGGTTTGGCGATTGCTGTAATCAACAGCCTGCATAATAGTCAGTTTGCCCAAAATCAAGCTAAGGCAACCAAATATGCTCAGGATGCAATTGAAAAAATCCAGGCAGTGCGAGATCGGGATGGTTCAGTAGAATTGTGGGGTGCAGATACCTTCACTGGTGGAGGGTCTTGTACTGGCTCCAGTTGCCCCTTTTCGGAATTATGGAATCGAGTGTTAAGTGATCCCTCTGATCATTTATGTAGTATTACACCGCCTGATACTGATAAAGCAGTTTCTGGTACTCTGGGTTGTTATTTTTACTTGGCTAACCCTTTATCAGTGAGCTTGCAAGAAATTCATGATTCTTCTGCCAGTTGGGACAATACAGGGCTGGATCCGGGCTTTTCCAGACAAATTTTTATTTATGATAAATATGACTCAGGCTACCCACCAGAACAACCTAATAACGAGAAGGATGTGGTAGTCAGGGTGCGTTGGACTGATGCTGTCGGTAACCATGAATCAAATTTACAAACAGTTTTGACAAATCACCAACAATAAACAGATGCAAATTAACAGGAGTATCAAATCTGGTCTGAAGTTTTTACACAGGGGACAGAATAATACAGGATTAAAATGTGTAAATACTGGGTTTACCTTAGTGGAGATGTTAGTTGCTGTTGCTGTTTTAGGGGTGATTATGATTATTATTTCTGATATTTTGCTACAGACTCTGCGGGGAGAAAACAAAGTCCAGACTTTAAATCAGGTTAAACAAAATGGTCAATCAGTAATGGATAAATTGAGTTTAACAATTAGAGAATCTCAGCAAGTCATGTGTATCAGTGGTGATGGTCAAACTATTGTTGTGCATGGTCTTTCATCAGACAGCTCTACCAGTGGACTGTATACAAAATTTGCCTATCACTCTCCCACCGTCAGCACTAATGGCTATATCTCACGGGAAGATTTTACTGATATCCCTGTTCATTCCGATACCTCACTTCCCTACTCAGATAGTGAATTGTGCACATCACCAGTTTCTGGTACTTTAATCAACCTCAGCGATCCTAATGATCTAAAAAATGGAGTATCTTTTGTACAAGAGTCTTCGGGTGCAAATATTTTTACGCCAGTTTCTAGCTCGGGTTATCGTGATGTGATTTTAATCAGATATGCGGTGAAGGAAGCTATCTCAGCTGGTCAAGTATTCGAATCAAGTGTTAATAGTAGTGGTGTGCAATTTGAGACATCAGTAATGGTCAGAGGCTCACAGTTTTAGCAATAAATTGCCGCTGTAAGTAGTTTTGTTATACGATGGAATCAGGGGATGATTAAAAATTATTTAAAACTCAATCAAACAGGCCAAGTAGTAGTAATTTTGCTGCTAGTGATGGTTGTGATATTGGCAATTGCTCTATCGATTATCAGCCGTAGTACTACGGAAATTTCGAATTCTACCAAAGCAGAAAATTCCTCACGAGCTTTTGCTGCTGCAGAGGCAGGTTTAGAAAAGGCTTTACAGGAAAGCGTTGGAGCAGGTGTTTCCAGTAATACTTTTACCACAAATTTTGGCAATACTGCTTTAGCTAATGTGAAGTGGCAAGTTGATATTCCTGTGACAGGTACAGCACTCGCAGTTCCTCCACTGAATAAAGACGAGGTAGCTCAATTTTGGTTAGTGGATCCTACTACGTCTGATTTAAACTGTGGCTATATGGCCACAGACGGTAAACCAATGCTTTGCAAAAGTAATTTGTTAACTTTGTATTTTGGTGATCTGCAAGATTATAGTAGTAATTTGGAACAGCAACCTGGATTGGAACTAACGATGGCTTTTCGCGATACCACCGGTGGTTACTACGTTGTGAGGAAATATTACGACTCCTATTGTAAAAATGACCCTACTTGCGCAGCTGCCAGAACAAATACTACTGGTTTTTCTGGATGTAATGTTTGGGGCTCGTCTGTGGCTCCAATTCCAGTTAATGACGGCACTACAACTGAGCAATTTTACTGTCAGGTTAATTTAAATATGTCACAGGCAGCCGGAATCAAACACAATGATGCAGATACACCCTTAATGATTAGGGCCAGAATGCTTTTTTCTACTGCTTATAGCCAGCCAGTGGGGATAGAACCTCCTTCTGGATATTCTATTCCTTTACAGGCCCATATTTTTAAATCTGAAGGAGTGTCTGGTGATTCAAAAAGAGTGCTGCAGATTTTTCAGGACAAAGATGTATTACCTCCATTTATGGATTATGTACTCTTTTCCAATGGTGATTTAACCAAATAAAAGAATAGACCTAATACTTATAACAAAAAGATGGTTTTTACTGCCCAAAATAAACATCAAAAATATCTTGAACAAGGAGTCTCAGTAATTGAGTTAGTTCTAGTGACAGTTATTATTGCTGCCTTGGCTCTACTAGTAGCTAATTTACCCTCATCTGTGTCCTCAATTAACCGTAGTCGTCATTCCTCAATTGCTAAGGATATTGCTACTCGAGAATTGGAGTATTTACGTAAACTTTCTTATGATTCACTCTCCAATGGCACAAATAATTTCACTGACCCTGATTTAACTAGTTTACCCAAGTCAACAGCCAGCTACACAGTTAATGATTGTCAGGAGCCTGCTTGTATAAATGGTGAAAAAGCAAAAATAGTTACAGTCAGTGTGGCTTGGAATGAATCTGGCGATGACAAAACGGTAGATTTATCTACAATTGTTAGTCAAGGTGGATTAGCACAATAACTGCTTATGAAAGGTTTTTCTTTACTAGAAGTCATAATTGTCTCCGCGATTGGTTTAGTGGTGGGGACTTTTTTAATAAGTATATTGGTTAATTCAAATGGATTCTTTTTCAAACAAGGTGCTGTAATTAACGAGGGAGTAAACATTAATGACACGATGGATAATTTAACTTCAATGATTAGACAGGCCTCAGCAGTAGCTACTGGATATCCAGAAGCAACTCCTAGTTTTGTTACCAGTAGTCATGTTTTGGTTTTGAAACTGGCCTCGGAAGGTCCTACTGAAATTATTCCAGATACTTATGACTATGTAGTTTTTTCAACCGATCCCACAAATCCCAACATTCTGCGAATGCAAATTTTTCCCGATCCACAAAGTAGTCGTAAGTCAACTAATCAGGTACTTACTACCCTACTCGATAATGTCCAATATAAGTTTTATGATAAGAATGGTAATCAAGTAACGCCTGTTTCAGCCAGTGTGGTCGAGGTTTCTTTGACAGTCTTAGCCCAAACAGGTCAAGTTAGTTCACAAAGGACATCCAAAGTTTCAGTGACTTTAAGAAATATGTAGGTCTAGAGCAATGAATAAACGACAACTAAACAAATCATTTTGTCCAACGATAGAATCAGGGCAGATTCTTATTTTAGGTGTGATTGTGATTGGACTTGTTTTGGTTAATACTTTAGTCATTATTGGAGGATCACAGATATATTCAAATAATGCAAAGTATTCAGTGGAAGAGACTCAAGCAACTAATTTAGCTGAGGCTGGTGTCGATAAAGCTCTGGCGTCACTTAATGCAACTGGTGGTTCATATAACGGTGACAGTGAGATTCAGTTAGGTGAAGGGTCATATTCGGTAACTGTGACTACCCCCGATGTAGGCACTAAAGTAATTGAGGCTACAGGCTATATCCCATCCAAAGCTGAGCCGAAAGTTACTAGAACAATCAAAGTGTCCGCTTCAAAAGGTTTAGGAGTTTCTTTTAATTATGGTGTCCAGGTTGGTGAGGGAGGGTTACAAATGTCCAATGGAGCACGAGTGAATGGTTCAATCTACTCCAATGGTAATGTTTCAATGAGTAATAACTCGATTGTCACAGGTGATGCGTATGTAGCAGGAGGTGTCGCTCCTGCACCTGATCAAGAAAGCGTTTGTACAACCCCAAGCTGTACTGATTTTGTCTTTGGGAAAAACGTGGCTGGCAACGATCAGCTGGATGTAGCCCAAAGCTTCAAGCCGTCTGTTAGTGACTATTTAAATAAAATTTCTCTCAATTTGAAAAAAGTCGGTTCCCCACCAGACATTACTGTCAGAATTACTAAAGATAAAAATGGCTCCCCAGATAAAAATAATGTGATTGCCTCAGGTACCTTACCTGCTAGCTTGGTGACAGGTAACTATGGTTTTGTTGAGGTCACATTTACTAGCTCTCCCCAGGTAAACTCTGGTAACACGTACTGGATCCTTTTAGATACAACCTCCAATGCTACAAACTATTGGAGTTGGTCAGCAGACTCTAGTCAAGGTTATACTAGAGGTGCGGCTAAATGGTCAGCAAATTGGCAAGCTACTACTCCCATCTGGAACTCTACTTTAGTCGATTTGGATTTTAAAACCTTCATGGGTGGTACCAGAACTAATATTACTGGAACTAATGGATCGACTGTTCAAGGCGATGCTCATGCTAATACGTTAAATTCATTACTAATTAATGGTGGTGCTTATTATCAAACTGCCAACGGCATTTCTGCTGGTAATTATTATCCTGGATCTGCTGATCCTCCTGCCAAAGCAATGCCTGTATCTGATGCCAATATCCAAGCCTGGAAAGATGCAGCCACAGCAGCGGGTGTTTATACCGGTAATATCTCAAGTTGTCGTACTACGCTTGGTCCAGGTAAATATGTTGGTAATGTTACTTTTACTAACAACTGTATGGTGACAATCAAAGATCCAGTTTGGATTACTGGTTACTTGAATCTAAGTAATAATGTGGTGCTTAATCTAGATAGCTCTTATGGTGCTTCTTCTGGGGTAATCGTAGTGGATGGTGTGATTACTCTGAGTAATAGCTGCAGATTGCTGGGTTCAGGGACTGCTGGTAGCTATCTGCTTACCCTAACTACTTATGATAGTAGGACTAACGGCTCAACTGCGGTCAGTGTAGCCAATAGTGGTAATCAAGGTGTTTTATATGCACCTTATGGCATGGTAGTTATCAGTAATAATAATCACATGACAGAGCTTACAGCTTGGAAAATTAATCTGTCAAACAACGTAGTAGTTGATTATGACACTGGGTTGGCTTCTTCGTTTTTCTCATCCGGGCCATCTGGCTCCTTTAGTATTATTAAGGGTAGCTATCAAGAAAAGTAGTTTTTCAATTCTTGCATTTTGAGATTAGACATATTTAAATAGATATAGACACTCAAATAATGTCGTGTACTATGAGTGTGAACATCCAAATTATATATGGCTGCCGATTATGTAACTGGAATAGATATTGGAAGTTTTTCCATTAAAGCAGTAGTTTTATCTCACAAAGCCAAGACTCCACGTTTAGTCTCTTTTGGTTCTACTCCCACTCCCCAACCTGGGATGAATTCAGAATTTGATTTAGATCTGGATGCTGTCAGTAAATCAATTAAGAGTTTAATGGAAGCTTTAAAAGCCCCGCAGGAAGTTGTAGTGGCTTTACCGGAATCACGAATTTTCACTCGGGTAATTGGTGATCTTCCTTATCTATCTGATGATGAACTAGCTTCAGCTATTAAATACTCAGCTGAAGAATTTGTACCTTTACCAGCAGATCAGGTTAATTTGTACTGGCAAGTGATGGACCGCAGTAAGCAACGCAATAATACGACAGTTTTTGTGGTGGCATCACCTAAAAATACTGTCGCAAAATACCTCAAAGTCTTGAGTAAAATTCAACTGAAACCGATGGCGATGGAAACTGAGTTAATTGCGGCTACTAGGGCTTTAGTTGGGGGAAATCCTTATGCTCCAACCACTATGATTGTGCAGCTTGGAGCTTCCTCAACTGACTTTGCAGTGGTCTCAAAGGGGATGATTTTGTTAACGCGTTCTATCTCAACCGGCGGAATTGCTTTAACCAGAGCTATTGCCCAATACTTAAACTTTGAGATGATGCAAGCTGAGGAGTATAAAAAAGTATATGGTTTACTACAAGACCAATTAGGTGGCAAAATTTATCAGGTCCTAGAGCCTTTAGTGGATCTGATTGTGACTGAATCTGGTAGGGTTGTTCAGGCTTTTGAGAATAAGTTCCCCCAGAATCAAATTAAACGAGTGGTGTTAACTGGAGGTGGAGCTAAACTACCTGGCTTAGTAATCTTTTTTGCTAATAAACTAGGCTTGGAAATTCAAGAAGCTGATCCTTGGTACTTTATTGAAAAAGATGCTTCAATTCAAGCTAAACTTTTGGAAAATGCTACTCACTATACCATTGCCGTTGGTTTAGCCTTGCGCAGTGAGTAAATCAAGTGAGGAAACATCATGAATAAATTAGCGGTTAATTTACTCCCAACCGATTTACTTGAAGAGAAAAAGCAGAATCTCAAGTTTGATCTGTTAAGAAAGGTCAGTTTTGGTGTGCTGGTTTTTGTAGTTATTTTAGGAGGAGCTACAGTTGCTTTGCGCCTTACTCAACAATCTGCACTAAATAGTGCCAACGATCGCGTCTCTAATGATCAGAATCAAGTATTGGCCATGTCTGATAAAGATAGCCAGGCTTGGTTAATCAAGGATCGTTTGACTTCGATCGAAGGCATTCTAGGTGGTGATCAAAAGCGTAAACAGATCTATAGCCTGATTATGAATTTACTTCCACCAGGAATGCAAGTAACGGATTTGTCTTTAGATAAAAGTAATAATCTGATTATCTCTTTAAATACTACTTCTCTTGCGGATATGGATGCACTTTTTCATGATTTAGCTGATCAGTCAAAAAATCAAAACTTAATCTCGCTGGTTGATTTTGATGGTTTATCAATGGGGAAAGATAATGTCTATCGTTTTACCTTAAAAATTAAAACAAATTAATGGACCAAATAAAATTTACTTTTCAACAATATAGTTTTTTAGTAATTCCCATAGTTGTGCTGGTTGTCTCAGTCTCAGTAGTGGGTCTGGTGATTGTTCCACAACTGTTAAGTTATCTTGATACTCAGAAAAAAATTAGTGCCCTTAATGATCGAAGTACGCGATTGGAAACTAAAATTAATGATCTGAATAGTTTAGATTCAGATCAAATGTCAAAAGATTTACAGATCCTACTGAATGTTTTACCTACCTCCCCTGCTGTCCCAGAAACTGTGGTTTCAATACAAGGATTAATGAGTCAATCTGCACTGATCACTAAAAATCTTAATTTTGGTCAACTCAAACAAACTGGAGACAACAGTAGCTATGTATTAAACTTAACTGCTTTGGGCCAACCACCACAGCTAGGACTGTTTTTAAGTAATTTAGATAATTTTCAGCGGGCAGTAACAGTTGAGGCAATTAGATTTTCTAATCAGGGTGATGGAGCAGAAATTACTTTGCCTATTGATGCCTATTACAAAACAGTTTCTGCCTCCAAGATTAATCCGGAACAACCAGTAGCTAAGCTTAACGAAAAAGATAAGACGGTATTGCAACAACTCTATAGTCGAAGTGCTCCTCTAGTAATAAACACTACCAGTGAGAATGTGTCTGTTCCCTTGGGTAAAGCTGATCCCTTTCAGTGATTTTTGGTGAGCAGGTCAGGTCTGAGGTGAGTAGTTTTTTCTTCTGATTGTTGTTTTTGCCACTGTTTAATTTGTTGATGGTGACCAGATAGTAGTACTGGAGGTACCTTTGCCCCTTCAAAATTCTCTGGTCTGGTGTACTGGGGATATTCGAGGAGGTTGTGACTAAAACTTTCTTGTTCAGTTGCCTCAGCTTTTTTAAGTACTCCAGGGATGAGACGGACTATCGAATCAGCAATTACCATAGTGGGAATCTCGCCGCCAGTTAATACGTAATCACCGATCGAAATTTCTTCGTTAACATACTTATCGACAAATCTTTGATCAACACCTTCGTAGTGCCCAGCAATGATCAATAGTTCTGGAAGTTGAGAAAACTGTTGAGCTAGCTGCTGATTATAAGGCTTGCCTGAGGCTGACATAAGAAGAGTATATGGTTTGTAAGGCAATGATTTAACTGCCTTGGCTAAGATATCAGCTTTCAAAATCATACCTGGTCCTCCGCCAAAAGGACGATCATCAACTATCTGGTGTTTTCCCTCACCAAACTGACGTAAATCAATTAAATTGAATTCAACTTTATGCTGTTTGACAGCTCGGCCAACAATTGAAGTTTCCAGAAATGGCATAAACTGTTTTGGAAATAAAGTAACGATGTTGATTTTCATCAACAATAACTATTTTGCTTCCTCGACCAAGTTCAGGCTCACTCGAGTTCCAGAATTAGTAGACATAGCAACAGTCACTAGCAATCGACGGATTGAGCGAATTGTCTGGCCTGCTTTGCCAATAACTTTTCCCATATCATCTGGTGCAACTGTCAGATTTAAATTGACGGTGTTATCACTTACTTCTTGATCAATTTTAACCTGATCTGGATTACTGACTAAATTTTTAACGATATACTCTAACAGTTCTTGCACTTATTTATCCTTTTCTTTTACTTCGTCACTTTGCTTGACCTCGCTACTTGTATCAGGACTTGCCTCGTGCCCCTCATCGCTAGTCTGATTAGCTGACTCTGCGGCTGTAGAACTTGCTGCTGTACCCTCTGCTGGATTTTGTTGAGTTACTACTGTTTCCTCATTGGCGGATGACTCAGTGTTTACCGAAGGTTCTGGCTCAGTAGCTACTTTCTCGGCAGGTGTATTCTTGACTTTTTTGGGTTTACGTGGTGGCCTTTGTGGAGCTTGTCCAATGATTCTTAAAAACCCATCAGAGAAAATGGCTCCCTGTTTTTTCCAAGCATCTAAACGGTCTTGATGAATATTAATTTCTTTTGGTTTAGTTAGAGGATTATAAGTCCCCAGTGCTTCGATGTATTCTCCCCCGCGTTTTTTTCTCTCATCAACAGCTACCACCCGATAAAAAGGGCGTTTCTTGTTGCCAATACGCATTAACCTTATTTTTACAGACATATAATTTTTAACTTTTTGGGTACTAACTGCCTTATTCAAGTCTTACCTTAAAAGTTACTTGCCACCTTCCGCTAAACATTTAAGTCTACAACTATCTTTAATTATGACATTGTCTAACATAATCCAGATTAGTTAAACGTTGTCACATACTACCATAGGCACGCTCATGAAAGCAAGCTTAAGGATTAACTAACTCTTGGATTGCTGAGCTAAGTATTCTAAAGCTTGTTGAGCAGCCATCTCTTCGGCCTGTTGCTTACTGGGGCCACTACCTTCTCCTGCTTGATGACCTTGTAAAAACACCCCAACAGTAAAATGTTTAGCATGGTCGGGGCCACTAGTTTGTAGAATTTTGTATTTTGGTGCTGACTGTAGAATATTCTGAGCCACTTCCTGGAGTTGGCTTTTAGGGTCCTTAGGGGCCCCTTTTTCGACTTCCTCGCGGAAAAACGATAATAAGGTAGACTCAACAAATTTACGGGCACTGTTGAGTCCTAAATCTAAATATACCGCTCCCAGAACTGATTCATAAGTGTTAGCCAAAATTTGGGTGTTGTTTCGGCCATCCGAAAGCTCCTCTCCCTTTGAGAGCATTAAAAACTTACCCAGTCCTAAATTACGAGCGACCTTTGCCAGAGAATCTGTCTTGACTACAAACGCTCGTAAGTTAGTTAATTCACCTTCCTCATCCTGAGGGTGAGATTGATAAAGATCTGTAGAAACAATCAAAGAAAGTACAGAGTCGCCTAAAAACTCTAACCTTTCATTAGATTTAGAAATATTTTTGGCCTCATTCAGATATGAACGATGGATAAAAGCTGTCTGGTAGCAGGGGTTTTTAGTCGGCGTTAAGCCTAATTTTTCCAGTATCTGCCTAAATTCATCAAGATTTGCGCTCATAAAATTAAAGAAGGTAGTGCAGGATTATTCTAACAACTTATCTTCTATTAAAACAACTAAATCACCCACTGTTTTTAAGCCTGTCACGTCTGATTGTTCAAAGAAGATTTTAAACTCCTTTGATAGACTTCCCAGTAAATCAGCGATCTCTACTGGATTTAGCCCTAGATCATCTTGCAGAGAAGAATCCAGGTCAATATCACTTTCTGGTAAAGTTAAGGCTTGGGCAATAGCTTCAATGATTTGTTTTTGATCGGCCATAAATTTAAATACTTAGATTATTAAAATCTATTAGTTGGGAAAAATGCAAGCCCTAAATTGAGCCCAGTTCGTCAAGATGATGCTCGGAAATAATATTCCCTAGGACTCCATTTACAAAACTTGGACTAGACTCTGAACCAAACTCTTTAGCCAGTTCAACAGACTCATCAGTGATAACTTTATAGGGAACATTTTTTTCTCTAGTTTGGCTATGAAGTTTTGGTTGGACTAACAATTCATAAACTGCTAACCGTAAAATGGCTAAATCGATTTTATTAATCTCTTTCAAGGGTCGTTGAGCAGCTGCTTTGCCAATCTCACTATTAATCAATTCAATATGATTGATGACATCTTTAGCTGAATTATCCAGGTCGTCATCTTGATTGTGAAAGTCCCAAGCAAATAAAGATTTCATTAGCCTGATACGATTTTTGTGGCGGGGGTCACTGGAGGTTTTCATTAGTTGATTTTGACTGGACTATTGACTGATGGAATGACTTTTTAGGCTTTAGTTACCTTAACCTCAGTTTTAATGTTAACCTGTTTTTGATCATAGAAACCACAACTTTTACACACTTGGTGTGACAAAGTTGGCTCATGGCAATTCGTGCATAAAACAAGTCCCATGTTTTTCAACATGATCGAAGCGCGTCTTGTCCGCTTGCGCATTTTACTATGTTTTCTTTTTGGTTCTTGAGACACCTAGATTTGGACGGATCCGGACATATCTTCCTGCAGCTTAAAAAATGTTCACCGCCGGATCGTCCATCACCGAGACCTCCTTATTTATTAATTCTATATGCAACTTTTCTATCCTGATAAAATAGTTAATCAGGCATAACTTCTGCTAAAGTCTTGGTCAATTTTGCCTTAAGTTGAGGGTATTTGTCAAGATTGGGGCTTGCTTGCAAGATTTTTTGCGCAAAATTGCGCGTTTTCTCTAGCAAATTTAGATCAGTCAAAGAAGCGATTTTTAACTCCCAACTACCACTTTGCATTGTCCCGTAGATTTGCCCACTGCCGCGAATTTGCAAATCTAACTCTGATAGTTGTAGACCGTCGTGAATTTTCTCCAGGTTTTTTAAGCGGGAAATTGCTGGGTAAGTACTATCCTCAGCGAACAAGAAAGCAAACGATTCTTTTTCACCTCTCCCTACTCTGCCGCGAAGCTGGTGTAATTGGGCAAGTCCAAACCTGTCCGCACCTTCGATTGCCATGACTGTTGCATTAGGAACATCAACCCCTACTTCCACAACAGATGTTGACACAAGAATGTCGATATTATGCAATTTAAAATCAGCGATCACTTTTTCCTTCTCTTTGGATTTTAGCCGACCATGTAATAAGCCAAGTCGTAGCTTGGGAAAAATGTCTTTGCTTAATCTTTCAAACTCAACTTTAGCAGCCTTAGCTGAAAGAAGTGTTTCTGACTGCTCAATAAGTGGAGTAATGATATATACTTGTGAACCATTTTTTACCTCATTTTCAATAAACCGATAAGAATCGGCTCTTTTGCTTTCGGGTACATAATATGTTCGAACAACTTTTCTACCCTTTGGTAGTTCATCAATCACTGACAAATCCAAATCACCATAAAGCGTCAAGGCGACTGTACGTGGTATTGGTGTAGCGGTCATTGTTAAAAAATGTGGAACTTTTGCCTTATGTCGGAGTTTTGTTCTTTGCTCAACACCAAACCGCTGCTGCTCGTCAATTACTGCCAAGCCGATATTTGCTAGGCTCAGTTGATCGGAGAGTAAAGCATGTGTACCGACGATTACTTCTGGTTTAATGTTTTGCTTGGTAAACTTCTTACTACCTGTATACAAACCAATTTGGATCCCATATGGGCCTAATAGCTTGTCTAAAGTTTGATAATGCTGGAAAGCTAGAATTTCTGTAGGGGCCATCACCACTGAGCCGAGTCCACTTAGGTAGGTTAAAAATATGATAGCGGCGGCCACGACGGTCTTGCCCGACCCTACCTCTCCTTGCACTAAACGATTCATTGGCGTACCCTGACTTAGGTCATGGCTAATTTCTTTGATCACGCGCAGCTGAGCGTTAGTTAATCTAAAGGGTAGATCATTGATAAATTGATCTAGTTTTACAGAGTTAATTTCAATTGGGTAAGTGGTTGTTTTGTTTTGCCAACTGGCTTTCTGTCGGAGAGTAGCAAGTTGAATCAGGAATAGTTCGTCAAAAGCAAGTCTCTGGTAAGCATTCTTTGCTTCATCTAGATTAGCAGGAAAATGTATTTGGGTAATTGCTTCAGGCAGACTTAGCATGTCTTGTCTTACTTCTTCTGACAGGTAATCTATTATTTTTGGTAACATATTGGGTAAAAGTTGAGAAATTTTGGCTCTTAGCCACTTTGAAGTTAGACCATAAGTTTCTGAATAAACTGGAACTAACCTACCTGTGTGGATATTATATTGTTGATTGGAAAAAGCTTGAAGTTTTTCCCACTGTGGTGAAATAATTTGGATTTTCGAGCGAGTTTTCTTGATTTTGCCAGAAATCTGCAGTTTATCACCACTTGTAATACTTTTGATAAGCCAAGGTTGGTTAAACCAAATGATCTCAATTGGTCCGCTGCCATCATTAAAAATTGCTTTAGTTAAGACTTTTCTGAATTTAGTATAAGTATTACCAATTGACCAAACCTCTCCTGATAAAGTTAATTTTTCTCCACTTTGGGCTTGCATCACACTAGAAATGTGTGAGTAGTCTTCATAGCGGAAGGGATAATAATTCAATAAATCTTCAACAGTATTAAGGTTTAGTTTTTTTAACCTAGATAGTAAAATTGGACCAATGCCCATTAAGGCAGAAAGAGGTGTATCAAGCTGCATGAGGGCATTATACTTTTACTAGTAGGCTGAGAAAAGTGGTAAGAGTGAAAAAATTAAGATGGCAACAGTGCCAACAATGGTTAAAATAATCCAGACCCAACGATATTTTCTGACTAAATCATCCATTTTTAATATTATATCGCTTCGTCAAAGTTAACTTTTCTATTTCTGCTAAAGCTTGTTGTCTTTGAGGGTCCTCAAAATAAGTTCTGGCTGGCTCCAATTTTTTAATCAACCACTCAGCCAAAGCATTCTTTAAATCCAGTGGATAAAGTTTCTTTTGCTGGTAGTCCTTTTCAAGCTGCTCATATGAAGAATAAGTAACATTACCACCATATTGCTCCGCTCTTTTAATAGTAAACTCGCTTTGTAACCCAAAAACTAAATATTTAGTCCAATCCAAAATAGGATTATATTTAGCCTCTGCTTCTGGAGCAAAAGCCTCTTTAATCTTTCTTCTGATTTCATCTGGATTATCGTGAATAAAAATGGCACTATCGGGTTTGCTCTTGCTCATTTTCATGGACTGAGCTAATTCTTCTCTGTCCCCCTCTGGGATGGGCCAAACATCAGGTTTGGATAGACTTAAGAGTAAATGTTGATGTAGGGCAATTGGTTTATCAAAACCTAGCTTAACCGCATTTTCTCGAGCAATTACATGTACATTCCGTTGATCTGTCCCAGAATGTGCTAAATTAACGCCCATCGTGAAGATATCTGCTGACTGCATCGCTGGATAGATCAACATTGCTGAATCAGTAATATCTTCTTCCTTTTTTCCCATAATCGTGGTAGATCTGAGCATTCTAGCGAGAGTTGTTTCTTTTGATACTCTGATAACTGTGGACCAATAATCTAGACCTTTCGCCTTATAAAATTCGCTTCCTAAAAGGAACTTTATTTTTTCTGGATCTGCACCAACTACCAGAGCGCAAGCTTTCATTGCTTCGGCAAAATATTGCAAGGCCATTTTAGAAGCAGTGGACAAATTACCATCTAGTTTTTTATTAAGCCAGGTGTGCCAATCAGCTAAATAGACTGTAATATCTACTCCTGCCTCTTGGAGATTTTTTATCACCATCATGCTTAAAATCCCCTGGCCAACATGGATCTTACCAGAGATTTCAAAGCCGATGTAGTGTTTTAGAGGGGTACCTGACTCTAATAGTTTCCTCAACTCGTCAGTTGTTAAAACTTCCTCCAAATTTCTAGTAATCAAGCTCAGCTTCTCATCAGTAGTCATGTTTATGATTATATCCTAAAAATGCTTATAATCACAGACTGTTTTGGAATTAATTTTGGGATATATTTGGTATGATTATAACCGCTTCGTCAAAACCACGAGCTCTCAGCTCGTGGATGTAGACGAAGTAGGCTTCAAGCTTTACCGGCAAACGGGTAGCGAAGCGCTTGAAAGCTAGCCAGAGAAAAACCCCGGACTTTTCAGTCTGGGGAAGCTTATAAATTATGGAAAAAACAGGAAATATTAATAAAACAGCTCAATTTAAAGATACTTTTATTACCACTTTTAGACTGCTTAAATTGACTTGGCAGGTTGACCGGCGGATGTTTATTGGTTCGGCAGTAGTCGTACTTGTCCCGTCAGTGACTCCTTTTTTAAATGCTTATATCGCCAAGCTAATTATTAATTTTGTGGTGAGTGCTTTAAATCAATCAGCGATTAATTGGAACCAGCTTTATTTACTACTAGGCTTAAGTTTAGCAGTATATTTTATTTCTGATCTAGCTTTTAATACTCAAAATTTTGTCCATCGCCTGCTGTGGACCAAGTTCCCCATTTATTTAAATCAAGTTTTATATAAAAAGACTGCGCACTTAGATGTGCAGTACTTTGAAAACAGTGATTTTAATGACTTGCTAGACAAGGTTCGCGACAGTGCGAATTTTCGTCCCCCACGGGTTGTGGACAGTGCTTTGTTAGTGATGCAAGGAGTAATTCAAATTGGTGTCACGTTGGGGATTGTAGCTAGGCTAAACTGGTTACTGATCCCCCTAATTTTAGCGATTGCTGTGCCCGAGTTTATCCAGCAAACTTATCACTCCAAGTTATCTTGGGGAATCTGGAGTAAAAACACACCGGAAAGAAAACGCTTTTTTTACCTGTCCTATATTTTACAGAGCAGCCATTGGATCAAAGAGATTAAACTGTTTAAGCTGGCGGATAAGTTTTTGAAAGAGATTAAAGAAACTCAAGAAAAATTTTATCGGGAAAATACCCAGATTGCCAAAAAGGAGTACCTATCAAGTGCTTTATTCGGAATTTTATCAGCTGGAGTTTTAATCGGGATTCAATTTTATGTCATAGTACAAGTCTTAGTGAAAAAACTCACAGTTGGTGATATTGGTTTTTACGGTGGAATAATTGGTAATTTTCAAAATTCTTTAGGTGGGCTGTTTCGGAATTTAAACGATATCTATGAAAGCAGTCTGTATATTCAAAGCATTTTTGATGTCTTGGATACAGAGCCGATTATTACCTCTGATCCTCATGCAACAATTTTGCCTCGCTTGAAGAAAGCTCCCTTAATTGAGTTTAGAAATGTTGACTTTACTTATCCGGATAGCAAAAAGAACTCACTAAAAGATTTTTCTTTAGTAATTAAGCCTGGAGAAAAGATTGCTTTTGTGGGAGAAAACGGAGCTGGAAAAACTACTGCCATAAAGCTGCTAACCCGCTTTTATGATGTTTCTCAAGGTGAGATTCTGATTAATGGTCAAAACCTGAAAGAAATTAACTTGGAAAGTTGGTATCAAAATGTAGGAGTACTGTTTCAAGATTTTAACAGGTACGAGCATACTGTTGAAGAAAATATTAATTTTGGTGATATCCATCGCCATATTGAACTACCAGAAATTATTACTGCTGCTACTTCTGCTGGGGCTCATGAGATGATTTCAAAGTTAGACGCTGGTTATCAGCAAATGTTAGGTAGAAATTGGGAAAAAGGTGCTGAACTTTCTACTGGGCAATGGCAAAGGATTGCCTTAGCCAGAGCTTTTTTGAGAAATGCTCCTGTTTTGGTTTTAGATGAGCCTACATCAGCAATTGATGCTAAGGCAGAAGCAGAAATTTTTAGTCGAGTGGAAAAACTCTCTCGCGAGAAAAGTGTCATTATTATTTCCCATCGTTTCTCTACTGTCAGAAATGCAGATCGGATTTATGTGATAGATAAAGGCAAGATTACAGAGTCTGGTAATCATGAGCAGTTAATGAAACTTAATGGTAAATATGCTTCATTATTTAGATTACAAGCTCGGGCTTATCAGTAACTAGAAATATTAAGTGCGATAATCTTCGCATAGTAGCTATTTGCAGCGTCGAGTATTTTCTTTTGTTGCTGTTGATCTTGATTCCACTTAGCTAGAGCATCTTGACGCATTGCCTCTGCCACATCGTTACCCTGTTTTGGGTCTATGACTGTCCCCCGCCAATACCCAAAGCGAGCTCCTTGTCCAACCAACCAGCCCTTGGCTAAGAAAATATAAGCCAGAGCCACACTCTCTACTGGGTCTGCCCAATTCAAGTATTTTCCAGTAGCCCGGTAAACATCTTGCTCAATATCCAATATCGAGTCTGGTAACATTTGCACGGAAACTGCTCCCCCACTTATGTCCCCAGGAGCTTGACCTCCAGATCCAGGAATTTGCTCAGATGAAATTACTAAACCTGTGGTGTGCTGAAAAATATCAGCCATTTGTTGATATTGAGATTGCTTTTTCTCTTCACTATAAAGCTTGTTTACCTGGATGGCTGGAGTTTGGCCAATATTGCTTAAAGCCACGGAAACAATCCTACTTTCTCCTGCTTTGTGAATCTGGAATTGTTTGCCCACTCCAGTTTCTGTGGATAACAAAGTAGCCATACCACCACTATTGATCATCATTTGTTGGGCTAAGAGGAGTTGTTGAGAAGATTGAGGTAGTCTGCCTCTTTGGATTTGTAGATCAATGTCAGGCCGAAAAGGGTGACTTTTATCAGTCAGTAAGTTGGCAATAATTGTGCTGGCCTTAGTGTAGGCTTCTTGGGCAATTGCAATATCTTCTGGGTGAAGTTCGTGGTCTAGGGCCCATTTAGTTTCTGCTTGATTTAGAGGTTTTAGATTATCCTTGCGTTGTGATCTTAGTTGATACCTTTTTTCGATTAATTGAGCTCTTAAATTCATATTATTAACAACCCACAAAGCTTGATCGATTTGCTGCAAGCTTTGCGCCTTGGTCACAATATCTGCCTCTGCGCTTTGTCTCTCACTAGATTCTAGAGGCAATTTAAGCACCTGCTGCAAGGGATTCTCCATAGGTGCTTTTTCTGTAATATTAGCAGAGACAGTTGGGGTTGTTGCAATCACTCTTTCTGATTGAGTATGAGTAGCTGGCGTGGCAGTGGGAGGATTTTTTGTTGGTGCTTTATACGGAGTATTTGCTTTATTTGCCTCCTGGACAAAAGCTTTCACTAAATTACCAGCAGCCAAAAGAGTCGGTGTAGCAGCTGCTGTCGCAACTAACAATTTTCGACGAGTTGTAGTAATACGTTTTTGAGAATTGTTTTCTTGAGTATCCGGGCTGTCAGTCATGCCAAAATATCATAGCACCCGCAGTTAAAATGGTGAAACTATCGTGCCTCCCCATTCTACCACGGTGAAACCTTTTCTTTGAAACTTGGTAAATGTCTGGGGAGTAATGGTAGAAGTTTGTTCTAATGGTTTGATAACCATAAAGACTCTGAGTAGGCTTTCTGGTTGTGGTTCAACATTCAACTGGGCACGACTGGTATATTCAGTTGAAGCAAAATGAATCAGATTATACTTATTGCCCTGAATCCTTGGTAACCAAAAAGACATAAACTCCTGCGACTCATCATCATTTAAACCTATTTTACGTAGTTCGTCAGTTAGAAATTGAGCAGACTCATTGCCTGGAACTACAAAACCTGTTGTCAAATCATAACTTGTGCTTAAAGGCTTGCCTTCCCAATAAATGTACTGATAACTTTTACCTGTTACTGGATCAGTAATTTTACCATCAGGAGTAGCTTTAACTGACCAACCGGGAATAGCAGTATCGTAAAGCGGTGTGCTAGTGACGATCGCTCCTAAATAGTTTAGTTTAACTGTGATATTTTCTTCTTGTGGAGGATAGAGGTAAATGACAGGTTTTAGATCATCCCCTCCCAGGGTATAGTTGCTTAAACAATAAGGAGTACTACTATTTTCCAAAGAGGCACAAATAGTCCAGGATAAAACTGCTGGGCTAGTTTTTGCCAGACTATTTAGAGCAGTTGGTAAATCAACATAAGTTGCTCCACCACACTGAGATGTGGTTGGGCAGCCAGTACTCCAGTTACTACCACAAACACTCGGAGGGTCAAAATTGGTAGTGCTAACTGACATACAGTAATGTCGAGAGGCATTAGGGTCATCAGGTACTCCACTTTGGAAATCTTTATTTTCGTCAGTGGCCGCATAAAGATAAGAATTGGTTGTGAAATTTTTAGAAGTGGCTACAGCTGAGGCAATTGTTTTGATCTCAGAGGCTCGTTTGGCATCTCTAACCTTCTGTTGAGTTGAGTTATAAACCAGTGCTCCTGCAATTCCTAAAACAGCAATGATTGTAATGACTGTGAGTAATTCAACAAGGGTAAAACCACTTTCTAATTGCACCGGAGAATTAAAGATTTTTCTGAAGTCCATGAGCAGATTTAGCTTCCTCTTAAATAGTATGAGATATCCTCTTGCGAGTCAATTGAGTCTATGTATGAAATTGGTAAGTATGGGAGATTGTTATTGACTAGCACTAGGCTTGCCTTTTGCGATCAGAGATCCTAAAATTGTGAAGATACCTGAGGTGGCTGAACGGCTGAGGCGACGGTCTGTAAAACCGTTTTAAGTAGGTTCAACTCCTACCCTCAGGACAATAAATTATCCAAAACTAATCTCGTAGTATAATTTCTGCCATGAGGCCCCAAAAAGAAGTTTGGCAGGAAGAACATACTGCTGGAGGTACTTTTACTAAGATCCATTCAGAAACACCTTCAAATTGTGTTGTAGAGTTTGCTAATTTCTTAATTGCTCAGGGATTTATGCCAGAGAAAACTCATGTTCTTGACTTAGGCTGTGGTAAAGGCAGAAATAGTATTGGTTTGGCTATGTTAGGATTTCAAGTAACAGGTGTGGATTTTATTGAAGAAGGTAGTTTATCAGTAGCCAGACAAAGAGCTGCTTTGGCAAATGCTCAGGTAACTTTTGTTCAACTGGACATAACTAACAAATGGCCTTTTGCAGAACATAGCTTCCAAGCAATCATTGACAGTAATGTAACAATTTGTATTCCCCAACCCGGTAGATCACAGGTTATTGAACAATCTTATACAAAACTTCTGCCGGGTGGTTGTTATCTTTTTTATGGAGTTGGGACGACAGATCTTGTCAGAACTAGTCCTGGGCCTGAACCAAACAGCTGTATTTTCCCACGAACCGGTGAGTTTGAAAAACAATATTCCAAAGATGAGTTGTTAACTGTATATAAACGATTCAAATTAATTAGTCTACAAGAGCAAGCGGGCTCTGATGTCATTGAAGGAGCAATCAGAAAGATTCCAATGTTTGTAGCGATCTTTCAACGACCTTGAGTCACTCTATTGGGCAAAGATAGTTTTTCTATTTATAGCTAGATCATAGTTTTACTTGAGGCTGAACCTTCTTGCTGCTATACTAAGTGGTGATATGCCTTTTCGCAGACTCAGACGGATATCTGATCACTCTTTGGATAAAGCTAAAATTTTGTCCAAACTTTCCACAGTAATCTTGGTATTAATTTTAGGCATTATTCTGATAACTATTGCGGGGATAGTTTATTTTGCTACTCAAGTTCCCTCCCCTGATCAATTAAGTAATCGCAATGTAGCACAGTCCACAAAAATCTACGATCGTAATGGTGAGCTGCTGTACGATATTTTCCAAAATCAGAATCGAACTCCAGTTAAGTTAGCTGATATGCCAGATAGCATTAAACAGGCAACAATTGCCATCGAGGACAAAAACTTTTACCAGCATGGTGGATTTTCAATTACCGGCATAGCTCGTGCTTTATTTGATTTAGTGTTACATCGTCAAGTTGAAGGTGGTGGCTCCACACTGACTCAACAACTTGTCAAAAATGCCTTACTGGGTAATGAACAGACTTTAGTGCGCAAGATTAAAGAGTTTATCTTAGCTATCCAAGTAGAACGAGTTTACAGTAAAGATCAAATTTTGGAAATGTACCTTAACGAGATTCCTTATGGTGGAACAGCCTATGGTATTGAAGCAGCAGCTAATCTCTATTTTGGTATTCATGCCAAAGATTTAGATTTAGCTCAATCTTCTTTACTAGCTGGTCTACCTCAGTTGCCGTCTGTTTATTCTCCATATGGAACACATCCAGAGCTGGCCAAGGTGAGGCAAAAAGAGGTGCTAAGTGCAATGGTAGCCAATGGCTATATCACACAAAAGCAAGCAGATGATGCTTATAATGAACAACTAACATATCGTACTTCACAAAACGAGCTAGGCTTTAAAGCTCCTCATTTTGTGCTGTATGTTAAGCAGAAACTAATTGAGCAGTTTGGGGACAAGATGGTGGAACAAGGTGGCTTAAAGGTGACTACTACCCTTGATTATGGAATTCAGCAAAAGGCTGAGCAAATAGTCAAAGATCAAATTGATGGCTTGACTAAATATGATGTTGGTAATGGTGCTGCTGTGGTACTTGATGCAAAAACTGGAGAAATTTTATCCATGGTTGGTTCAAAAGACTATTTTGGTCAATCAGAGCCAGCTGGTTGTACAGAAGGAGTTTCTTGTACTTTTGAACCTAATGTTAATGTGGCCATTAACGAAAGGCAACCTGGTTCGGCAACCAAACCAATCACCTACTCTCTAGCTTTAGAAAAAGGTTATACTGCCGCCACAGTTCTAATGGATGTCAAAACTGAATTTCCTGGGGGGGCAGGTAATCCCGCTTATGTACCGGTTAATTATGATGGGCAATTCCATGGTCCAGTCCAAGTGCGTTATGCTCTAGCTAACTCCTTTAATATCCCTGCAGTCAAGATGTTAGCGATGGTGGGAATCAAAGATGATCTGGACTTAGGTTATCGAATGGGTTTGTCAACCTGGGAGCCGACTGATCAAACTGTCAATCAAGTGGGTTTGTCTTTGACACTGGGAGGTAGAGAGGTCAAGCTATTGGATTTGGTCTCTGTTTATCAAGTATTGGCCGACCAAGGTGTCAAGCAAGATCCTATCTCCATTTTGAAGGTAACTGATGCTAGTGGCAAAGTGCTTTATGAATATAAACCCTCCCTGGGACAGAAAATTTTGGATTCTGGTATTACCTATATTATTTCTAATATATTGTCTGATAATGGTGCCAGAACAGCTGAGTTTGGTCCTAATTCAGTGTTGGTAATTAAAAATCACACCGTGGCTGCCAAGACTGGGACTACTGATGAGAAAAAAGACAATTGGGCCTTTGGTTATACTCCCTCTTATGTAGTTGGAGTTTGGGTGGGTAATAATGATAATGAGCCAATGAATCAGCAGATTTCTTCCGGTATCACTGGGGCATCTCCAATCTGGCATGATATTATGACAGCTGTGCTGGATGGTAAACCAGACGAGCAGTTTAACCAACCTGATGATGTGGTATCAATGGATATTGACGGATTAATGGGAGGATTACCGCATGATGGATCACCTACTCGCAAGGAATATTTTATTAAAGGTACCGAACCAACTGCTCAGTCTCCTGCCTATCAAAACAAAAAAGTTTGCCAAAATAATCCTCATCGTCTAGCTGGAGATGGTGAACCTGGAGATCAAAAGGATGTGATTGTGCTCCAAGAGAACGATCCAACTGGAGCTAACACTTGGCAAGCAGGAATCGATCAATGGGTGTTAACAGCAGCAAATCCGCTGTTTGTAGGTATGGGAATGGGTTGTTCAAATATTCCAGGTTTTTCCGCTGGTAGTGGTGGAGCAATTCAGATTGTGAATGTAGGTAATGGTGCCAATGTCCCCAGGGTTTTTGACGTGCTGGCCTCAGTCAATTCTCCCAACGGGGTGAAAAAAGTAACTTGGACAGTTGACGGAGCTCAAAAATCAACGCAAACAGCTGAACCTTATGCTTTGCATATTGAATTTCCTCAGGGAGACCATAGTTCACACACCATTTCAGCAACTCTAGAAGATAATGTTGGAGCAACATTTACAACCTCGATTGGAGTAACAGTGGCTTTATAACCGCTTCGTTAAAACCCCACACTTTTTAGTGCAGGTGATGTAGACGAAGCAAGGTTTCAAGCTTTTTGCTGAATTAGTGATGAAGCGGTTGAAAGCTTGAATAAGCTGAGAAAACCGCAGGTTTTTAGTCTGCGCAAGCTTATAAAAATCGTTATCTGGACTGTTGATAGTTTCTTACAAAATTTTAATTGACAACTAAATTTAAGGTAGTATAATTATCCAAACTATGAGCCCAGAAGCAAAGTCACACCCCATGGATTCTACAATAATTACTGGGTCCGACGATGAAAGAGTAGTATTGGCTCGCAGATTCATTAATAGTAACTTGCAGAAAATAGAAAGCGGAGAGCTAACTGCAAGACAAGTAGCATTCTTACAACTACAGAATATTGCAGCCAGGTATGTAACAGGTAAATTGAGAACTGAAGCGGAATACAAAGAAGCACTTAGTGGATTCTACGATCGACTAGAGTCTGACCATAAAGAGATTTATGATGAAATTACACAAGAGACTAGTAAAAAAACTGTCAGAGTTGGACGTCATGGATTTAGAGAAGTAACTGACCGAAGAAAGCTTGATGATATTCTGGACCCGGTTTTATCAGGCAAAGCTTTTCAGGAAGATTCTCAAGGCTCTAGTAGCTCTGATCCAGTTCGAAAGGCTAGTTAATCATCTAAAGAAATTTCCATAATTGCAATTCGTTTTTCAGCTCCAAACTGATTAACTACTCTGGGATGAATTTCTCCAGCCAGACCAATCACCTCTCCCCTATTATTTTTAATTTGTAAGTAGCGCTGGGGATGAAAATTCTTATCTGCACTAATCTGCTCAACCGTAAGATCAACTAAGCTGGGAATTTGTTTGATAATGGTGATTAGTTCAGCCAAGGGGTTATTTGTTTGGTTAACCAGTAAAATCCCTAAAGTTTTTTTCTCTTTGGGTACACCCTGGTTTTGTGGATGGTATGTTTTACCAATTTCAAAAATGGCTAAACTGTCTCTTTCTTTTAAATTTTCTGCAGCTTTTTCCAATAAATTTGGCCAAAGTCTTGTTCTTAAATATTCTGTTTGGGCAGACATGGGGTTAGCAATTTTGACCAAACTGTCTTGATTAATGTGGAGATTATTAATTACCTCACTGGTAAAATATGAATAAGTCATAATTTCTGTTAAACCCTGTGTCACAGTCTCTTGTTTTAGCTGATCAATTTTTCTTAAATCAGTCTGATCTAAAGTGTTAAGTTTTAAATTAGGTAGATGCTGAGCTGGAATATTTTCATACCCATACATTCTGGCTACCTCCTCAACTAAATCCTCCTCGATCTCGATATCTAATCTCCAATAAGGTACATTAACTTCCCAATTACCTGCTGAAGTTACTTTTAGTTTAAAATGTAATTTTGCTAAATAATCTTCGATCTGCTGACTGGTTATGACTACTCCAATTAGAGAGTTAGTTTTTGCCTGGGACAAATGTACTTGTTTAACCTGGTCCTCATAATTAGAAACAATGGCTAAAGCAGTCAGTCTACCACCTAGATCCTGATATTGCCTAATAGCTTCATCTAAAGCTTGAAGTAATCTGGTTTTAGTTAAACCATGCTGAAATCTTTTGCTGGCTTCAGATGGTAGGCCAAGTCTTTGCGAGGTTTGCCTAATCTTCACTGGATCAAAAATGGCTGCCTCAAGCAAAATTGTGCATGGTGAATCTGAAATCTCACTATTTGCTCCCCCCATCACTCCTGCTACTCCCAAAGCTTTAGCTGGGTCACAAATCAAAAGATCAGTTTTTTCCAGGACTCTTTCTTTATGATCAAGGGTAGTCAATTTTTCTTGAGGATGGGCTAGACGGACAATAATTTTTTCATCCTGGACTGACTTAGCATCAAAAGCATGTAAAGGTTGGCCATATTCCAGCATCACTAGATTTGTCACATCTACCACATTATTAATTGCCCTCATTCCACAATCTGTAAGTTGTTTAGCGGAGTCTGAATTGGATGGAGTGTTTTGTACCTCAAGACCCTCAATCTTGGCAATGGCGTAGACAGGGACTAAGTCAGGGTCTAAAACCTCAACATTAACTTGTGGTAAATTTTTGTTTGACCAGATAAAATCTTGGTCCAAAGTCTCGCTAAAGGTAACTGTGGCATCGGTGATAGCGGCGATTTCATAAGCAACTCCACGCATGGACAGTAGATCACTGCGGTTATAGCCTTTCATATCCAGCTCAAAAAAATTCTCGTCGATTTCTTTGGTTCCAATAGTTCTTAAGGGTAGTAGGTGCTCAACTTGCTGGATAGAGTTATCAAGTTTGACCAATTCCTTTAACCAGCTAATAGAAACTTTCATTATTTAATTTTCTCCAATTCAGTTAAATTGCCACTATTAAATATCCTAATATCAGCAAGACCATATTTGAGCATAGCCATTCTTTCTGGACCAAAACCCCAGGCAATACCAGAAAACTCTTGAGGATTAATGCCACCATTTTTTAGAACTTTTGGATGGATCATGCCAGCACCGGCTAGTTCTAACCAACCTTCGCCACAAATTTTACAGCCTTTTCCATAGCAAAAAATACACTCCCCATCTACACCTACTCCTGGCTCCACAAAGGGGTAATATTTAGGTCTCATCCTGACTTTAATATCTTGGCCAAAAATATTCTTTAGGAAGTATTCGGATAGATATTGTAAGTTAGCCATACTTAAGCCCTTTTCCACTAAGACCACTTCAAATTGCTCCAAAGTGTGTTCATGCCGCGGATCAATATTTTCGTAGCGAAAACAACGATCGATAATCATGGCTCGAAAAGGAGGTTTAACTTTTTCCATCACTCTGACTTGGGCATTAGAGGTGTGTGTTCTTAAAAGCAGTTGTCCAGGATTGATGCCGTATTTTTGTGAGTCAATATATAAAGTATCCCATAAATCCCGAGCTGGGTGGCCCGCAGGTATATTTAGCAACTCAAAGTTATACTGATCTGAATCAATTTGCGGAGCTTCAAATCTAAAAAAGCCAAGTTTTTCAAACAACTCAATGATCTCATTTTCTATTTTGATCACTGGGTGTATAAAACCCGACCTTTGCTGCAAGGCTACTGGTTGAATGTCCAAAGCTTCCTCGTTTAATTTTTGATAACTTTTTTCTCTTACTGCTGATCGCTGTTCCTTGATTGCTTGTTCTAAGTTATTTTTGACTTGGTTAAATAAAGGAGCGATAGTTTTCAACTCCTCTTTAGGTAAACTAGGAAAGTCCTTAGGGACTAGAGTAATCTGGCCATTTTTGCCAAATAACTTTAGAAAAATATCATCCAACTCCTGAAGAGTTTGGGCTCTTTTAATTTGTTGCAAATGGTCTGCCTTTAGCTCGTTTAATTTATTTTCCATTTCTGTAAGCAAGAAGCTTTGCATCCCATGGTCAATTCTAACATGAGATTTTTGCTAAAGCCAGATTGTTGAAAAGCAAAAGGAGTGATAAACTTATCAGACATCAGTGTTCGTGTGAGATTTAAAGTTATCGGATATGTTGATTAGAGAAGTAAGTCCAGGTTTATATGTCAGAGTAGATACTCCCAAAACGTGTGCAATTTCAGATAGTTTTGTAGAGGAGCTGGCTGCCAGACAGCCAGCTGAGTACCAAAAGCTGATAAAAGAAGTTCAAAAATCTGCTAATCAGCTACACGCGCTATACCAATGTCACCCCAATGCTTGGTGGTGGAGACTCAAAACTCGAGCGGAATTTATGTATTATCAGATTTTGGGTAAAGCGTGGGAAGTAAAGCAGCCAAGGCAGAGATGAGAAAGATAAAAACTAGAGGCATTCCAAACCAGAGTAAGATTCCTGTGAGCATTAAGAATAGAAAATAACTAATTGATAAACCAACTTCTCGTTGCACAATAAAAGCTGCAATGTTTTTATGTCTAGCTCTTTCATAGATTGCCGCGTTAATGCAGCCATATTGTCCAGCCACGGTTAAAGCCTGAGCAGTCACAATACCATATACATGGACAGGTAAACTGACCAGGGTTCTGGTTGCCCAAAGGATACTATCTAGTGGTGAGAAGATTCGTGATACTTTCTTTGGCCCAAACTTATCAATCAGTAAGCCTACAAGTACTGCACCGATTGTTGCAGAAAAGGTAGCCAAAGATCCCATTAAACCGATACCAATAAATCCAGCCAGAATTGGTAAGACATAAATTGGCCAGAAAATGTTTGAGCAATCCACTGCTGCTACCCCAAAAAGAGCCAAATAACTTCTTTTTTCCTTCTTTGGGGATAAGGCCTCGATAATGGCCAGTACATCAAAATTAACTTGATCTTTAGTTTTTGGTAAGTAACGTAGAGGAAAGTTTGCCAAGATTATTAGTATGGTCATAACGATAAAAATGGCATTAAATCCCAGGTAGGCAATAATTAACCCCCCAAAGGCAGGACCACCGATGGCAGCAACTGTGGATAAGGATGAACCTAAAGCAATTTCTTTGCCTTGTTTTTGATCATCAGTTAATTCTGAAAAAAACATATGATAAGCGGTCCAATATAGACCCACTTGGATCCCTCCCGCTAAAGCAGCAATAATAAGTAGAAATGGATCTAGTTTGCTGAGCGAGAGCAAAACAAAATAGGCAATTAAAAACATGTTACCCCAAAATACTGAAAATCGAAGTCCTTTACGGTTGATAAACCATAGGGCAGGTGCTGTAGCAAGGGCATGGACTAAAAAATATATTGCAAAAAAAGTGGCTGTTAAGGCTAGTGATTGGTTAGTGAGAAGTCCTAAACCGCGAAAGATTTGAAAAACATAAATACTGCTAAAGACAGCAAATATCGATGTTGCAAAAAGGTAAATTAATGAGTGTAGATACAGCGCACCAAGATATCTAAACTGACGATGATGGATAAAGGCTCGGTAGAGTAACATCCTATCTTTAGGATATCACACAACTATTTAGTCTCAGCAACGATTTGTTTAAAAATTTGTGGATCCTTAACTGCGAGTTCTGCTAAAATTTTTCTATCAAGTAAGATGTTCTTAATCTTGAGCTGATGAATAAATTGAGAATAGGAAATGTTTTCAGTAGTTAAAGCATTACCTAGTTGAGTGATCCAAAGCTTTCTCATGTTTCTTCTTCGCTGTTTTCTACCAGCAAAAGCATATTGTCCAGCATGAAGTGAAGCTTCTTTAGCCTGTTTGATTAACTTACTTCTGCCTCCTTGAAAGCCTTTAGTTAATTTAAATATTTTATTATGTTTTTGATGAGAGGTTACACCTCTTTTAACTCGTGGCATATTTTTTTGGACAGATTTGGATATACCTATAACTGTTATCTAGTCTTAATCGCCGAATCGTCCATCTCAACCGTTTCCTTTCTAAAACGGCAACCAATACGCTAATATTCTTTCTTCCCACGCACCTTGACAAAGTTTAGGATTTTCTGATGCCAAGGCATTCTGGTAATTTTAGCATAATTCTGGGCTCCCTGATTACCAGATCTAGACCGAGCAGTTTGTCTAAAATTTTTAGTATTTTTACCCACTTTTTCAAAATAATTAAGCTTGACCTAGAAGTCTTTTTAGCTTTTTAGCTGCTTCACCACTTACCGTAATTGGTACTTGATGACGTCTTAAGGCCTGCTTGCTTTTATGTCTTCGTAGATGTCCAGATCTTAATTGATGTGATCTAACAATTTTTCCTGACTTAGTTAATTTAACCTTTTTACTTAAAGTCTTTTTAGTTTTCAGTTTGTACTTTTTCATTTTCTGTTTATTCCTTGCTAGCTTCTGCAATTTTTTTATTTAAAGATAAGATAGTAGTCAAATTACGACCCTCAAATTTTGTCTCTCTTTCAATTTTGATGTTCTCACCAAGGATTTCTAAAGCGCTTTGCACAACTTTGTAACCTACTTCAGGGTGGGCCATTTCCCTCCCTCTAAACTTAACGGTTAGCTTAACTCGATCTCCATCGCTTAAAAACTCATTAACCTTTTTTAGCCTAACCTGAAGATCATGTTGAGCGATGCGAGGAGAAATCCAGACCTCTTTTAACTCAACTTCTCTAATGTTTTTCTTAGCTGCTTGCTCTTTTTTGGATTCTCGGTAACGAAACTTTTCAAAATCCGTAATACGAGCAACAGGTGGATTGGCGTTAGATGCTACTTCAACCAAATCCAGTTGAGACTCACGAGCTTGCGATAAAGCTTCTTCACGACTCAAGACGCCAATTTGTTTACCCTCATCATCAATAACACGTAAGGTTGGTGCCTGAATCCTATCGTTAAGCCTATAAAAACGAACTATTTTTAATCCTCCTTTTCAGCTTTGCAAGCTCAAATATTATCATATCAGCGCCTTGCTTTCAATTGTTTGTTTAATTTGTTGAATAAAGTCTTCAATTTTCATCGCCCCCAAGTCTTGGCCTTCTCTGGTTCTGACAGCTACTTTTTTGGCTTCTTCTTCTCTTCTGCCCACAATCAACATATAAGGAATCTTTTGTAATTGAGCTTCCCTGATCTTTCCTTGCATAGTACCGGTTTTGTTATCAACCTCACTCCTGAGGCCACTATCTAGTAACGTTCTATTTATCTGTTCAGCAAAACTATTATTATCGGAGGTAATTGGGATCACCACTATTTGAACTGGAGATAACCAGACTGGAAAAGCCCCAGAATATTTTTCAATCAAAAAGGCCATTGTCCGCTCAAAAGCACCAATAGAAGAGCGGTGAATAACAATTGGTTCCTGTTCTTTTCCAGCCTCGTCAATATATTTGAGGTCAAATCTTTTCGGCATCACAAAATCATATTGAACAGTAAAAGCTGTTTCCTCTTTCCCTAAAACATTTTTAACCTGAATGTCAATTTTTGGTCCATAAAAAGCTGCTTCATCTGCTGCTTCATAAAAAGGTGCCTCTCTTTTTATCAAAACTTGCCTTAAGATATCTTCAGCTCTGTCCCAAGCAGCATCATCTTTATAATATTTGCTACTATCTTCTCTTTTGCCTAAAGAAAGACGGTAACGATAGTCTTCGCCTTTTTTCAAATGTAAAACAGTATTTACATATTCAATGAGATCTAATACCTCGTTGATTACCTGTGGAGCTTGTTGGGTAGTGGCAAAGATGTGTGAGTCTGCCAGACAGAACATCCTCACTCTCATGAGTCCAGTTAATTCCCCACTTTTTTCATACCTAAACTGAGAAGCGAGTTCAGCAAATCTGATAGGAAGATCACGATAACTTCTTAGTTGAGACTTATAGAGCATAAAATGGTGAGGGCAAGTCATTGGTCTTAAGATCAACTCTTCCTCATCAACTTTCATGGGTGGATACATCGTGTTTTTGTAATAAGGGTAATGTCCTGAAGTTCGGTATAGGTCAACTTTGGCCAAGGGAGGAGTAATAACATGTAAATAGCCCCGCCTAATTTCTTCATCGACGATAAATCTTTCAAGCTCTCGTCTAATAGTGGCGCCTTTGGCAGTTAGTAGTGGTAGACCTTTACCAACCAAATCAGCGAAAACAAACAAGCCTAATTGCTTTCCCAAAACTCGATGGTCTCTTTTTTTAGCTTCTTCAAGCATTTGCAAATATTTTTCTAAATCTGACTGAGTTGCAAAAACTGTTCCGTAGATTCTGGTTAGCATTTTATTTTTCTCATTGCCACGCCAGTATGCACCAGCTACTGAGAGAAGCTTAAAAGGTCCAATTTCGGATGTTTTATTTATATGAGGACCACGGCAAAGATCAATAAAATCTCCAGTCTGATAAAAACTAACTTTGTCTATTGGAGTTTTAGGAGAGGTGGTAATATCTTTTTCTTCATCAGCCAAAGCAGTGTCACCAGTTTTCTTAATCTGTTCGATCAGCTCTACTTTATAATCTTGCTTTTTACTCTTCATTAATTTAGTCGCTTCACTCAAGCTCAGTTCAGACTTGCTAAAATTTAAGTCTTGCTTTTGTAGCTTGCGCATTTTTTCTTCAATTTTGGGCAGATCTGCTTCAGTAATTGCTTTTGGTAGATCAAAATCATAATAAAAACCATTTTCAATTACAGGGCCAATCCCTAATTTTGTGTTTGGGAAAAGTGACTGCACTGCTGCAGCCAGTAAATGAGCGGTCGAATGACGCATAATTTCTAATTTATCTTGCTTGATTGTCATGTTTTGATTATTTTTGCTAAAAGAATCTGTTTTCTTACAGAATCTATTAATTTAAAAATCCCCTCCTCAGAAAATTTCTGATTCAGGGACCGAGATTGCGGTGGTTCCACCCTGTTATTATACTTTGTGATCTTAAAACACCGATCAAATGTGAAGCTCCGAAGTTGGTGAGTCTTCATCAAGGCTTCTTGCTTATTTTAATCTGTCTTTTTCAGTTATGCAATTACTAGCTTCATTTTGGGTACGAATACCTCATGGCTTACTGTGGGAACACTTCAAAGAACTTATCCGCTTTGGGTGTTACTGGGCTGTTTAAAACAGAAAGGGATTTACTGAGTATTATTGGCAACATCTAATATTCCTCCGATAAAGCCGCCAATTGCTGGTACTAAATTGATTTGCCTTAAGATGGAAATAATTAAGGCTAATATGACGGTGGCTCCAATAGCGCTACCTAACCCCCAGGCAATTCCACCGAGTAAGTTATTAAAAATAATATCTCTTCTCCTGATTGTGCCATTAGCAGAAAAACGATGATAGATTTGGTCTGTCATCTCAGTCATAAATTTATATTAACTCAACTGGAAAAGGAAGTGAAGTGATGATATGATTATCGGGTTAAAAGGGCGGTTAGCTCAGTTGGTAGAGCGTCTCTTTGACGTAGAGAAGGTCACAGGTTCAAATCCTGTATCGCCCACCGAGCATAGCGAGATGTAAGATAGAAGCTTGCTTCATATCTCCACAGTTTATCCTGCAGTCATGATTTGGTTGGCCACTTGACTGTTTCCCTCTTGCATATCTAGACGCATCTTGGTAGAAGCTTTGCCATGGCCAGAGCTGATTGTTTCTGCCTTTTTAGCAGCTTCAGCTGCTAGTTGTTGTTTTTTGAGAGCGATTCTTAAAGC